>JANNPH010000035.1:0-2469 GCA_031399965.1 Gloeobacteraceae cyanobacterium SOY_34_metabat_159 | reverse complement strand
CTGGACGAAGACAATCAGCTTCCCTTCGTTTTCGGGACGCTTGGCGAGGAGCAAAGCGGCCCAGAGCGCCGCCCCGCTCGAAAGACCTGAGAGCAAGCCCTCTTCTTTTGCCAGTCTGCGCCCATACTCGATGGCGCGTTCGTCGAGCACCTGGATCACTTCGTCGATGAGGTCGCGGCGCAAGACATCGGGTACAAACCCGGCTCCGATGCCCTGGATCTTGTGCACGCCCGGCTTGCCGCCAGAGAGCACAGGGCTACCAGCCGGCTCGACCGCCACGATCTGCACTTCAGGCTTGCGCGCCTTCCAGACCTCGGCGACGCCCGTGATGGTGCCGCCGGTGCCGACGCCGGAGACGAAGATGTCCATCTGGCCGTCGGTATCCTGCCAGAGTTCTTCAGCAGTGGTTTCGCGGTGAATTTTGGGGTTGGCAGGGTTGCGGAACTGCTGGAGCAAGTGACCGTTCGGCAACGCAGTTGCGATTTCTTCGGCGCGACGAATAGCACCGCGCATCCCCTCTGCCCCCGGCGTCAGTTCGAGTTGGACGCCGTAGGCCCTGAGCATTGCCCGTCGCTCGGTGCTCATCGTGTCGGGCATGGTCAAGATCAATTGATAGCCTCGGGCCGCTGCCACCATTGCCAGGGCGATGCCCGTGTTGCCGGAGGTCGGTTCGACCAGGGTCGTCTTGCCAGGCAAGATGGCACCGCTCTGCTCGGCTGCGTCGATCATCGAGACGCCGATGCGGTCTTTCACTGAGGACGACGGATTAAAGCTTTCGAGCTTGACAACGATACGAGCTTTAGCCCCTTCAGCCTCAGGGATGCGGTTGAGCTGAACCAGTGGTGTGCGGCCGACCAGTTCGGTGATGTCGTGTGCGATGTTCATGGTGATAGCTAGATGTAGTACATGACGGTGCTCTGGCGGCGGCTATGCAACTCGGCCAGTTTTTGAAGGGAGTAGTTCTTAAGAACCTGCTCAGCAGCCTGACGCGACTCCTGCCAGACATCGTGAATCAAGTTCGATTCGAGGGTGCAATCGGTGCTTTTTGTCACCTCATCGGTCCCCTCGATGCATTGCACAATCTCCAGTAGATTGATGGCGTAGGGTTCGCGGGCAAGCAGGTAGCCACCCCGTGCTCCCCGTTGAGATTTGACCAGACCGTGACGACGCAGGTCCGCCAGCAACTGCTCCAGATACCGGTCAGGGATGCTCTGGCATTGGGCAATTTCTTTAATCTGCATGGGCTCGGCTTTGCAGTGGGAGAGCGCCAGTTGCAGCATTGCGAGTAGCGCGTACTCACTTTTTGCTGAAAGTTCCACCGGGAAAAGCCTCAACCAGGATGCTGCTTTCCATCATACTCAATCCCCGAGGACTTAGTGGAGATTAACCGGCTTTCAGAAAACCCTGCATCAATTCGAGGTAGCGCTCGGGTGCTTCGAGCATCGGAAAGTGTCCAGTTTTGGGAATTACTTCGAGGGACAAATCCCGGTTCACTTCGACTGCTCGACGGGCACCGACAGCCGGAATGATCTGGTCGTATTCTCCGCTGATGAGCAGTGTTGGAGTGCGCAGTTGCTTGAAGGCGGCGGGCATCTCGAAAGTGGCATGTTTGCCGATTGAACTGTAGAGCGTACCGCGGGCCGCTTCGCTACTGGCCACCACGAAGTCCTC
Source organism: Gloeobacteraceae cyanobacterium SOY_34_metabat_159 (assembly GCA_031399965.1). Lineage (GTDB taxonomy): Bacteria > Cyanobacteriota > Cyanobacteriia > Gloeobacterales > Gloeobacteraceae > JANNPH01. The sequence goes on along the minus strand of JANNPH010000035.1, from coordinate 798 downwards.
GATAAAGAGACGGGCAAAGTCGTCACTCAGCAACTTGTAGACAAAGCGGCGCTGGAAAGCCCGGCGGACGAGTGCAAAGTTGACCATCCAGGGCGGGCGAGCAGCGATCACCACGTTGCTTGCCAGGTAAAAAGTTTCAAACAGCAGCGCCTGGTATTCAAAGACGCCCGTACAGGTCAGGACCAGACGTCTCACCCGCTCGGGGTAAAGGTTCGCGAAGGCAAGACCAATCGAGGCACCCATCGAGTGGGCATTGAGGTCGATGCGGTCGATTGAAAGTTGGTCGAGCAGGGTAGCCAGGTCGCGGCAGTAAGCTTCGAGGGAAAAATCGTGAGCACTCCCAGGGACCAGGCGCGAACGCCCAAAACCGCGCAGGTCATAACTCAGACACAAAGTCTCGGCAGCATGAGCAGCAACGAGCGGTTCCCAGTAGCGGGCTGAGCCGCACCAGCCGTGTACCAGGACAAGCGGCAATCGGCCAGATTGAGCCTGCCCAGCCAGGCTGTAGAAATGTTTTGTTCCAGCGATCTCGATATAGGGCAACTGGCTCCCCCCAGATTCTTCGTCAACAATGGTATCCGGGTTTTAACGCCAATCCGCTCTGCTGAGTGTGACAAACCGCCGACCTGGCATCGAAAACTGACCTGGCCAGGTCAATTTTTGGGAGACGGGGCGGGCGCAATCGGCTGAAGCGGGACAGTCGTGCTGCGGCGCGGCGGCAGATTTGCCACCAGCTTGCGAAAATAAGGTTCGACCGCCTTTGCTGTCGTCACGCCGGTGTATTCGTAGACCAGCTTG
>JANNPH010000208.1:0-3933 GCA_031399965.1 Gloeobacteraceae cyanobacterium SOY_34_metabat_159 | reverse complement strand
GAGGGAAAAGTCTTCGACGGCATCATTGCTGATAAATCGGTCGTTGACATCGAGCAACTGGCTCTCGCCGTAGAGAACGTCCACTTCCGGGTGGTCTTCAAAGTAACGAGCCACGTAGGCGAGAGCCCCCGGATAGAACATGTCGTCTGAATTGAGCCAGCAAATCACTTCACCGCCGGAACGCCGCCAACCCTGGTTGATGGCGTCCGATTGCCCCTTGTCCTTCTGACTCTGCCAGTAGGTCAGTTGCGAACTATAGCGCTCCAGGATCGACACAGTCTGGTCGGTTGAGCCGCCGTCGAAGACGAAGTATTCAAGCTCCGGGTACTGCTGGTCGAGCACGCTCTTGAGCGTGCGCTCGATGAAAATCCCCTGGTTATAGGAAGGGGTGACGACACTAATTTTTAGCAATCAATCCTCCAAATGGTTGCATTACTCAGGTTGCCAGGGCTTGCAGGCACTCGATGAAGCGCCTCTCGGCCCCCTCGGGTCTTGCTGGTATCTCGGGGCTCGCAAGCGGGCTTGCGAGCCGTTGGGCCAGTTCACCCGGATTCTCGAAGCAATGCAGGCCCGCATAATGCTGGGCACTGCGGGCGGCATTGCCGTTCACGATCACGGGAATGCCGGCAACCAGCATCTCCGGGACGCGGGTCAAGGCCCCGGCTCCCGCCTGCTGGTAGACCAGCACTGCCCGCGTATCGACCAGCAGTTTTTGTAGTTGCTGGGCGCTGACGGCTCCGTGCAAAGTAAACTTTTTGTCCTGGCAGAGGGGTGCAAGTTCCTCGGTCCCGTAGCCGGCAATATCGACGGTAAAGTCGCCCTCAGAGAACCCGCCAAGCCAGGTCAGCAAACGGGTCATCCCCAAAAACGTCGGCTTGTTGTCGGCGGTACCGAGGATGAGATAGCGATTGCCCGCCTGAGCGCGAGCCCTGAGCCGTCGCACATCAAGCAGCGATTGTAAGACGGCTTGAGGCGGGTAGTAAGGTAAAAAATCGGCGTCAATTCCATGGGCATTTAACAGCCACTGCTCTTCGCGGGAGATGCAGAACACGCGGTCCGCCTGGGAGAGATGGTCAAGCTCGTCGCTCAAGCTGCTCGGCAGCGACTTGCGCGTGAACGGATCGACCTGACCCGGCACGAGCGCTTCGAGGTTTTGAGGCACTGCCACGACTTTGAACCCCACTTTTCGGGCTGCATAGGGGGCAACCCGGCTGTAGCCCTTGGTCGCCTCCCAGAGTAGCAGCCTGGCACCCCGATGTTCTGTCAGGGCTTTTGTGTAGATCTTGTAGAGCAGACCGCAGTACTTGAGCACGAAGTAAGAAGGCTGAACGCGCAGACCGTAGTTTGCCAGAAATCCGACGCTGCTCGTACACCAGCTGAAACGGGGCATTTCGAGGCTCTTGACCAACCGCGTCGATTCAAGTCCTGAGCGCGTCACCAGTTCGGCTATCTGGGCTGTGCGGTGGTTGCCTCCATGCCCGTTTGGATCACTGGCCGCTTCCGAATCGTGCAGGACGCAGTGTGTGCTGACCACTCGTGGAGCATCGCTAGCCGCATCGAGCACTGCCGCCTGTTCGGGGGCGGCGGTATCGGTGCTATCGATTGACACAGAAAAAGGAGTAGAGGCGGCCAGGATAGCGACAGGTCTCAGAAAGCCGATGGCGGAAGTAGCGTTCAACGTAGGGGAAATTGGAGATCGCCGGAGCAAGTAGCTTTCCGAGCCTCCGCTCTAGAGCCACCTGTAGACTGGCCTTGACGTCCTCGTCTGAGACATCGAACTGGCTGATCGGAGAATCAAAAGGGCCAATATTTTTGCGGATCTTAAATCCAGCACCCTCCAGGGCTGACTGGTATCTTTGCAGTGAATAGGCATTTTCGCCACCGTGCCACCGGTGCAGTGGATGGTTGTCGAGGAATGCTTGCAGTTGTGGCTCATCGTCGATGACGTGCTCTTTGACCGCCAGCAGCAAACCGCCGGGCTTGAGCACTCGTGAACATTCAGAGAGGCTTTTGTCGAGGTCGGTAAAGTGGTGCAGGGCCTGCCTGGCGAACACAATATCAAAAGTCGCCTCAGCAAAAGGCAAAGACTCGGCAACCGACTGAAAGGTATCGATCGATCCCTGCTTGAGCGTCTGTGCAAGCTTCGCTACAGCACCGAGCCCGACATCTTCACTTAAATCGAGGTCAAGGGCACTGAGGTCGTGCCCCGTCGAAGCAAGCGCGTAGGAGGCGATGCCGTTGCCGCAGCCGAGGTCGAGAATCTTCAACTTTCGGGAGGCATCACTCAAGTTGAGAAGTCGTACTACTTCCTGAAATTCTTCGCTCGCGGCGTACCGTCTTGCGGCAGCAAGATTATCGGCGTCCAGATAACAGAGCCGGACCATATCAGCCAATTCCGGCTGGGCTCGCATCCAGTGGACAGATTCTTCGTAGGTGATCAGTTCGCTTTTCATCGTCCGCACCTACCTGGATGGTCGGCCCCTGGTCCTTTCTGTCTGGTCTGCACACCGGATAGCTGGATCATCACAGAACTTTGAGGGCGGCATTGTTGAGGTCCTGCCAGGAAAAATCGACGAGTACGGCTCCATAGGAGTGCCCTTTGTAGAGGGCCATACTACTGCCGGTCTCCTCAATTTCAAAAGTCAGCAGGTCTTGCAGGTGAGAGACGACCCCGATGTTGATATTGAAGGCAGCGATGCTGAGGCTGTAGGAGCCTGGCGTCAAAAAGTGAGCCGGGATAAAAACTTCTGATACCTGGGTGCCGGTCGCAATGCCGCCTGGCAGCGATTGGGAGCGCAGTGTCGTAAAAATCGGGACGCCGTAAGCGTTGCAGACTCTCAGAGAGATTTCCAGTTCCCGCGACATTTCCGCTGAAGTGTACTCGATCTGGACCCGGAAGGGCTGGCGCACATCCAGGATGGAGGTCACCTTCCCGGCCTCATTCAGGAGCGTCAGGCGTCTGAACTTGAATGCGTTGCCCGCACCCTTGTCTGGAATAATCGCTTCTCCCGAGGTCTCAGCCCCGCTCATCAAGTAGGCACTGGCCACCGCCTCGGCCTCTCCCTGCATCTTCACCTGACCGCCCGTCAGCCAGAGTGCTTTGTCGCACAGGGCGGTAATTGCCGCCATGTTGTGACTGACGAAGAGGACTGTCCGGCCAGAACCGCTGACTTCCTGCATTTTGCCGAGGCATTTTTTCTGAAATTCACCGTCGCCGACGGCCAGCACCTCATCGACGATCAAAATCTCGGGCTCCAGGTGGGCAGCGACGGCGAAGGCGAGCCGCACGTACATCCCGGAAGAATAGCGCTTGACGGGGGTATCTAAAAATTTCTCGACCTCCGCAAAAGCGACAATCTCGTCAAATTTGCCTCGGGTCTCGCTTTTGGCCATCCCGAGGATGGCACCATTCAAGTAGATATTTTCGCGGCCGGAGAGTTCGGGGTGAAACCCCGTTCCGACTTCCAGTAAGCTTGCGACCCGTCCGTTCATCCGTACCCGACCCCGAGTCGGCTCGGTGATTCGGCTTAAAATCTTGAGCAGCGTCGATTTTCCGGCCCCGTTGCGCCCGAGCACGCCGATGCGGTCGCCAACTTTGACCTCGAAAGAAACATCCTGCAAAGCCCAAAATTCTTCTGGTTTCGAGCGCGCGGTTCGACCGCTAAACTGGCCGGCAAGATTTTTAGCAGTGCTCGACAACGCATCGCGCAGGGTCGTCTGGCCGCCAGTCTGCTCGTGGTCGAGCAGGTATCTTTTGCTCAGACCCTCGACAAAAATTGCAGTCTCAGACACTCAACTCCCCCGATTCATTTAGTAGGCCCCTCGTCGGCGCAGAACGACTTTCACCGTGCTCAGCATAATGCGCAAGTCGAGCGAGAGCGACCAGCCTTCGATGTAAGCCATGTCGAGGCGCACCACTTCCTCGAAGTCGGT
>JANNPH010000199.1:0-16292 GCA_031399965.1 Gloeobacteraceae cyanobacterium SOY_34_metabat_159 | reverse complement strand
TCAGCAAATGGGTTTTGTGAGGTGAGCGCATGCATACGGTCCTGATTACAGGCTCTGCCGGACTGATCGGCTCCGAGGCGGTCCATTTTTTTGCCGGACTCGGCTTTCGCATCGTCGGCATCGACAACGATATGCGCTCTTATTTTTTCGGCCCGACCGCCTCGACCGCCTGGAACCGCGACTTGCTCGCCGAGCGCTACGGCGAGCGCTACCGGCACTACGAGGTCGATATCCGCGACCGGACAGCCGTCGAGGCAATCTTCAAAGAATATTCGAGCGACATCAGCCTGATCATCCACACCGCCGCCCAGCCCTCCCACGACTGGGCAGCGAAAGATCCGCACATGGACTTCACCGTCAACGCCAATGGCACACTCGTCTTACTGGAGGCGACCCGCCTATTCGCCCCGGAAGCCGTGTTCATCTTTACCTCGACCAACAAAGTTTATGGTGACACTCCTAACTTTTTACCCCTCGAAGAACTGGAAACCCGCTGGGAAATCGCACCCGGTCACCGCTACGTGGACGGCATCGACGAGTCGATGTCGATTGACGGTTCCAAGCACTCGCTCTTCGGCGCTTCAAAGGTGGCAGCAGACGTGCTCGTCCAGGAATATGGCCGCTACTTCGGGATGAAGACGGCCAGTTTCCGGGGTGGTTGTCTCACCGGCCCTTCCCACTCAGGAGCCCAACTGCACGGGTTTCTCGCCTACTTGATGCAGTGCACGATTACCGGCAAGCCGTACACGATCTTCGGCTATGGGGGAAAGCAGGTGCGCGACAACATTCATAGCTACGACCTGGTCAACGTCTTCTACCACTTTTATCAGGACCCGCGTTCGGGAGAGGTCTACAACATCGGTGGCTCCCGCCACAGCAACTGTTCGATGGTGGAGGCGATTGCTATTTGCGAAGAACTGACCGGCAAGAAACTGGCCTGCACCTACACAGAGGACAACCGCTCCGGCGACCACATCTGGTACGTTTCCGACGTGAGCAAGTGCCGGAGCCACTTTCCGGGCTGGCGCTACAAGTACGACCTGCGCGCCATCCTCGAAGACCTCTACCAGGCACAAGCGGCCCGCCTGTGAGTACCATCGAGCAAGCACCCCCGCCCGCGCAGCTGACTTTCGTGGATATCACCTGCAACGGATCTGCAGTTCATTATCCCAGCATGCAATACCAGGCCGAGCCTCCGAATGGTTGAAGCCGAGCCAAGGACTGAGAACAGGTGTCTTTGCCGGATTGAACGATGGCATCGTTGGAATTCCCAGTCGCGAGGCTGTGGGCAAGGTATTGCTGTCGTCAATTGAACTAGTGCAACACTGGCTTAACTTAGCCCGGTTGCACTAGCGACTGATGGCGGTTGGGTACAAGGCTATACTCTTACTTGGTAGTCTAGAGAGGCCTGCCCGGCAGCTACCTTTCACCAATTTTTACGAATCAGCTCTAGGACGCCAATGCGTTTGCCCTGATACTTTGCAGAGTCTGCTATTCTTTATCGAGATTGCCTGCGACTCCATTCGAGTTCCAATCGCTCTCTTTAGATGCTTGTAGGTGAAGCTAAATGGTTGGATTTGATGAGTTGAATGCCTGCAGATGGAGCGAGCACCTCCGTGTGCAGCTGATGGACACCGTGCTCTCGAAAGCGCCACTGCCCCGAGTTCTAGCTGAGAAATCGGAAGTGCATACTGTCAGTATGCTGCGTGCCAATGTTGTCATATCGCCAAATGAAGTAAATGAGCGACACGGCACAGGGGTGCTGATCAAACGCCATTTTGATCGACACCCTAACCTGGTTTCTATTCGCTCACACGACGACTATGGGGGCGAACACACATTTGCCGATGCAAGTCTACTTCTTGCCCACCCTGGTGCCAATCGTAAAAAAGCGTACCTTTCAGTGTCCAGGGCACTGGAGCTAACGGAAGTTCGGCGGGTGCTCTGTGTACCTTTTTATCCTGACGACGTTCTTTCTGCTATCGCCATCAAAGACATCTTCGATGTACCTCTGTGCACCTATGTGATGGACGACAATAGCATCTATAAAAATGGAATCAGTCAATCGCTCGTGAATGAGTTGCTCAAAAAATCCACCCTATGCCTGGCCATCTCGCCGGAGTTACGCGATGCTTACGAGCGCCAGTACGGTGTCAAGTTCTGGATGTTACCGCCAACGGTGAGGGGCGATTTGCTGCTAAGCGGGCTTCAGAAGTCGTTGCCGACTTGCACAGCTGGAGGGGTGCTTGTCGGTAATGTCTGGGGTCAGCACTGGCTAAGGCTTCTACGCGCTACCGTCTCCGCTTCTGGGGAGAAAATTGACTGGTACGGCAACCCGCCCCGTGAATTCCAGGAACAACTCACCAGAGAAGGGCTGGTGCCGTGCGGTTATCTGACTGAACCGCAATTGAGTGTGCGCCTGCGCGATTACCAGTACGCGCTGATACCCAGCGGCACCCTCGACGAAGACGACGATCAAAGGGCGTTGGCCGAGTTAAGCCTGCCAAGCCGGGTGCTGCTGATCATGGCCGCCTCCGGCACCCCGTTGGTGGTTCTGGGCCACCCCAATACGGCGGCGGCAAAGTTCGTCCGCCGCTTTGGCATCGGCGTGGTCTGCGGTTACGACGCAGCCGAGTTCAAAGACGCCGTGGCCACGGTTACCTCAGCTGCAATGCAGACGCAGATGCGAGCAAAGGCAGCGCACGTCGCCGATCATTTCAGAGGGGACGGCATCGGCGAGTGGATCTGGAACTCTCTAGCACTCGGCGAACCAGTGGACGACCGCTTTGAAAGATTATTTGCTCGTTCTAACGACTCGCTAGTGCCCTACGTCGAGCCGCCAGTCCCCAGAGACATCTACCCCGCATTCAAAGAGATCTACGAAGCCCTGCGTCGCCTCAAAAAGCACGGTTTTCTACCCGACTTCGTCATCGATGTCGGCGCTTCATCGGGTGTCTGGTCTCACTACGTCCACGGGCTATTCCCAACTGCCCGGTTTGTGCTCGTGGAGCCGTTGACAGCAACCTACGGACCGCAGAGCAACAACTACTACGCAACAGCCCACCCGGAGTTCGAGTGGGTCTGCGCTGCTGCTTCCGATTGTCCTGGGGAAACTAGCTTTCAGGTCTCAGAGGATCTCTACGGCAGTTCCCTGCTGGCGCCGGCGGACTTTCGTTCCTACCACAGCGTGCCGGTGCAGCTTTGTACTCTCGACGGCATCGCCGCTGAAAAACAACTCTTGGGTCGTGGACTGCTGAAGATCGACGTGCAGGGTGCGGAGCATCTGGTACTTGAGGGTGCAAGAAAATTGCTGGAGCAAGTAGACGCGGTAGCCCTAGAACTGTCTTTGCTTCGCTACGACGCTCGCGCCAAAGTCATGACCGAAATGATTGACCTGCTGGATGCGCTCGGGTTTCGCTACTACGACGACATCGGCTGCTGGCGGTCCCCAGTAGACGGGACGCTTTTGCAAAAAGATGTGCTGTTCCTGCGGCATAGTTTCTTGCTATCGCCTCTGAGCGAGTCACAAGCATAGGCAGGGAGACTGGCCAATTCATCTGACACATGGAAAGTTCCAAATAGGCAACTGCGGGAAAAACATGGATAGAGATTTCTTCGAGACTAAAAGCGCCAGGCTAATGAACAGACTGGGTATCAAGCGGATCCCGGAAATACTCGCACAAGTCGAACAGGCAGCAGAGCTCATCGAGCAAACCCAGCCGATACTCTCGGCTATTCTGTACAACACGGCCTACCTGCTGCAGGGTACCACCCATCTGGTCGAGCACCAGCAGTGCCAGGGTGAGACCCTTGCTAACGTCGAATCACTTCTGCGTCAGGAGCAAGAAGCGCTGCGGGCAGTGCGCAACCAGCAGACTGACCTGCGCCAGTTACTCGAGCAGCAGCAGAAGCAACTGGACTTTTTCGATGAGCACTTGCGTGCAATACTTCAGCAAACTCATACCCTTGAAGCACTGGAGCGCCGCTCTCTCGAAGCACTGGAGCGTCGCTCTCTCGAAGAGCGCGAGTGGCAATTGAGCGAGGGCATCATTTTTCAGCCTGCTGGCAAAGATCAAGTAGAGCCTGAACTGGAGTTAATGGCCCACCTCTACAGCTATTTACCCTCTCGTAATGCCCTGGATATCGGGGCAAACGTCGGCGATGCTTCGGAATATTTACTGCAATCCGGCTATACGGTCTACGCTTTCGAACCCTCGAAATCGACCTACAACCAACTTTTGAACCGCCTGCAGCAGTGGCCGAACTTTAGAGCACAATCGGTAGCCCTTGGCAGCAAGGATGGTGTACAGCCGCTCTACTTTTGCAAGGACCTATCCGGCGAAGATAAATACGCTGACCTTACCCTCTACAGCACCCTCAAACTGCATCCCACACCCGTAGACTTACAGTTTGCAAGCAAAGTCGATGTCTCTGTTCGCAGCCTTACAAGCCTTCATGCCAGTGGCGAGGTACCAAAAGAAGTCGGCCTGGTAAAAATTGACACCGAGGGAAACGACTTTGAAGTCATCTTGGGAATGAATTCTCACCGATACCCGGTAGTGATTTTAGAGTACTGGGACAGGGAGCATGTTTTCGGCGGGGCCGATGAATCGTCGGTGAGCTACCTCGTCAAACAAATGCGGATGCGGCAGTACCCGTGGCACGTAGTGATTTATCGTACTGCTGACAACAGAATCTCGTTTTACCCGAATAGGACACAATCTCCAGGGGGCACTTGGGGCAACATCTTCTTCTTCCAGGATTATGACGTGTTTTGCCAGGCGTTACGTTGGTGCTCTACGAGTTTGCCGGCCACACACTTTAGATAAGATTTTCAGGCAGGTCGAGTATCTAAACAATCTAATTGAGAAGGTCCGCCAAAGTGTCAAACGCCTGGCTAAGGCCGGATTGGGATTTCAAAGACTCTTGGCGATACGCCAGAACACCTAAGGTATGAAGCAATGAATATAATCCGCAAGGGCCAAACCAAAAATGTAGAGAAGAGAGAAATTCAATCGCAGGTGCAATTGATTGAGAGTTCATTCGGCCTTGCAGCCCAAGAGGTAAGCCTCCCCAGAAGCGTTAGGTCGCCCGCTATTTTTGTAAAAAAACCGTACTTCTTGTAGTAGGATTGCCAGCTGTGATACCATTTTTTGCAAGAACAAGGCAACCCTTTTGCATAGGATGAGCAAATGAACTCATTAGTTAAATTGCTAATTTTATTGGTAGCACTGTCTCTTTTCTTAGAGGCAACTCCTCAAGTTTTCGCTCAAGTACCAAAAGCTAGTGCCAATGCAACAAAGGCTAAGGAGTTATATGCAAGTGGCAACTCCCACTTTATTCGCAAAGATTACCGAGGGGCGATCAAGGAATTTGATCAGTACCTGCGTATCAACCCCAAAAACGCTAATGCATACCACCTTCGGGGAAGTTCTTACTTTTACCTAAATGAATATTCTGCATCAATTAAAGATTTAAATGAGGCGCTTCGTCTGAACCCAAAATACACTTACGCTTACTTTATGCGTGGCAGTTCTCGCTTCTATCTTAAAGATTATCAAGGAACTATAGGAGATATGAATCAATCCCTACAACTCAACCCTAAAAACACTTACGCCTACTACATGCGTGGCAGTTCTCGCTTCTACCTTAAGGATTATCAGGGAGCAATCAACGATATGAGCGAGTCCCTGCGATTGAATCCCGACAATGCCTATGCCTATCTTTTGCGAGGTAGCGCACTCCTTACCTCTGGTAAGAAGCAAAACGCTATTTCCGATCTTCAGAAAGCCTCAAAACTATTGCTGGCTCTAGGTGATAAGGAGAATTCGCAGGCTGCTAATAAGCTTCTAGAACGATCCAGGTAGAGGCGAGCTTCGCTCTTGGTGGCGAGAACGGTACCTGAGCGGATCTCGCTGAGCCGGTGGTGAATATTTCAGGTCGCTAGGCGAAGGAACAGAGCACTCCCAGGTCTTGGAGATATGACAAGGCTCAGATGTGCGATCCTGGGAGATTACCTTGTTCTTACGCCCGGCCCACATACATTGTCAGTGGATCTAACTTCGTGCAGAATTAAGGTTCACTCATCAGGCAGAGGTATCCAGATAAAACCTTCTCTAATGTGTAGATATACCAGAGCAGCTTGCTTCACTACTTAGGTTGCTTTAGAAATTGCACGAGGAAGGTACCATGGTCAAGTCAGAACGTTTCGGACCTCTTGGTCAGTCTAGCCGTGATGGAGAAGTGGACTCCCAGGAAAGCTACGCAAACTTCAACCACGATGATCAAACTCTTCTTGAAAAGACGGGAAACGTTGATCAAAAGGTCGTCTATAAAGAAGTGCATCCAAAGTATTTCCACTGGACGCTACCAGGTGGTAAGAAAGTGGCTCTTCACCACGTTCACGATGCCTCCAAGATTAGCAACCTTATTCGTGCCGCACGTATGGACGAAAACGGGAATCGTATCTGGTGGTAGCACTTAAGTAAGTTCGAAAACGAGGGGGCGTAGTCCCCTCTAACTGTATGTACTTCCAAATGACGTTTGAAGCTAATTGTAGCGTCATTAGTTCTTTTTTACTCAACGCGGCTTGATCGCCTGATTGATGTTAGTGCTAGGAATGCTTTTGGAGCACCAACTGAGTGCCTGAGAAAAGATTGCCTGTTCCTGAAAAAAGAAAACGCTGCCCCAAGATCCGGGGAATGAGTGAGGGGAATTGCAGTAAAACCCAATGTCATCTCTGTCTCTGTGGATAACGATATGCCACCAGTAGCCCCGGTTGCGCATTTCTGGAACTAGCCTATTAAGGCTACTGTACGCTCCCCCCTTGGTAGAGAACATCGCTCCATCTTGATACCTACAGACAACCAGTGGGTAGCGATGTTCTCCCATCCCTTGAATAATTTCAAGATCGAATCCTACTGCAGCAATTTTCAGCAACCCAACTTCATTAGGTATTTCCAGTGAGTAGTGTAGACTCTCTAGGCTTCTAACCTTGACATCTGCACTGTGGGTGAACCGGAGATTACATGGCAGCGGGTGCATGACTAGACTGCTGTAAAGCGTGGCATCTTTGCCGATGTTGGTTGGTGAGAAGTCTTCTGCGATATGAAGATGCATATCCGCATCCGTGCGACCAATAGCGAAGCGGTGTAACTGCAAGCCCTCGTGCCGGTCGAGCCGCTCACTCAGCCGCTCAAATGTCAGTGGGTTGGGCTCAAAAGCGATCACCCGGTAGCCTGTTTCTAATAAACACTCACTAACCTTGCCGACATTAGCGCCAATATCAAGTGCAAAGCGGTTAGGCATGAAGGAGTAGAGATAGGACATAAGGTCTATCTCCACAGAACCATCTGGTCGGTAGCCGGGACTGCGCTCGAGTTTGAGATCCTCACGGATGAGTGTTACCTCTTGATGCATCTGTTCGACATTGCTTAGTAAAGTGGCGAGATACTCTAAGTTGACGGAGGAGCCCTCCTGAATTCGATTAATTAGGAATGTCAGTGCTTCCAGTATCGAGGAGTCGTTTTCAAGCGTAGACGCATCAGCCGTTTCCGCAGCCGACTGATTATCTAAAAACTTGTCCATCCTTTCTGCATTAGCAAGAAGCAGATCCAACTTCTCGATTACCAGGTCTTTGAGTGCTTTGATTCTGATTGGACTGATAAACACGATCGTTGCTCCTTCAAGTCACTGTGCTCGCTCGCTTAATCTCTAAACAAATCTTCAAAGCGAGGATCAGCAGGTTTACCTAGTGCGAGTGAGTGCCATAACCACTGGTCTACACCTCTTGAGGAAAACTGGTTTGCGACTGCCGCTGCCTTATGCCGCATGGTCGCTTGGTTCTCAGCAGTGTTGATGTACTTGACAGCGGCCCGAAAGCCTTCTGCTGTGTAGCTGGAAACTGTACCGATACCGAACCGCCTAACGAAATTGGCAGCCGAAGTCTTTTCGCTACCGAGAATGATGACTGGGGTGTTCGCTGTTGCCATTGCAAACAGAATACGGCCCGGTAAACTTAACTGCCCAATGTCTATCCGGTCCTCTTCCTCATCGAGGACGCCTGTCGGCACTACGAAATAAGGGGCAGTGCGCAGGAATTGAATCAGTTGTGTCTCAGGGACCAATCCCTTGACTGTAATGCCTGCTCTAACCAGTGAATCTTGCGATACTTCATAAGATGGTTGAAGTTGACCGTACCAGTCGAGTTTTTCACCAGCGCCCTGCACGGTTTCCATCAAGAGCCTGATCCAACGCTTGCTCCAAATACTGCCGATCAAGAGTCCAGCAGTTAAGGGTGGGACAGGTACTTGAGCAGAGGTGAGAATTAGCGGCTCCGGTGCAACAGCAGGTAGTATCCAGAATTTGAGGTCGTACTTCTCTTCATAGGCACTGCACAACTCTAGATGAGTTGCCAGACGCAGGTCTGATTTAGCCAGAAACTCGCGCATCAGTTCATCTGGAATAGCACCAACTGTAATGTTCTGGTCATCCATGATCCATGTGCAAATCGGCACATTGAAAATTTCTCTAACCGTGATTGCCAGCCGGAGTTGCTCCTGAGAGTAAGGAATACAGAGAACCCGGCGAATCACACAACTTTTAAGCAGTTTCGCGATGCGAAAGAAAATCTCCTGCCGGGATAAACCGGCGGTTGGCAGGCAGATATTAGCAGTACCAAAATCTTGCTCACCACCGTAGTGGTTCTCTGAACGAATGGCTACAATATTTTCTTCGTCTTTAAAAATTCTTTTTAGGAGGACACCTGTACCGTGCTTTTCAGTAACTTCATTCGCCGTTATAAAGATGTCAATATTTTCTAAGTTTGAGATTGGAGATTCATAATCTGCTCGAGTTGATAGTGAATCCCAGATAGAGGCAGATAGAGGTTTTGAAGACCTGATCGCTAAAGACAGCTTCTCGCGCAACTGGGCATTTCTAGTCGACTTTTGATGTATCGCTTCAGAAAAAGAATAGCTCACCTGGATCTCCTGCAGAATTCAATGTGCAGTTGCTGATTCTTTGGCAAACTGAACAATCTTCTCCCTGGAAAAGATACAGCCAAAATTGATCCCTACTCTTTTTTTACTCACTTAAAATCTTAGCCAGATCTAACCACATTTTTCAATATTGGACAAGCATCCTCAGCGGAACTCCGTGAGACTTGTATGCCTACAGTTTCTACTCTGCTTTATGGCAGAGCTAAAATCTTTTCACAACACTAGATCATGACATCACACTCCGGTATACCACTATGCTCACCAGTCTGACTCCTGATTGGACGCGCCAGCGCGAGATTTTGAGTGTGATCTCGCGGCACGGCTGGGGATTTATGCTCAATGCGCTTCAGAACAAAAAAGCAGAAGGTCCGGGCGATGAACCGCGCTTACCACTACCCAGGGTGTTTAAGGAAATACTAATCGAGCTTGGTCCGACTTTTATAAAGCTCGGCCAATTACTGAGTACTCGTCCTGACCTGTTGCCACCTGAGTATATTGACGAGCTGACTGCTCTGCAAGCAGACGTGCCGCCCGCCCCCTGGGAGTACGTTCAGAAGGCTCTACAACAGGAACTCTCCGGGTCTCTTGAATCGGTCTTTCAGGAATTTAACCCAGTGCCAGTGGCAGCCGGTTCTTTAGCCCAGACCTATCGCGCCCGCCTGAGCAGCGGTGAGGTTGTTGCAGTCAAGGTGCAACGACCGGCGATTGAGGGCACAGTTGAGAGCGACATTCGCATCCTGAAAGGTATTGCCGACTGGGTTGCGTCTCAGGCGAGCTGGGGTAAATACTACGACGCTCAAGCTCTGGCAGAGGAATTCGCAGTCAGTTTGCGCGCTGAGCTTGATTTCAGCCGTGAAGGCAAGAACACCGACTTGCTGCGGGCAAGCCTGGCTAATAGTTCCTGGGTCGATGCGAGCCGTGTCACTGTACCGCTGGTCTACTGGCAGCACACGACCCGAAGAGTGCTGGTGCTCGAATGGATAGAGGGGCTACCGATCCTGACCCGTCCTTTGCCTGAGAATGCCCCAGAACTGGCAAGCCTTGCTGTCAAGGCGTTCTTTCAGCAAATCTACGTTGACGGCTTCTTTCACGCTGATCCGCATCCAGGCAACCTCTTTCGCTGGCAGTCCGGTACTCGACAAAATATTGCTCTTCTCGACTGCGGAATGACGGGAACCCTTGACCCGCGTACCCAGCAATTATTGACAGAGCAGCTACTGGCCATCGTCGAAGAAGACCCGCAGCGCTTCGCGCAACTGACCCTCGATCTAGGTCAGGTCGTGGACAATGTCAATTTTGCGCGGCTTCAGGGCGAATTCGACCGCCTGCTGCGTCAGTACTACAACCGCTCCCTGGTGGAAATCAACTTTGGGGCGCTTCTCTACGACATGCTCCGCATCCTGCGCACAAACGGTATTCGCTTACCCGGCAACATTGGTCTGTATGTAAAGGCGCTTGCAAACCTGGAAGGGGTGGCGCGGGCTCTAGACCCGGAATTCAACCTGGTCGAGACAGTAAAACCTTTAATTACCGAGCTTTTTCGCCGTCGCCTCTTCGGAGCTGCCCCACTACAACAGGCGCTCAGGTCCGCTCTCGACCTGCGCGAGTTAGGGCTTAATTTCCCTCGGCGCTTCGATTTGCTGATGCAGCGCATTACAGCCGAAACGTTTCAGCTGCGGGTTCAGGTCAGTGGATTTGAACCGGTGCAGACGAGCTTCTACGATGCCTCCCGAAGAATCGCGGCCAGCCTGATCACCGCCGCCCTCATTCTCTCAGCGTCGCTACTGCTTGCCCTCGATGAGACTGGCCGCTTCTTCTGGCTTGGCATTGCCCTGTTCGTTACGGCAGGCGCACTTGGATTTGGACTGCTGTGGAGCAGGAAACCTTAACCGAGTGGGAGAGCTTACTCACCAGGTAATAGGCAAAAAGTCCTTGAGAATTAGCCTAAGTATCACTGGTAACTCCAATCTCATCCTTCTTCTAAGGAGACTCAGTTGATGAACTCGATTCGCGCTGTCGTCGTCGATCCTGCCATTCCAGAGCGCCTGGTTCTGAGAGAAGTTCCTGCACCCTCCCCCGCTCCTGGTGAAGCACTGATCCGTGTCTCGACTGTTTCTCTGAACCGTGGGGAAGTGAGACGCTCGACCACGGCTGAGGCCGGTTGGCGTCCCGGCTGGGATCTAGCTGGCATCGTGGAAAAAGCGGCGGCGGATGGGAGCGGCCCTCAAGCCGGTACTCGCGTCGTCGGTTTTGTACCCTCTGGAGCCTGGGCAGAGCAAGTTGCCGTTTCCACCCGTGTCCTGGCCGAGCTGCCACCCGCAGTCAGCTTCGCTCAGGCGGCCACTTTACCGATCGCGGGCCTGACTGCCCTGCTTGCTCTCGAACGGGGTGGCTCGCTTCTGGGTCGCCGCGTTCTGATTACCGGGGCAACCGGCGGGGTCGGCTATTTTGGCTGCCAGCTTGCAAATCTAGCTGGAGCGCACGTCGTCGCTCATCTACGCCAGAGCGAACATGAAGCGCTGGTGCGCTCAGCCGGAGCTAAAGATGTCGTTGTCGGAACAGACTTGAGTGAGGCTAGGCAGTTCGGACCCTACTCGGTGATTCTCGAATCGGTGGGCAGTACCGTCCTCTCGGGCGCGCTCGGCTTACTCGCACCTGGGGGGACTTGTGTTCTTTTGGTGCTTCTGCCGGTAAAGAAGTAACGTTCGATGCTTCCCGCCTATACAACATTGGCGGGGCAAGCCTCTACGGATTTATCATCTTCCACGAACTGGAGCGCGAGTCAGCCTCGGTCGGCCTTGCCCGTCTGGCACAACTGATTGCTGCTGGACAGCTTCACACACACATTACCGTCGAAGCACCCTGGACGGAGGTAGCAGGAGTAGATGAACGGCTGATGAAGCGGCAGTTCACCGGCAAGGCTGTGCTGCACCTTGATGCTTCTGGCTAAAGTTGAGCTTAGCTTCCCTGAAAGGTGCCGCTGAAGACGCGGTTGAGACTTGTGGTTTCTAAGATCTTGCCGGTGCCGAGCACGACGCAGTTGAGTGGAGATTCGGCAATATGGACGGCGATGCCGGTCTCGTGACTGATCAGGCTGTCGAGACCACGCAGAAGCGCTCCACCCCCAGCCAGGACAATACCTCGATCGTAAATATCGGCGGCGAGTTCAGGAGGTGCCTGTTCAAGGGTACGCTTCACCGCTTCGACAATCGCCGAGAGAGGCTCACTCATACTCTCGCGCACCTCGGCGGCGTGAATTTGAATGGTACGGGGCAACCCGGAGAGCATGTGCAGCCCGCGCACTTCCATTTTCTGTTCTTCTTCTCGGTTCGGGAACGCCGAACCGATCTGCATTTTGATCTGCTCGGCTGTCCGTTCGCCGATTACCAGGTTGTGCAACTTTTTCAAGTATTGGGCAATCGACTCGTTCATCTCGTCGCCTGCAACGCGCACGGATTCGGAGATGACGCTACCCTGCAGCGAAATAATCGCTACCTCGGTCGTGCCGCCGCCAATATCGACGATCATGCTGCCCACCGGCTCTGAAATCGGCAATCCGGCACCGATGGCCGCCGCGATCGGCTCTTCGACCAGGTAGACCGACTTTGCCCCAGCCTGCACAGCCGCTTCCATCACTGCTCGCCGCTCGACACCAGTGACGCCGCTCGGAATCCCGATCACCATCCGCGGAGCCAAAAGTGACTTACCGACTACCTTTTTAATAAAGTGCTTGAGCATCACCTCCGTTGCGTCGAAGTCAGCAATGACCCCATCGCGTAGGGGCCTGGAGGCGGTGATATTGCCTGGTGTGCGTCCAAGCATCTGGCGGGCTTCTTCACCTACGGCCAGTAGCGTCTTGGTATCTCGATCAAAAGCAACAACCGAGGGCTCGGAGAGCACGACCCCCTGCCCGGCAATATAGACGAGTGTGTTGGCCGTACCGAGGTCGATACCGATGTCGCGCCGTATTCGGTTAAACAGTCCCATAAACTCCTGCACCTCTGTTTTCGCCCCTATATATTGCACTATCAGGGACGAATCACTCAAAGATCTTCCACCAAGGAGAGCAGCGAAAGCCCTCCTCAGAGACAACCTTGCTATTGTGTCTCGGTGAATCGGCAGGTGATTCCCCTAACAGCCGCGCAGGCACAAGTAGGAATCGTCAGCAATCAGATAGGTTTCATACAACCTACGATGCTCAACGTGCGCCCCCAATAAGCGCCGCGAGCACTCAGGACAACGCCCGAATAGGTGTTGGTCGATTCTGGTCCACCAGCTGAACAAACCGCAACGCGGGCACTCCAGATCGGTACCTGCTACTGAACGAGCCGATACGGGTGCTTTGCAAATCACTGTAGTCATGATCGATCCTCCGGGCAATGATTGTAGGGAATCGTTCTCTTGCTACTTTCAGGTATAGGCTCATTTGGCAAAGAGCGTTTACTTTTTTTACAATAGGCAGCAATAGTTCACAAGGCTGCCGCACTGTTACGAAGGGTCTGCAAATATTGTCCCAGCACATTTAACGCCCACTGCTGCCGAACCCGCCCGATTGCCGATCAGTCGGCTCAAGAGCATCGACTTCTGTAACTACAATATTTGGCACGGGCAATACGAGCAACTGGGCTATGCGATCCCCACGCTGCACTCTGTAGACATCGAGCCCGTGGTTTATCAGCAATACCTGGACCTCGCCCCGATAGTTACCATCAATCAGTCCGGGTGTATTCAGCACGCTCATGCCCGAGCGGGCGGCCAGTCCCGAGCGCGGCAGCACGAGTGCCATGTATCCGACCGGCAAGGCAATCGCGATACCAGTTGGCACCTGCTTAAAAGCACCGCCTACTACTAATAGTGGTTCAGAATTAGCGGCATACAGGTCCATCCCGGCATCGCCTGCGTAGGCATAGGCAGGTAGAGCAAAGCAGTGGGCAAGCCGTTTAATCTCGATCTCGACAGAATACATAAGTAAGGGACATTGCGGTGGGCGATCGAAGAATGACACCAAACGCCGAATCGATCAAAGTAAAAGCCTTCGACCTCGGATTTCACAAAGTCGGCATCGCTCGGGCTGACGCTCTTGACGTCGAGCGTTTACACCTCAAGCAATGGCTAGAACGCGGTTTTGCGGCAGACATGGCCTGGATGCACGACCCCCGCCGTCAGGATATTCAGCAGGTCTTGCCGGGCGTGCGTTCCGTCATCGTGGTGGCGATGAATTACAACACTCCTCAACCACAGTCCCTGCCGGATCAAGCACAGATCTCGCGCTACGCTCAGGGCCGTGATTACCACAAAGTGCTTGGTAAGCCCCTCAAGGCTCTGGCGCGATGGATAGAGAGCGAAGAACCTCAATGCCGTACCCTCAACTACTGCGACACCGGACCAATTCAGGAGAAAGCCTGGGCACAGGCAGCTGGCCTCGGCTGGATCGGCAAAAACGCTTGTTTAATCACCCTGGAATATGGCTCCTGGGTCTTTCTAGGTGTAGTACTGACCACCCTCGAACTTGAAGCCGATACGCTCCACGTCAACCACTGTGGTACCTGCGTACGCTGCTTGAATGCCTGCCCAACAAAAGCGATTGTCGAGCCGGCCGTGGTCGATGCTCGTCTGTGCCTCGCCTATCACACAATTGAGAACCGTGCAGCGGCTTTACCAGAACCCATTGCTCGCAACCAGAAGGGCTGGGTGGTTGGTTGCGACCTCTGCCAGACCTGCTGTCCTTATAACCAGCGTGCTGAGCGTCAGGGGCAGTTCACCGACGTCACCGACTTTAAACCGCGTCCTCAGTGGCGCAGTTTGCTGTCAAAACTTGCTGAGATCGACGACGCTACTTTTGATGCCTGGAGTATGGGTAGTGCCGTTCGCCGGGTCAAAGCAGCAGGGATCAGGCGCAATGCAGAGAGTGCAATTAAAAGTAAGGCTGGCCTTAGGGAAGCAGATTGGGCAGAATGAGGTCGTCCGATTACTTGCGTTTTCATGACTGCCACTTTGCCGCGCACCAAGGGAAATAGCTGGCCTGGCTTGATTGAGCACTACCGTGCCTGGTTACCGGTAAGCGATAGTACGCCGGTCGTCACCTTGCGGGAAGGCAATACGCCCTTAATTCCGCTCGACTCGATCTCTAAGCGGCTGGGGCGCGATGTGCAGGTCTGGGCCAAGTTCGACGGCCTCAACCCAACAGGCAGCTTCAAAGATCGGGGTATGACGCTAGCCGTCTCGAAGGCAAAAGAAGCTGGCGCCAAAGCAGTGATCTGTGCCAGCACCGGCAATACTTCGGCGGCGGCGGCGGCCTACGCGGCACGGGCTGGTCTACGCGCTTTCGTATTGATTCCAGAGGGCTATGTCGCCCTGGGCAAATTAGCCCAGGCCCTTGCCTACGGTGCTGAGGTGATTGCCATTCGCGGCAACTTTGACCAGGCCCTGGCAATCGTGCGCGAAATTGCCGAGCATTTCCCGGTCAATCTAGTCAACTCCGTTAATCCCTACCGTCTTCAGGGTCAGAAAACCGCCGCTTTCGAAGTTTGCGACCAACTTGGCACTGCGCCTGACTGGCTCTGCATCCCGGTTGGCAACGCAGGTAATATCACTGCCTACTGGATGGGTTTCTGTGAATACGCACAGGCAGGGCTCATTCAATCCCGTCCACACCTGTTTGGCTTTCAAGCAAGTGGCGCAGCAGCACTCCTGAACGGCAAAGTTGAACCGGTTACTGCCCCAGAAACGATTGCCACCGCCATCCGCATCGGTAACCCCGCTTCAGGCGCACGGGCAGTGGCGGCGGTCAAGGTGAGTGCCGGTGCGATTCGTGCCGTCAGCGACGAGGAAATCCTGGAAGCCTATTGCTGGCTTGCGAACCAGGAGGGCATCTTCTGCGAACCGGCCAGTGCCGCTTCGGTAGCTGGCCTTCTCAAATATTCAGAAGGTTTACCCGCTGGTGCCCAGGTTGTCTGCGTGCTTACCGGCAATGGCCTTAAAGACCCTGAGCAAGCAGTACGGGTTAATTCGTCAGAACTAGCCCCAGGGCTGGCTCCAGAGACGATGACTGTGGCGCGGGCTATGGGCTTTTGAAAAAATTTTGCGAAAAGGTTGACACCCCTGGTCAGATCTTGGTACATTCGTGATTGTCGCGATAAGGAAATCGAGTCGCGGCACCGGACCTTGAAAGCAGAATAGTCTAAAAGCCAATAAAGCAAGCTCGTAATGAACTCGGTCAAATCCTTTCGGGGATAGACCAAACCGGAGCTAATGCTCTGAGTCCACTCGAATCAAGCGAACCAAAATGGAGAG
>JANNPH010000193.1:0-17823 GCA_031399965.1 Gloeobacteraceae cyanobacterium SOY_34_metabat_159 | reverse complement strand
GGATTGAGGGTAATCGACAACAAAGCACCCGCCAGGATCAGATTCTGTCCTTCTGTCGGCAACAGTTTGAGGTTGATTCCCAACCCCGCCAGGATAAAGGAAAACTCGCCTATCTGCGCCAGGCTGGCAGAGACGCTCAAGGCCGTGTTCAGCGGATAGCGGAAGGCGAGCACAATCAAGCAGGCGGCCACCGACTTGCCGACCACAATAATTGTCAGCACCGCCAGCACCTGCAGCGGCTGCTGAATCAAGATCGCCGGGTCGAACAACATCCCGACTGAGACGAAAAACAGGACCGAAAAGATGTTCTGTAAAGGCAGCGACTCTCTAGCTGCCCGGTGGCTCAAATCCGATTCGTTCACGACAATCCCGGCGAAAAAAGCGCCGAGTGCAAATGAGACACCAAATAGTTCAGCAGAACCATAGGCGATGCCCAAAGCGACGGCTACCACGCACAGGGTGAAAAGTTCCTTCGAGCCGAAGCGGGAGACCTGAGAGAGAATCCACGGAAAAATGCGCACACCGACAACCAGCATCAAGCCCACAAACACTGCAATCTTGCCGAGCGTCAAAGTAATCGTCAGCAGCCAATTCTCCCCAGCCACTTTCGCCGCCAGGCTCTCGGGTTCACTGCCCAGAAACCCCGCGAAGGCCGGCAGCAGGACCAGGGCAAGTACCATGACCAGATCTTCAACAATGAGCCAACCAACGGCGATCCGGCCATTTACCGAATCGAGGGTTCCCTGCTCTTCAAGGGCACGCAACAACACGACCGTACTTGCAACTGAGAGGGCAAGGCCGAGAACCAGGCCCGCCCCGAAGCTCCAACCCCAGAAAGCAGCAAGTGCCGTCCCAAGTGCCGTCGCCACCCCAATCTGTACTATCGCCCCAGGCACGGCGATCTTGCGCACGGCCATCAAGTCACGCACAGAAAAATGCATCCCGACGCCGAACATGAGCAGGATCACCCCAATTTCGGCCAGTTGCGGCGCCAGTTCGGTATCAGCGACAAAACCGGGCGTGAATGGACCGACCAGAACTCCCGCCAACAAATAGCCCACTAGCGACGGCAGCCTCAGTCGGGTAGCGACAAAACCACCGATAAACGCCAGCGAGAGTCCCACTGCGATCGTCGAAATAAGGGCAGTCTCGTGGGGCATAGTATGTCTCCTTTTCGTTCGTCAGTGGAACCAGTAGGCTTCGAGCCCCTGTACACAAACTGGCCCAAGCCACGGGGAAAAGGGCTGATTCCGAGCCTGCCAGAGTCGTGGCCGAATCCAACAGCCAGGTCAAACATGTACTTTTCTTTATATTAAGGCAACTGCCTCAGGCTGGACTGTCTACAGTTCTGTTCGGATTACGCCGAAAGTTAGGACATCAGGGGTCACACACCTTACCTTTGCGACAAGCCCAGTCGGCGGGCGTCTACCTTGGCATAGAGGTTCATCAGCGGTGTCACCGAGATGCCGTGAACGATGATCGATACGGCGACCACGCTCAGGGTGATGCCGACGAGCAAACGGGCCAGGTCACCCTCCACCCCATGTTGAAGGGCGTAGGTCAGGTAGTAGACAGAGCCGATGCCGCGAATGCCGAACCAGGCCATCAAACGCCGCTGAATGGTTGTAGTGCGCGAACCGAGTAATCCCAGCAGCACGGCAGTAGGCCGGATGACCAGGAGCAGTAGGGGTATAAACCAGAGCGTCTCGACCGGCAGCGGGCCAAAAGTTGAGAGCATAATCCCCAGGAGCACTACTACGGTCACTTCGCCGATGCGCTCCAGCTGCTCGTTAAACCCCAGCACCGCCTGGACCATGTAGAGGGGTGCTTGTTCGGGGTCGGTCGCCACTTCCTCTGTAGCCCCAGTCTGAGCTAGGGCCTTGATATCCTCGGGTGCTTTTTCGCCGCTGGACTTGCGCTCGATTCCGCGCAATGCCAGGCCGGCCGCGAACACCGCTAAAAATCCGTAGCTATAGAGCAGCAACGCCACCCCGTAGGATAGAGCGATGAGCCCCAGGCTCAAAAAGTCGTCGAGCCCGACCGCTTCTTTATGCTGAGAGCGCAAGTACAGTACAAGCCTGCCCACCAGGCCGCCGAGCAACCAGCCAATCCCCAGGCCCACCGGCACCGCCCAGAGCACATCCACCACCAACCAGCGCCAGCCGCCGATACCCAGTTCGTGCAGTCCCATCAGCCCCAGGCCGAGCATCACAAAAGGAAAGGCAGTGCCGTCGTTGAGCCCGGCTTCCCCGGTGAGGCCAAAGCGCAGGCGGTCCTGGTCGGTGGGATTCTCCACCTGCACATCGGAAGCCAGCACCGGGTCGGTCGGCGCAAGGATTGCTCCCAGCAAGACAGCCGCTCCCAGAGGCAACCCCAGGCCAAATACCCCCACCAGGGTGATAAGACCAATGGTGATCGCCATCGAACCGAAGGCGAGCCGCAGGGGCAACCTCCAGCGCTTGTTATCGAGGGCCGTACGCAGCTTCAGCCCGGAAGTAAATAAGGAAATGACGGCGGCCACCTCGGTCAGCCGCTCCAGTAGAGCCGATTGAGCGATCGGGTCCAGTTTAATGAGCCCAAAGCCGACCGGCCCGAGCACAAAGCCCACCCCCAGGTAGAGCATGGACGTGGTGAGGGGAAGCCGTTTGAGCACCGACGCAGACAGGGCCATGCTGATGAGCAATACCCCGACGATGACAAACCAGATATTGAAAGTCATTGCACGCCGAGCCGGAAGCGGTGCTTGGTAGCCGTCCGGCTAGCGTGAGCCGGTGCGTCGTGGTGACCTGACGGCGCTGCACAGCTCCGGAGGAGAGGTTCGATCAACATACTTGACAAAGCAGCTCCAATCAGAATAAATCAGCAAACTTCGACAGCCAGCACTCCTCAAGGGAATGACTCACTGCACTACTGGAGCTGCAAAACAGTCCAAGTACTTTGCTTGATTTTTAACACTTCCGCTTTCGACCTCCGCCCGCCCACAGACAGATTCGATAGCCTCGGCCCGAAAAGGCACAAAAAAAGCCCCGATGTCGGGGCTTTCAAGTCATTGAACGTGTGTCTAGCTAGTGACCCCGACGTCTGCTCCCGGCTTACCGCTGAAAAGCTTGACGCTCAAGATCTTGCCCCCGGCCTTCATGATCCGCTGCTGTTCGGCGAACCAGTTTTCGTAGGGCACCAGTTTGGTGAAGTAGGTGTTCTGCAGTTCGCGACCGACGCGGACCCGCTTGAGGCTGGGTACACAGGCGGTCACTTTGAAAAGGCGACTCATAGCTTGGTTCTCCCGTCTGGTTACCGAATGAGCAAGGCCGGGATGACTTGTGCAGCCACCCCGGCCTATTGGATTTAGCTCAAGCCAGAGGAGAGGTAGTCGAAGTAGACACCAGCTTCGCGGGCCGCATCGGGACCGACGAGACCGGCAACTACTTCCTTCATCGCCTGGATGCCGCCGACGGTGGCTGCAATCGGAACGCCGAGCGAGTTGTAGGTCTCTTTGAGGCCGTTGAGCACGCGCTCGTCGAGGATCGACGGGTCGCCTGCGAGCATCGCGTAGGTGGCGTAGCGCAGGTAGTAGTCCATGTCGCGGATGCAGGCAGCATAGCGACGGGTGGTGTACATGTTGCCGCCCGGACGGGTGAGGTCGGAATAGATGAGCGCCTTCGCAGCAGCTTCTTTGATGATCGTGGTGGCGTTGGAGCTGATCACGGCCGCGGCGCGGACGCGCACTGCGCCGGTGTTGAAGTAGGCTTTGAGCTTGTCGAGAGCAGCCGTATCCAGGTACTTGCCCTGAACGTCGTAGTTGTTGATGACTGCGGTAATTGCGTCTTGCATGACTGGTTAACTCCTGATTTGGTTCTCGGATACTCGCTTACTGCATTGCGCCGACGAGGTAGTCGAAGTAGAAGCCCGCTTCGGAAGCGTCATCACCCGACAACAGACCGACGGAAACGTTCTTCATGGCGCGCACACCCTCGGCAACGGCCGGGATGGGGGTCTGAAGAGAGTTGTACATCTCCTTGACACCGATGACGCCGATTTCTTCGATCGGGCCGACATCGCCGGAGACGATTCCGTAGGTGATGAGGCGCAGGTAGTAGTCGAGATCGCGCAGGCAAAGGGCGGTCATCTTTTCGCCGTAAGCATTGCCGCCGGGGCTGACGATGTCGGGACGCTTCTGGAAGAGCTGGTCGCCGGCTTGCTTGACGATGCGCTCGCGCGCTTCGGTCAGGGTTTGGGCGATGCGCAGACGCCGCTCACCAGAAGCGACAAAGGACTTGATGCGATCGAGTTCACCAGGGCTCAGATAGCGAGCCTCGGCGTCGGCATTGACAATCGCTTTGGTAAGAACGCTCATTAAGGTCTTCCTCCCTTAGTTGGTCAGTGGCACTGGGTTCTCCTTGTGTCGGGGATCTTCTCCCCCCTCCGCCAGTCCCCAGCGTGACTGGCAGACGGATTCTCTTCCGGGCCAGGTGCCCGGAAAGCCTGTACGCCTAGGTCGGCATCAGAGCCCCGTAGGTGCCCTTGCGGTCGGCGTAAAACGTGCGCGAGGCCTGGTTGCGAGTGCCCCGGTAAGCATTCGACGGCTGGTCAGTTGCCGTCACGAAGCGCTCAGACACCAGCGTCGCGTAGGGAACGGTGTCGTCCCCGAAAAATTGGGTGTACTCATCGCTGTCGATGAGGGTATCAATGTGAGCCCGGAATCCCTGCTTGGAGAGGATGCCGTGGTGGAAAGCAATTTCCGCCGCCGAAGACGGTGCTCTACCGAGAAAATGCTTGAGGCTAAACTCGACGACCTTGCTGTTGGGGAAGGGGTCGAAGTAGAGCTTGCGGTAGAGGTCCGACTGCGTGAGCAAACGCACGAACTGGCGCACGGTGATTTCACCGTTACCGAGTTGCGAGACCCAGGGGTCAAACTCGGGCAGTCCCCAGGATGGCACACGTTCGAGCACCTGACGATAGATCGCCTGTACCAGCACGGGAGCCGTCATTCCTTCCTCACTCTTTTTATAGACCTTAAATGGCTTGATTGCCACTTTTGGTCTGACAAACTGGGCATTATTCTGCTCAGCGAAAGAGGGGAAGAGCAACCGCTTCGTCTGGAAGGTCTGCAGCGGCTGTAGAGCCACAGCACCGGCAAAGGTGCGGGCGGTGAATCCCTGCTCGGGAGCCGACTTGTAGCGCGGATAAGGCACCGTATCCTGCCCGAAGAGGGTGCGGTACTCCTCGGTGTTGAGGATCTGGTCTACTGCAGCACCCAGTCCCTGGCGCGAGAGCGTGCCGTGGACAGCAATGATCTCGGCCTGACTCGTAGGCGGACGGCCCAGCACTTGCTTATGGAGAAACTCGACAACTTTAGTGTTGGGCCAGGGATTGTAGAACGAACGGCGCCAGATTTCGGAACGCACGAGCGAGCGAATGAACTCTTTAACGGTGATTTCACCGTTTTTGAGCCGACTCTCTTCGTTGTTCAGTGTGCTTCCGGCAGGCTGTTCACGCTCAAGGATCTGGCGGTAGATGGCGCGAATCAGTTGCTGCTGCTCTCCAGCACTTGCCCCGGTCGTACGCCGGTAGACCTGGTCGGCCCGGTTGCGAAAACCGGCCGTCGAGAACTTCTCTTTCGGGTCGAGGCGGCGAGGAGTCCCGAGGGACTCCACTTTGCCAATGGCGGTGCGGGCGGTAGCAAGGGCCGTCCACAGTTGCAATTCTTGGAGGTTGGTCTCAAGTGATGGACGCGAGGAGCGCACGCGGGTCGAGCGCAAGCTGCGTAGGATAACTGGCTGCTGCATGGATTGATGCTCCTGATTAGCGCGTCGCGTACGGGGCGCCCGTGTAGGAGGGCGAGAGGCTCGACCAGGGCTGGCTGATCAGCTCTTCATCGTTGGTGCGCACACTGGCGATGAAGTTGCCGGCCGGCAGGGTCGGGTAGCGCCGGTAGGGCACCACATCCTCGTTGAAGACCGCGAAGTATTCGTCTGAACCGATCACGGCATCGACGGCCGCTGCCAGACCCTTTGTCGCAAGCACCTTGTTGTAGGCACGGATCTCTTCTTGAGAAATCGGAGCGCGACCCAGGAAGTGCTTGGTGAGCAATTCGATCACCTTGGTGTTGGGGTAGGGATCGAAGAAGCGCTTGCGGTAATTCTCCGATCGACCCAGGCGGCGCACGAACTCGCGCACCGTGATTTCGCCATTTCTGAGTCGGCTTTCAGGCTCAGAGATGCGCAGGTAGCTGGGCGGTACCCCGGCGAATACGTCCATCACCTGCTTGTAGATAGCATTGATGGCGAAGTCTTTCTCGGTGCGGCTCGACTGCGGCGTGACGCGGTAGATGCGTTCGAGCTGGCGGCGAAGTGTGCCGACACCAACTTCAACCGACTGACCCTCAGCACCTTTGAAGGAGCGACCGAGTTCGAGGAACATCGGCTTGCTCATGTCGAGCTGTGTCTTCGCCTCGTTAATCGCCTTCAGGCTTTGCTGCATTAGCGGCATGTTGGCGTTGTCGAGCTTGGCACGCAGCGGCTCGAAGCTCGGTACGACGAGTGCGTCGTTTTGCTTGGTGAAGCGGTTGTAGAGTTCGAGCGAGTTGGGGTAGTTGGCCGCAGGCAGGACCGGGAATTGCCAGTAAGGCACCGTGTCCTCGCCGTAGAGACGCTGGAACTCTTCGCCGTCGATGATTTCACTGACGAGCACCTTGATGCCCTTGCGACCGAGTAGACCGTGGTACTTCTGCAGTTCGGCCTGATTTTTTACCGCCCGACCCAGGAAATGCTTGAAGGCAAATTCAACCACTTTCGTGTTCGGGTAGCGGTCGTGGAATTCGCGGCGGTAGAGTTCCGACTGCCCGAGCAGGCGAATGAACTCTTTAACCGAGATATCCAGGTTACGCAGACGGCTTTCAAGCACGCTGAACTGGGCATCGATCTTGTAGCTTGCTACGTCCTTGTCGAAGACCTGGACGTAGGCGGCGCGCACGAGGGCGTCGAGTTCAGTGCGGTCAACTGCTTGAGACTGCTTGAAGATCTTGCGCTGACGCTTAAGGGCCGGTACACCCTGATTGACGTAGAGTTCGGGCAGAGTACGCTCGTTAATCGGCGTCCCCAGTTCCTGAATCTTGGCCATCATGCGGGCGTCGTCGCCGCGTGGGTTGGTCGCGACGTTGCTGTTGAAGCCTGCTGTCGTGCCGGAGCGGACTTTGCGCAGGTTTAGACCAGCCGGAGTGAGGTAGCGCTCGTAAGGGAGCGTGTCTTCTCCGAAGGCATCCTGGTATTCCTGGGTCCCGAGGATTGCTTCGACCACTCCGTAGAAGCCCTTCTTAGAGGCAACGTCGAAGTAGCGGTTGTTTTCGACGCGGTCGTAGGTCGGACGACCGAGCAGGCGGCGGTGGATATACTCGATTGACTTGCAGACGTAGAGCTTTTCCCAGTAGAGCTTGCGGAAAATCTCAGAAGTTGCCAGTTCACGAACGAACTCTTTGACCGGGATCTCGCCATTTTCAAGCTTGATCTCGGCGCGCTTGAGGCGTTGGCCAATGTAGAGCTGGCGACCGAAGACTTGCTGGTAAGCGGCGGTGATGAGCGCCTGGACGCTACCTTCAACCGTTACGACACCGGCATTCTGCACGATCCGCTTCGAGCGGAAGCCGACATTCTGGGTGAGCTTGAAGACCTTGGGACCGAGGCTGGTTGCGCGTTCGAAGACACCGTCCGGGTTGCCGCGCTCATTGGTGATGGGGTTACCGTTACGGATCAAGATGCGCTTGACGTCGCGGCCAATTGGGGAGGGCCGGTCGGACGGGTTGACCGTATCACTTTTAAAGATGGCCCCGAACTGAATTTCGAGCGGGTCGTTGCCGGAACCGTAGGGGTGCTGGTTGGGCAGGGGTTGGGTGTAGTCGGCAAAGAGCGTGATGAACTGCGGCACTTTGCGCTGCGGAGCCGCGTAGTTGTAGAGGTCGTAAGCTGCCCCCCAGTTCCAACTCGGCTGGGCCTCGACACCCAGGGAGCGCCGGTAGGGAACGGTGTCCTCACCGAATAGCCGGACATACTCCTCAGAATCGACGAGTGCATCGATGAGTGCGTAGAGCCCACCGCTCGGAATCGACGACTGACCGCGCACGCTCGAACTGGAGATGATCGAGAAGTACCGCTGAACCTCGGTCCGAGATTCTGGTGCCCGACCCAGGAAGTGTTTGAAGGCGAGTTCAATGACGCGCGAGTTGATAAAAGGCGCGTAGAACTGCTTGCGGTAGAGTTCCGACTTACCCAGGCGGCGCACAAACTCGCGCACTGAGATTTCGCCGTTCTTGACCTTGCTCTCGATATCTGAGATGGAAAGACCGTAGGCCTTGAGGTCGCGCTCGAAGACCTGACGGTAACCGGCCCGTACCACCCGCTCTTTCTCTTCAGCGGAGAGGTTGACCTTGGCCCGTCCGTCGCCACCGTAGACAACCGGCATCTTGAAGGTCGTCAACGAGTCGGCGGAGAGCTTGTAGATGGCGGGCAACTTCAAGCCGGGGCGATCGAGTGAGCTGGGCCGCACGATATCGGGCGGTGCATCGGAGCGGTCGGCATCGAGGCTGCGGATAATGACGCTGATGTAGGAGGAGACGAGCTTGCTGTCGGCTTCGTCTGTGAAGAGGCGGGCTGCATTCTTGCGCATCTCCAGCAGTGCCACGATCGTGGCCGAGAGCGAGCAGGCCTTCTCCAGGATCTCGCGCAGGCCCAGGCAGTTGGCTTCGAGAATATTGGCGTCGCCTGCCAGGATTGCGTAAGTTACGTAGCGCAGGAACCAGTCGAGGTCGCGGATCGACTTTTGCATCCGCTCCGGGCCGTAGCTTGCAATGTTGATGGGCTGAAAGTCGGGGGGTACGGCAAAATCGCCCGAAGAGCGACCACCGCCACCGCTGCCGCCACCGCCGCCACCCCGGCCACCAAAGATCGACTTCAAGTTTTCGAGCAGGCTTCCCCGAGATTCGACGATAGGTTCAGCCCCAAATTCGTCACTGGTTCGGACATCTTTGCGCGCCTTGGCCTTGGTGCGCTCGGAATAGGCCATCGGGCTGCCACCGGTAAAGATGCGGTTGGCGGCTCGCGAGACGAGCGTCTCGGCATTTTCAGCCAGCTTCGCCACGATGGCAATGCGGCGTTGACCATCCAGGAAAAACTGTTCTACCTGGGATATCTCACCAGAGTTGAGATAGCGATCCTCAGCGTTGATGCTGTTGATCGTCTCGGTCATCACAGTCTTGAACAGGCGTGGACGAGCAACGTTGCTGCCACTGGTTCCCCTGATACTCATGAAGACACTCCCTTAATCGACTCGAACCAGAACAGTAACTGTCCGCCGAGCAAGTAACGTGCGACCGGGTCCAGGACGGGAGATTCAGGAGTAGCTCAATTGCATGCAGCTGAACCAATCTTTCTCCAGGCGCCCTTAATCGAAACACACCCCTCACGATACCTAAGGCCCCCGATCCAGTCATTCCACATCCTGTTAAGAAAGGTTGCGTTTGGTGAATCGCACTGCAGGTCTTCGGCATCTTTGGTTACAAAGAAACCACATCGATCGGGTTGAGATCAACTGCGCTAGAAGATAAGTTTTGTTTCACGCAAGACGCCACGGTGGCATACGTAGAGCCGATCTGGGCAGTTTGATCAGATGCCCGAGAACCAGTTCGCACCGAGTGCGCCGCAGGTACCAAATAGAAGAGCGGCAAGCATCACATTGCCGTGCCAGTCAATCAAGCTATCTTCGCGCCGGAACATCCAGGTCGCGATGAGTAAGCTGCCACACAGATGCAGACCCAGTGCTGCCAAGAAGCTACCGCAGAAAATCCAGTAACCAAGCTCAGCCATTGCAGCACTATTGCCTCTATATAAGATTTTGCGTGAGAAAGCACACTCCGCATGTTAAATTTCTTTATAAATAGTTGAATTGGAGTACGATGACTGCGTTGCAAGTCGCCATCGAAATCTATGTCCAGGCGGCCGTTCCCGACCCGGTCGGGGAGGAATGCTGGCAATCCTGGTTTCGTGCGTGGCTTGCCGAGCTAGATGTGACCACTGGCGAACTGACTTTGCGTCTGACCGATACTGCTGAAGTCCAGGCTCTCAATCGGCAGTTTCGGTCAGTCGATGCCCCGACCGATGTATTGTCTTTTGCTGCCGAAACAGATGCTTTCGAGGAAGTCCCCTACTTAGGTGACATCGTGGTATCTGTGCCGGTGGCGACAGGACAATCTGTGAAGTTCGGTCATTCTATAGGGACGGAGCTTGCCTGGCTTGCAGTTCACGGTCTACTGCATCTTCTGGGATGGGACCATCCAGATGATCAAGCCTGGCAAAAAATGGTGTTAAAGCAGACGGATCTGCTTAAAGGAGTCGGCGTTGAGTATGACTGGCCGCGTGTCTACAACACAGTCGGTTAAAGATGTCGCTATCAAGCGGCAATCCTGGAAAGTTGCAGAAAGTCTATTTAAGAGTTTTACCTACGCCAGTGCCGGTATCGCCTACGCTACCTCGACACAGCGCAACTTCCGTATCCACCTGGGGGTTGGTACGCTGGCACTTTTAATCGGAACCTATGTCCATATCTCACTTTTAGAAACGGCAGTAATCGGCATGACTGTCGCCCTGGTTTTAGCCTTAGAACTGATGAATACAGCGATTGAGGCAACGGTCGATCTGGTGGTCGGCGAACGTTACCATCGGCTTGCCGGCGTTGCCAAGGACTGTGCGGCCGGGGCTGTGCTGGTTGCTTCCTGCTGCGCCCTCTTTGTAGCCGCCTGCATCTTGCTGCCACCCCTGCTGAAGCTTCACCTGTGAAGGTTTTGTTAGGGTAGAGGCGAGGCAATCGGGAGACCTATCCATGTCAACTGAAATACGTCCCGGCATGCCGGTCAAAGTCGTCAATCCTAGAGACCAGTATTACGGCTATGAAGGTCAAGTTCAGAGGGTAATAGACGGGTACGTCGGCGTCATTTTTGCTGGGGGCAACTGGCTCAAGAATGTCCGTTTCCGTGCTCAGGACCTGCAAGTCATCGAGCCTAGAGGCAAAAAGCGCGGGAAGTAGCGCTATTCTGCTGTCTACTTCTACCCGCCTGCGGGGCATCCTATCTGGAGATGTGCAGGCGGGATTTTCATGGAGAAGGTCAAAATCAAACCGGCTACAACAGGGGAGGTAGCGATCTACCTCCCCTACTATCCTGCTGCTCGCCGTCCCACTTTGCCTCTGGCTCTGGGCCTTTACAAGAGTGGCATGCTCGAAGGACAGCGCCGCGTTGAAGGCTCGGCAGGTGTGCCCTTTGTAGCCTCCTGGGATATCAAGAGCCTGCCGGCCGATACGACAGTCTGCCGGATCCGTTTTATCGACGGTGAACTCTATCTCGACTACGAATTGTCGATGGCCAATACTGAGTTTATTGGTTACCTGATGGAAATGCTGACCGCCGGTAGCGAGGACAACCTCGATTTCCCATCACAGTTTTACCGAAAGTTGTTGGGCTATTCCTGAAGACTGCCTAAACTTTTTCCGGCACGTTTTCGCCTAGAAGTCCTGATGGACGCAACAGCAAGACGCCAACCAGGATCACGAAGGCAAATACGTCCTTCCATTCACTGGAAATATAGCCCGAGCCGAGGGATTCGAGCATCCCGAGCAACAGCCCGCCGACCATAGCGCCCGGAATGTTGCCGATGCCGCCGAGCACAGCGGCGGTGAAAGCTTTCAGACCGGCCTGGAAGCCAATAAAGAAGTTGATCGACTGGTAGAAAAGCCCGAAGAGGACGCCGGCCACGGCTGCAAGCGACGACCCGAGTATAAAAACGACGACAATAATTTGCCGGGTATTGATGCCCATCAGCTGGGCCGCCTCGATATCCTGAGCGGTAGCGCGCATCGCCTTACCGAGTCGTGTCTTTTGCACCAGATAAGTGAGCAGCGCCATCGAGACAAGACTGACAGTCACCATCAAGATCTGCGTAAAGCTGATTTCGACTCCCTGTAGGGTGAGTCCGCCTGCCGGCAAAATATCAGGTACGATCCGGTCCCGGCTGCCGACCACGAGGCGCATGGCATTTTGCAACAGAATGGAGGCTCCCAGGGCTGTGATGAGCAGCGACAACCTTGGAGTTTTGCGAGCCCCGCGTGCACGGCTCAAGTACCAGTACAGACCCCAAAAGGCCAGGGCTGCCCCGAGGCCGACAGCACCGCTAATTGCTAGACTTGCAACCGTGAGGCTGCCCTTGAGCTGGTGGTATAGGCAAAAGACGGCCGCAGCAGTGACGCCGATTACCGCTGATTCGAGAGTGCCGAGGGGCTTTGCTTCGCTCAAGAGTGGTCGGTAGGCAAGCCGCTCAAGTCCGATACCTAATAGTGAGCAAACCGCCATTGCCGCGAGCAGGGCTACAGCAAGCACCACCCACCAGGGCAAGCCGAAACCTGCGAGCACAGCGAAGACCCCCAGACCGACAAAGGCCCCGACCATGAACACTTCACCATGGGCGAAGTTGATCAGTTCCAGGATGCCGTAGACCATTGTGTAGCCGAGGGCAATCAGGGCATAGACGCTGCCGAGGGTGAAACCGTTGACCAGCTGTTGAAGTAGTTCTTGCAAAGGACGCCTCACACGGTAATGGGTCGCTGGCCGTCCAGATTTAGACAGCCACTGAAGATGCTAGAACAGTTTAGTCTCCGAAAATGCTTTAATAAAGACTGTCGAAATCTGGACGCGTAGCTCAGTTGGCTAGAGCACCACGTTGACATCGTGGGGGTCGGGGGTTCGAGTCTCTCCGCGTCCATTCTTCCAAAACCTGCTTTTCCGGCAGGTTTTGTCATTTCCAGCTGATGGCTGCCGGCACCCCGTATGGGTCGCGTGCCTCGACAAACTTTGCCTTGCAAGACAACTGCTCAGGCTCTAGTCGCCTTTGAAAGTCTTGAATCGTTGCTGAAGAAGACGGCGGATCTTTCCTCCGGCTGA
This sequence comes from Gloeobacteraceae cyanobacterium SOY_34_metabat_159, assembly GCA_031399965.1. Classification (GTDB taxonomy): domain Bacteria; phylum Cyanobacteriota; class Cyanobacteriia; order Gloeobacterales; family Gloeobacteraceae; genus JANNPH01. The sequence continues at coordinate 4,847 of JANNPH010000193.1, read as the reverse complement.
AGCCAGAGCTATGTTCCTGGTAGGCTGCCCAGTGCTTGCTCGCGCCTCTACCCTAAAACACCGCTAGTTTGCCCAGCAAGCCTCAAGCCAGTCGATCATGTCGCCCCGTCGCCCGCGAAAGCGAAAAATGACCGACCGGATCTGCCGGACTTGCTGCTCCCCTAATTCACCGGGGGCAAGCATCGCCTGCAACTGCCCATCCGGGGTCACTTCGGTCAGAATGCCTAAATCTTCGAGTCGCTGCTGAACCATCGTTTTTTCCCAGGGATGGACAACAACCAGTTGGGTGCACTCGGGGGCTTTTGTAGATTCCATAGATGCGCGGGATGTCCTCAGGTGACGGCCGGGAAGTAGCTTACTGCGACTTATTCTCAAGTAATATCACTTTAGTATCTTAAGGAGGATGCTGTCAACAAAAGTTTATGTGGCAGGCACCGGAACCGGTGGCCGAGGTTTGTAGTCTCTCGATAAACCGGCAGATAGACATTCTCTGACGCTTGAAGTACCTGAGAAGTTGATATAGTAAGTAAAAATTTTGGCAGGGTGTGTGAGGAGTATTCAGGTTGTACTGCACTGGGCAGCGTGCGCGCTCATCTGCGTACTTTGCCTCATGTTCCCGCCACTTGTGCAGGCGATGCCCCAACTGACCGGCTGGCGCTTCGACCCAAATTCGCAGCAGCTGGCTTTATTTGCGACCGGGACCATTCAACCCCGCGTACAGGTCATCGAAAACCCCGGACGAATTGTCGTCGATCTGCCAGATACCGATCTGTTTGCGCCAACTGAAGCGCAGGTTCCTCGTGGACCGGTCCGCCGAGTGCGTGCCGGTCAACTCGATCCGAAGACCACGCGCATGGTGATGGAGTTTGATGGCGACTCAGTTCCCATGCGCGAACAGGTGCGGGTGCGCCGGGTTACCTCCGGTCAGTGGCTAGTTCAGCTGTTGCCCAACATCCCGCCACCCCCAACGCCGTTGCCACAAATCCCGGCAACACCGGCTGTACCTGGTCCTACCCCGACTGGCCGCGCCCGTGCTCAGATCACCGGCATCGAAATTAAAAGCGATGGATTCCTGATAAAGACTACCGAGCGGGTCCGTGCTGATGCCCGTCGCCTCGAAGAGTTGCCGCCGAGGGTCGTCGTCGATATCGAAGATGCGCAACTGGCGCGCAGCCTCGTCGAGCGCAGCGTCAACGCCAACCAACTGGGCGTCGCCCGCGTGCGCCTCGCCCAGTTTCAAGACGACCCGGCTATCGCCCGGGTGGTGCTTGACCTGAGCGACCCCCAATCATCCTGGGAAGCTCGCTATAGCCCGGAACTCGGCGGAGTGCTGGTTAGACCCGCTGCCGCCGTTGCCCAGCCGGTCGGTACACCCATCACCCTGCAGTCGGCCCAACTGACCCCCGAGGGCATCGTCTTCAGCGCCGACCAGCCGCCGCGCTTTACCACTGGTTGGGAAAACCCGAATGAATATCGCCTGGTCTTTACCCCGGCTCAGTTGCCTGAAAATTTTGTCGGCCCGGTCCTGGATGTCACCAGCCCAATCGATAACCTGAAGATTAACCAGACCGACGAGCGCACGGTCGTGGCCCTGATTCGGGTGTTGCCAGGTACGCGCGTTGGCGACCCCCGCGCCCTCGACCCTGAACGCCGTCGCATCTTGATTCCATTGATTCAAAGAGGGCAAGACTCAGGGCCTCTCCCAGGCACTGAATCTTTTGGTGTGCTCCCCAACGGCAACGGTACTCGCGTCGTGCTCGACGCCGGGCACGGCGGCAAAGACCCCGGTGCTCAGCGCTTTGGAGTCAATGAAAAAGACCTCACGCTCGACATCGTGCGCCGCCTCAACAACAAGCTGCGCGAACTCGGCTTCAATACGACCATGACCCGTGGCACAGACAACTTCATTTCCCTGGGCGACCGTGTCAGCATTACCAACGCTAACCAGGCGCAGTTGTTCGTGAGTATCCACATCAACGCGATGCCGGCCCGCGACGACATTCAGGGTATCGAGACTTACTACAGCAATCCTCGCAGTGCTCGCCTCGCCTACGTACTGCACCGCCGCCTTGTCGCCCGTACCGGCAAGCCCGACCGGGGCGTGCGGGTCCGCAGCCTCTACGTCACCCGCCAGAACAGCGTACCTGCCGTGCTCCTCGAGGTCGGCTTCATCTCCAATGCCGCAGAGCGCAACCAGTTGGTCAGTGCCGACTACCAGAATGTGATTGTTGAGGCCGTTGCCCAGGGCCTGCAAGAATACCTGCGTTAGGAATGCTTAAGCGGGCCGGAGCACTTCTTGCGTGCTGAGCGCTCCCCAGCGCAAGAGTTGTGAGTTCACTTCGTCAGGTGCCTCGTCTTGCGGGCAGTGGCCTGCCTGCGCAATTGCGACAAATTCGCGCACGCAAGGATAATTCGCCAGGGCTCGCCCGAGGGCGATCGGTTCCCAGGGGTCGGCTTCTCCCCAGAGAATCAGCACCGGGCAGGAGAGTTTTGGCAATAAGTCCTCAGCAAGCGGGCCGCTGGCGTAATTGATAAAAGCCAGAAAGACCGCCGCTGCTCCTGGGTCGCGGGCGGGACCAGTCAGGATTTCGACCAGTTCATCTGTGACAGCTGTGTGGCGGACGTAAGCTTGCTTCAGGATCTTGCGCACTGACTCCGGGCGCCGCACCCGGTCAAAAAAGAAGCGGCCGACCGGCTGAATCGAAAGCAATTTTTGTAGTAGGGGTGCCCCCACCCGGCGCACCCAGGGTATGGCCGCACGTTTGCGCTCGTGCAGTAGCCGCAGTGAGCAGTTGATGAGCACTGTGCTCTTGACCTGGTCTGGGGCATCTACAGCAGCCTGTAGGGCGACGATAGCCCCGATCGAATTGCCGACCAGGATCGCCGGCTCTCCGACTACCTCGCGTATAAAGTCGGTAACCTGTGTCCCCCAGGTCTCAAAAGTGTACTCAACCCCGGCCGGCTTGCCGGAAGCTCCGAAACCCAGCAAGTCGAGGGCATAGACCCGGTGTTCGCGTTCGAGCACGGGAATATTCTTGCGCCAGTGGCCGAGGGAGGCACCGAAACCGTGAATGAGCACCATGGGCGGCCGGTCTCGGGCAGTTCCCGCTTGCTGGTAAGCGACCTGCTGACCTCGCCAGAGCCAGTTTGTAACGGAAGATTGCATAACTTACCATCTAAACACTTCCCCCGGTTGTCGGCAAAGTGCGATGTGCTACAGTGTGAGGCGCTAAAGCGCGCAGTGGGAGAGCGTGAATGCAGATCGCAGTCATCGGCTTGAGTCACCGAACTGCACCGGTTGAGATCCGCGAAAAAGTCAGCATTCCTGAGAATCAGGTTTCTGAGTTTGTGTCGCGATTGCGAGCCTGCCCGCAGATCATGGAGTGTGCAGTCCTCAGCACCTGCAATCGTCTTGAGATCTATACAGTTCTCCATGACAGCGAACAGGGTCTGCGTGAGGTTATTCAGTTTTTAGCAGAGAGTAAGGGAGTCTTGCTGCCCACCTTGCAGCGCCACCTTTTTACGCTGCTGCACCAGGATGCCGTGATGCACCTGATGCGCGTCTCATCCGGCCTCGATTCGATCGTGCTCGGCGAGGGTCAAATCCTGGCGCAGGTCAAGATGACCCACACTCTGGCCCAAAAAGGCAAAGGTGTTGACCGCATCCTCAATCAATTATTCAAGACGGCAATCACGGCCGGCAAGCGCGTGCGCAGCGAGACTGACATCGGCACCGGCGCTGTCTCGGTTTCCTCAGCAGCTGTAGAGATGGCCCTGCGCAAGAAAGGTTCGCTCGCGGACCAGCGCTGTCTGGTAGTCGGGGCGGGCAAGATGGGTGTGCTGCTCGTGCGGCACCTGCTCGCCAAGGGCGCCCGCCAGATCGTCGTGCTTAACCGTTCGCTCGAAAAGGCTGCCCAACTCGTCGAACAGTTCGGGCTTCCCTTGCGCGTCGGTACCCTCGACGACTTAGGTAATCAGGTGCTGGCTTCCGATCTGGTTTTCACCTGCACAGCAGCCACCGACCCGCTCCTTTCTTTTGAGAAACTGGCCCTATTGCGCCGCGAACCGTCGCCGCTGATGATTTTTGATATCGCGGTGCCGCGCAACGTTGCTCCTGACGTCGAAGACATTCCGCTTGTGCATCTATTTAATGTCGATCACCTGAAGCAGGTCGTCGAAGACAACAAAGCCCACCGTCAGGTGATGGCCTTGCAGTCCGAAGAGATTTTGTTGCAGCAACTCGACGAATTTCTCGATTGGTGGCGCGGCCTGGAAACGGTGCCGACCATCAACTGCCTGCGCCAGAAGGTCGAATCCATCCGCGAACAGGAACTTGAGAAGGCTCTCTCGCGCCTCGGGACTGAGTTTGGCGAGAAGCACCAGGGCATCATCGACTCGCTGACCCGAGCGATCGTCAACAAAATCCTGCACGACCCGATGGTACAACTGCGCGCCCAGCGCGACGTCGAAGCCCGCCGCCGTGCCCTGAAGGTGCTGCAGACCCTCTTTAACCTCGACCCGCTCGGCAGCAACCCAGAGCCACCCGCGCCCTAGAACCCGTCTATTTCGCGCCCGCCGCCACGAACGCCCATCCCTGCAGCGCAAACCCGAGGCAGATAAAGCCGAGCAGGGTCAGTGGCGGGTTGAATTTGCCCGTCTGAAAAGCCTGAAACGGCAGTGCGAAAAACACCGCCGCCGCGACGAGGGAAGCAATCATCTGCCAGCTCACTCCGTGGTAGACCATCGTCATCGGTGCCACCAGAAAGAGAAGGCCGTGGCAGACAGCCAGAAAAAAAGTCAACAGCGAAGGCAAAAGACCCGACACAGCACCCTCTACTTGCAATTTT
>JANNPH010000172.1:0-53643 GCA_031399965.1 Gloeobacteraceae cyanobacterium SOY_34_metabat_159 | reverse complement strand
GATCTTCTGCACGCAGTCAACAGTGACATCTCCAACTAAAGCGGTAACCCAGGAAGCTGGAAGCTCACTCATGCCTTTACCTCCCAATTTCCTATAACCCTTAGCTCCTCTCCTGCAGTCTTGCTTTGTGAAGCTAACTCTCGAATAAAAATTGCCCTCAATCTTTGGTAGAGATTCGAGTTTTTACCTTTTAGATAAACAATGCAGGTATTCGTATCGAGCAAATATTTCATTCCAATGATTCGCGTTCTGGTTGTTCATTCTGAGGATGTCTGACAAAGGTTTCATCCTGGATGCAACCATAAAACTGTGTAAGGGGTACCGCTTCACTATGCTTTAGAGAGCTAGTTCGGTAGACAATCACAACATCGATGTCCGTATCCCGCACTTTAGGCAAATGCACTTGCAGGAGACCGTCGCTGCCAATGTGAAATTTTCGTTGGATGCTGTGCATGATTCCTCCCTCGGTTTGATCGATCCACTATTTCACTGACATATCGGGTCTAGAGAGGTGCGTCATACTTCCACCTCCTCGCCCAGTTCCGCCAAAATACCGCGCAGTTCTTCTAACGCACCTTCCAGTTCATCCATCGCCTGCTGCGCAATTATGGCAGGCTCCAGCAGATCGTCTGTTCCGCTGTCGCTCTCATCTTTGAGCCAGGCGATGTCCAGGCTGTCGCCACGGGCGGCGACTTCTGAGCGGGTATAACAGCGGAAGCGACCAGTTTCACCAGTGTCTTTGCGATTTTTAAGGCTCTCAGGCTCACCCAGGGGGTCATGACCGAACGCGGCCTCGAACGCGGCAAAGTGTGCACGGGTGAGAACGGTGCGCTTGCCAAATTGGGCCATGTTGGCTCGCAAGTCGTAGATCCAGACTTCTTTGGTGTTGCCTTTGTCGGTCTCGCCACGGGTAAAGAACAGCACGTTGGTCTTGACGCCCTGGGCGTAGAAGATGCCGGTGGGTAGGCGCAGAATGGTATGCAGGTTGCACTTGTTCATCAGGTCAGCACGGATCTGTTTGCCCACGTTGCCCTCGAACAGTACGTTGTCTGGTAGCACGACGGCGGCGCGGCCACCGGGCTTGAGGCTCCGATAGATGTGTTGTAAAAAGCAGAACTGTTTGTTGCTGGTGGGGAAGGTGAAATCGGTGCGCGTGGGCAGGCCGCCACCCTTTTTTGTACCGAAAGGCGGATTGGTGAGGATCAGTGTTGCCCTGGGCAACGCCTCGCCCTCGGACGAGAGGGTGTCGCCGTAGCGGATGCCGGCGGCGGTGGGGTCTGAGTCGAGTCCGTGCAACATCAAGTTCATCAGCGCCAAGCGATGCGTATCCTGGACGTGCTCTATGCCGAAGAAGGTGTTGCGGTGGTACTTGCGTTGCAGCGCCTCGGTCCAGGAGTCGGGGTCGCTGTGTTCGCGGATGTAGCGGTTGGCAGCGATGAGAAAGCCACCGGTACCGGCCGCCGGGTCCTGGATGATGTCATCGAGCGTAGGCTGCATCACGGCAACCATACTGTCGATCAAAGAGCGGGGAGTAAAGTACTGACCGGCACCGGATTTCTTCTCGTTAGCATTTTTTTCAAGCAAACCTTCGTAGAGATCGCCAAGGCCCTCCTGTCGCGCACTGTACCAGTCGAGCTTGTCGATCTCGGCGACGAGCGTGGAGAGCGTGGCAGGCTTTTTGATAAACGAACTGGCATTGGCAAATATTTCCTGCACCAATCTGGAACCGTGGCTACCGAGATGGATCAGTGTGAGCTTGTAGGCTTCGAGCCGCTTGGGTGCGGTCTTGGCTTCAAGGTCGTCCCAACGATGGCCGTCGGGGATCTGCTCCTCTTTGACAGTTTCCTTGGCCATCTTGAGGAACAAGAGGTAGGTCAGCTCGGTAACGTACTGATGGTAGGTAACTCCGTCGTCTTTGAGGATGTTGCAGAGGCTCCAGAGCTTAGCGACGATGTTGTGGGTGATGGTGCTCATACGGTTAATTCTACGGTCGGCATCGACTGTATTGACATGCTTGGCGCAATCGAGCAAGCCGACCCGGTGAATATCAATGTGAACACGACGCTTGTGTTCAGCGCCACTTGAGGCAGAGGGATCATTTGAGCAGCTTGTGTGGTGTCTGGCGCGCCCAAATGACAGCCTCGGCAACGTCTTGCTCCTGAAGATCGAGTTCGGCAAACCTGGCACGCACGACATCTGCTCCTTGGATACGGACGGGCGTGAGGATAATCCGACCATCCCTGACTTCTACCTCAAAATACTCAGCTGGTCCAACAGCATTGATCACTGCCCTGGGTAAAGTGAGCTGATTCTTGGCTGTGAGCTTGACGAACATGGCCGGCCTGGAAAATAGTAATGAGTCCCTACTTTGCCACATTTTTTCCTCAAAATTTAACCCGCTGATTTCTGCCAGAGGGTGTCGTTGAACGTTTCAAGCACTTGGGCGAGTTCACCGCCAAAGATGCGGTCGATCCGGGTAAAGCCACCGCCTTCGCGCTTGAAGACGAGATCAGGGTCGTCAATCGCGGCGCGGTCAACGAGCAGGTTTGCCTTGGTTTGAGCTGCGATCTTCTGCAGCCATTGGCGTTGAGGCGTACTCCAGGTGCGTGAAGCAAGCATCTTTTGCAAGGCATTGTCCACCCGTTGCTCGTAGGGCATCAGTGCATCGCCGATAGCGGCCTGACGGATATAACCCACGATGCGGGCAGCGATGTCCTGGCTGGTCATCTCGCGCCAGGCAGTAGCGAGATTGGCTTCGCTGAAACCGGCCTTATCCAGTTCCAGTGCCAATTCACGCAGTTGCTTGCGGGTAAGATCCCGTGGCCGTGTGAGCACGGTCAGCAGTGCCGGAATGTCGTTGCGGTGGCTGCTGATAAAGGCCGTGAATTCTTTGAGGTAGTCCTCGGGCCGTTGCGCCTTCCCGTAACCGCGTTCGGTGCCGAGTAGCTGATCGGGGTGCTCGGAGATAAACACTGGTGCAACGCGGCTCTCTGCCTTGCGATCGAGTATTTCGCCCAGGTCCAGGTTCTGAGTGAACCAGGTAGCGACCTCACTAATCGGAAGGATACGCAAGCGCTGGATAAAAGCCTCGGGTGACATCCCGGCGCGAGTTTCAAATTCACGGACGGCAGCCTCGCTCAAATGGCGCTTCTTGCGATGAAGTTTGGCGATAAACTGGTCGCGCACCAGGGCAAGCTCTTCGTCGCTGGTCACCTGCCCCAACTCGGCAGCTAATTGCGTGAAGCTGATATTCGGGTTGACCACCACAGGTTGCATCGCGGTGAGGCCCTGTAGAGCTTCGTAGATTCTCACCGCGTCGAAGATGCGGAAAGTTTCTTTACCAATCTCGTCGCACAGGCGGGTGGCGCGGCCGAGCATCTGGTCAAATAGGATGCGGCTATTCACTCGGCGCAGGAAGACGAGGTTACAGATTGCGGGTACATCCACGCCGGTTGTCAGCAGGTCCACCGTGACAGCAATATTTGGGTTGCGCTCGTTTTTAAAGCGGCGGATCAAATGGAGCGGCTTATCCGCCGCGCCGGTAATCTTGATGACAGCATCGTCGTCAATCGCACCGTACTGGGCGCTGAAAGCTTGCTTCAAGAGATCAACGATGAGATCCGCGTGGGCATCGGTTACGCAGAAGATCAGTGTCTTCTGCTGCGATAAAGGGTCAAGTTCTTGCGCGAGGTATTCGCAAACCACTCGGTTGAATGCCTCGGTCATCACTTTGCGGTTGAAGTCCTCCACGTCGAGTTTGATTTCATCGGGAGTCGTAAAGAGGTCTACCTGGTTGCGCTGTGAATCATAAACCTGGATTGCCTCGCCGACCTTCCACTTGATGCCGCTCGTAGAAAGCTCGGTGTTGATCTGGATAGGGGGCTCGTGATCGACCAGATAGCCGTCGATCACCGCTTCGCGATAGCTGTAAGTGTAGATTGGCGCACCGAAAATCTGGGTGGTGTGTAGAGCTGGAGTAGCAGTGAGGCCAATCTTGAAGGCGTCGAAGTAATCGAGCACGCGCCGGTACTTCGAGATGTAGTCTTCAAGGTTGCGAAATCCGAGTTCGGTGTCGGAGAGTTCACGGTCGAGCAAATAGCCGCGATGGCATTCGTCAACGACAATGCAATCGTACTGGTCGATCGCCAGCGGTGTGGTGTCCTCGCTGGAGTAGAGTGTGCGCTGAACCATGCCTTGTATTGTGGCAACATGCACGGCGGTATCAGTATCTGGTTTCGGCTCGTCGAGTTCTTTGATGCCAAAGACATCTGCAAAGGTCTGCAGGCTCTCCATTCGGGTGTCTTTGAAAGCATTGACAGCCTGCTCACCGAGTGCGGAGCGATCGACCAGAAAAAGTACACGCCGGAATCTCTGAGCCTTGAGCAATCGGTAAATTAGCGCCACGCAAGTCTTGGTTTTCCCGGTTCCGGTTGCCATGGCGAGTAACATCTCACGCTTGCCCTCAGCTATGGCGGCTTCGATAGCCTGAATCGCGGCTACTTGATATGGACGTAGCGAGAAGCCATAGGCAAACGGTTCTCTCGCAAGTTGTTCGTGAGCACGCTGTATATCGCGCTTAAGTAGAGCACTCAGTCCCTCCGGCGTATACCAGCCGTCCAGCGCGTGACCAAGGTTGTCAGGCTGCCGCACATCACAAAACCAGACGCCGCTCTTCGTAGCGAGTTGACGTAGGTAGGGACGTCCGTTGGAAGAGAAGATGAAGGGCAAGCGGTACTCATTGACAGCACCCCAGTTGTGCGGGTGCATCGCCGTTTCACTGCTTGGAGAGAAACCACGGCTGTAGCGCTTAGCCTGCTGCAAGGCACCAGACACATCGGTATTTTTGCGCTTGGCCTCCACTGCCGCCATTGGTGTGAGACCGACGAAGAGAACATAGTCGGCGGGACCGCTGATAGTAGGCCACTCGGCAATCGCCTGGTTCTTGCCCTTCTGGGGGCGCACGCCGTTGGCGTAGCGCTGGGTTACAGAGTCCGCCTCCCACCCGGCATCGCGTAATTGCTGGTCAATCAGTTTGCGAGTCTCAGCTTCATCGAGACGAACGGCAGCGGCAGCCGTGTTAGCTGCTGCAACAAAGCCTGAGATAACCGACTTGGGCTGGGTCTGCGCTAGCGCTTGCTGGGTTGCTAGTTGTTGAGCAAGCAAGGCTTTAGCGGTCTCTGCCTCCTCTGCCAACTGCTCCCAGAAAGCTTGTTCATCTTTGGCCTCCCGAAGTTTGGCTTCGGTAGACTCAAGCTGCTGTGCAGTTTCGTGGTGTGCAGCTCGATACTCTGCGAGTTCTTTAGTAAGGCGTGCAAGCTCAATGCGTAACTCGTCAGATTCTTTCGCGGGTGCTTTTGGTGGGATGAAAGCACCGGACTTATAGGCAGGATTTTTGAAGGTGCGATGAAACCAGACGCCGAGTTGCCAGGTGACTTTCAACGCTGTGAGCGCTGCTCGATGATCTCCTGTCAGGGCATGGTTTGCAGCATTGCCCGCCCGCCTGACCTCACCGAAAAGCTGAGCAATCTCGCGCGAGATAATACCCTGGTCTTGCAGCCGACGAATGAGGTCGTACTGCGCTTCCTCGGACGAGATATATAAGCCGACTCGGGTTGCAACTTGCTGCGCGAGCAATTCTGTCAACTGACGCAGCTTGAGCAACGCAGTGTTCGGGTCTTCAGGGAAATACCGTTCCGCGAGCAAGCCTAGGCGAAGGAGTTGTTCATTATGCTCCCCGAGCTGAGCGAAGTTGCTGAGGATGGGAACCACTTATCCTTAAGGCTTAAAAATCACGACTATTCGCAGAATATCGCATCGTTCACCCTACGGTGCAAGTGCTAACTTACCCAAATTCTCAAAGCTAAAAACAACAAAACCCTCGGCGGGGAGGGTTTGCGGTGCTATCGGGATGACAGGATTCGAACCTGCGACCTCTTCGTCCCGAACGAAGCGCGCTACCAAGCTGCGCTACATCCCGATGCTTTACCAGCCTACCACAAAGGGGTTTAGCGACGGGTGGGCTGGAATTCGGCGGTTGTGCAGGCGGGGGCCGGGTAGCGGATGCGCTGATGGTTCTGCTCCCTCCAGACTTTGACGAACACGCGGCTGATCTGGGGCAACTCTTCTTCGCGCAGCCCCGAATCAACGAGTTGACCCTCACGCCAGCGTGCACAGAGAATGCGCTGCACCAGCGCGACCGCTTCGCTCTCAGTTACATCGCGCAGTGAGCGCAGGGCCGCTTCACAGGCGTCCGCCAGCATCACCAGGCCGGTCTCCCGCGACTGGGGGGCCGGACCTGCATAGCGAAAGTCTTCGTCGCGGACATTTTCCGGTCCCGCCTGCTGGCAGGCCTGGTGATAGAAGTAAGCAATCTGGATCGTCCCCTGGTGTTCAGGGATGAAATCCTGGATTACTTTTGGGAGGCCGTACTTGCGCGCCAGTTTGAGTCCGTCGCTGACGTGATCGCGAATGATTGCCGCCGAGCGCCAGGGGTCATCGAGCTGAACGTGCGGGTTGTTCATGCCCATCTGGTTCTCGATGAAGTAGCGCGCCCGGACCATCTTGCCGATGTCGTGGTAGAGCGTCCCGGCCCGCACCAGGTCGGCATTGTCTCCCAAACACTGAGCCGCCGCCTCGGCCAGGTTGGCAACAAACATCGTGTGCTGAAAAGTACCGGGGGCCTCGGTTGCCAGGCGCTTGAGGAGCGAGCGGTTCGGGTTGGCGAGTTCTGAAAGGCGGACGGGCGTCACGACATCGAAGAGCCGCTCAAGATAAGGACTTGCTCCGAGGGCGACAATCGAGCAAACCAGGCCACCCCCGGCCATCTGCAAAGTCTGGATGGCAAGCTGACGCCAGTCGTAGCCCTGGGTAAAGAGAACCGTGAGCACTGCGTAGACTGCCCCCTGGGTAAGAGCTGCGAGGATCCCGAGTAGGGCCACTTCCTCGCGCGAACGCAGGCGACCTACCAGCCAGGCAGCAATCAGGCCCCCGGCCAATACCGGCAAAAAGATTGCAAAAGGCAGCTTCAGGCCGTACCAGAAGGGCAAAGCGAGTGCCAGCAATACCCCCACCCCGCGCCTTGAGCCGTAGAAGTTGCCCAGCAAAAGCCCTGTCGTAATGAAGGGTAAAAAGCCCCCCCATCCCCAACTGTTGCCGATGATGACGCCAATCCCGGCAGTCCAGAGCACGATAATCAGCGTCAGTAGACGGTCCGTGGTACGCAGACAGCACTTGCCGCGCTTGCCCTCCCGCCAGAGCAGTACCTGGAGACCGGTGGCCTCTAGAAGAACGAGTAGTCCCAGTTCCAGCCAGTTAATGCCGCGCTGGGTCATGTGTAGCTGGTCGAGTATCTCAAACCAGCGCGGCGTCACAACATCGCCCTGGCGCAACAGCACCTGCCCCGCCTCGATATGAATCTGGATAGGCTGGATGCTCTGAGCATTGCGCTCGGCCTCGCGCAGGGTCTCAAGCCGGTCGATACTCAAGTTTGCCTGGATGACCGAGAGCACCAGGTCGATTACGATCTGTCGCTCGACAGCGCTCAGGCTACTCGATAACTGGGCCACCACACCCTGCTGGCGGATCTGCTGGGGCAGGCCGGGCACGATGCCCATGGCGAGTAGACGTCGGGTTACCTGCCGCGCCTCGGCACTCACCTGTCGCCATTGAGCCGTGGTCAAGTTGAGCAGGCGTTCCTGATAGACAACCGGTGCGGTGCGGTTGCGCGCCACCGCCAGCAGATAAGACTGCCGTACCCGCTCGATGCGGATCAAGAGATTATCCAGGTCGTTCGCCGCTCGTCGCTTGCTGAGGGCAAGCACAAGTGAGCGTTCGCCCGGTGACAGGTCTGCAAGCTGCGGCTGATTAGAAATAGCGAGCTGCTTGATCTTTTGCCACTCAGTCTGGGGAAGCGCACGCAGGGTAGCTTGAGTGGCAGTTGAGAGCACACCAGTGCTGACATAAGGAAGATTGCCTGCCGTGCCAAGCACCTGATTACCCTCGGTCAGCAGGTCTTCGAGGCGGCGGAGCACCTGGTCGTCCATCTGTGGTTCGAGCGCGAATACCTGGACAGCGCCGGTGCGGGCAGAGATTTGCGCTTTTTGGGTCTCTTCCCAATCGACCACCTCGGCGGTGCGCGGGGCAATCAGCGTCCGATCGACGCGCGTGCCGACACTCAGCTGCGGCTCATTGTAAAAGCGCAGGCCCAGGACCACAGTCAACAGCAGCACGGCGACCAGAAAGGGCAGCGGCCAGCCGAATAGCGGTTTCCACACCGGCAACTTGCTGAAGCCGGAACGTAAGTCATCGACGCTGAGCGAACTACTCATTAGAAGACACCGCGCGCCAAAAAGTTTGTACTTGCCTCAAGTCGGCAGATCTATTATCGCTTTTTACTGTGTCCCTTCAGTGGGTCCGGGGTAGATTGCCCTACGCCAGACGCCCCCAACGCGCAAGCACCACTCCCCAACTCAAACCTGCTCCGAAACCGGCCAGCACCACCAGGTCTCCCGGCTGCACGCGCCCGTCCTGAACCCACTCTTCTAGCACCAGCGGCACCGAGGCACTCGAGGTGTTGCCATACTGGGCGACGTTGCTTGCCACACGCTCGACAGGAATCTGTAAACGGTGGGCAACTGCATCCAGGATGCGCTGATTGGCCTGGTGAAGAAAGTAGCCCTTGATAGCATCGGCAGCGACGCCATGCTGGGCAAGGGTTTTCTCGATCAGGGCGGGAACGGCCTCGACGGCGAAGCGGTAGACTTCTCGACCGTTCATTGTAATGGAAGAATAGGCTGCCCGCGCAGCTGCCAGTTCGCCGACGAGCGGTACAGGTTCACTGGTGCCCTGAATCGCCAGGTGATCAGCCCCTGCCCCGTCGGTACGCAGCTCAAACCCAATAATACCGGCCTCGGTCCCGGCCTCTAAAAGCACCGCCCCTGCCCCGTCGCCGAAGAGCACACAGGTTGTGCGGTCAGTCCAGTTGGTCCAGCGCGAGAGGGCCTCAGCGCCAATGACGAGCACCGATTTGTAGCGACCTGCCTCGATGAAGGCGGTGGCAGTCGAGATGCCAAAGATAAACCCCGAACAGGCGGCCGTCAGGTCAAAGGCGGTAGCGCGCACAGCCCCCAACTCGCGCTGGACCCGCGACGCACCACCAAACAGATCCTCGGGGGTCGAGGTGGCAAGAATTAAGAGATCGACATCGAGGGCCGAGCGACCGGCGCGGGCAAGGGCCGCCGCTGCTGCCTGCACTGCCAGGGGAGTCACCGATTCACCGGGCCGCAACAGGTGCCGGGAACGAATGCCCGTGCGCGTCGCTATCCACTCATCGGAGGTATTGACTAGATCGGCAAGGTGTTCGTTGGTCAAAATTTGCGCGGGCAACGCTCCACCAATACCGGTCATCTGCGCTGAGGGCAATGGTCTTCTCCGTGGTGTGCTTTCCGATCATACGCCGGTTGGTACAGCAAGTAAAAAGGAGCCTTGCGGCTCCTCTTTGCGTCCTCCAGTATGCCCAGGGGCAATGGCCTAGCTTTCTTTCTTGGGCTTGAAGGTCCCGATGAAGCGTCCCTCGACGTCAAGCTCGCCTGTAATCACGGCGACACCTGAATCTTGCCTGCTCTTAAAGGTACCGGCAATTTCGCCGGTCTGCGAGTTGACGCTCTCGATGCTGAGCTGAATCTCACCGGAGCCGGTCTTGCGGTCGCGAGACTCTTCAGTGGCCTTGTCGTACTTCTCGCTACCGACGTAGGTACCCTGAGACGTGTCGTAGCCGGCATCAGAACCGCGACCACGCGAATCGGTATAGCCGAGCCCGCGCAGTGAAGGGACTACCAGTTCGCCCTTGAAGTCAGTCGAGGTATCGACGACATCGCGCACGATGGGAGACTCCGCTTCCATGCCGCTTGCGCTGAAGTTGAAGGCAATCCGCTCAGAACCCGACTGCAGGGTCAACTGATAGGTATTGCGTCCGCCGGTGACTTCGATTTTGGGCTTGCCTGCTTCGTCGCGAGCCAGTTCTGCAATCACCGGACCGAGCGGTGCGGTCTGTCCCCAGATGATCTTGGTCGGGCGACCTTCGTAGGAGATTTTCTCGGGCTGCAGGCACAGGTCGTAGGCCTGGCGGACTTCACCGGTCTTGAGTGAAAGGGGGGTCCGGTCCCCTTCCGGCTTCTTGCACTGGATGGCATAACCAAACTCAGTCGACGAGGCACCGGGTGTGCGGTCTGAGGCACATCCGGTCAACGCGACAATGCTGAGTGCGGTCAGCCCCGAGATAAGTACTGAGTGCCTCATGGTCGAATCATCCTTCCCGCAGGTAAGAGCCAGTGGGTACAAAAGCTGTAAATATTGCAAATGGTTGCAATAGCTTCACATTTTAAAGCACCTCTTTCTATTGAGCAATAAAGTTTTATGCCCACGGAAAGACCCGCCGGTACTACCTTGGAAAGAAGCGGAGACCTCTGAAAATGGCCAAGCGTCGCCGGCCCTCAAACTGGGAAGGCTTCATCAATCTACACAAAGATCCGGGCATGACTTCCCACGATTGCATCGCCGTCCTGCGCCGTCTACTGGGCGAGCGGCGCATCGGTCATGGCGGTACCCTCGACCCGGCGGCGACCGGAGTATTGCCGGTGGCGGTGGGCGGGATGACCCGGCTGTTGCGCTTTCTAGAGAGCGATAAAGCCTACAGAGCCACCGTCCGGCTCGGGACAGCCACCGACACAGACGACCTCGAAGGGGCAGTCCTGGAGGTACAGGACACCTCGACGGTCAGCTTCGAGGCGGTGCAGGCAAAGCTTTCCCACTTTCAGGGCACGCTCGTGCAGACGCCGCCGCACTACAGCGCTATTCGCCAGGGGGGACGAAGACTCTACGAGCTTGCCCGCAGCGGGGAGGCCCCGGACCTGGCCGATATTCCAAGCCGGACTGTGCAGGTTTTCAGGCTCGCAGTCGTGGCCTGGCAACCGGGTCCGGCGGCTGAAGTCACTTTTGAAGTGGACTGCTCGGCCGGCACCTATATTCGTTCGATTGCCCGCGACCTGGGGGTGGCCCTCGGGTGTGGCGCGACCCTCGCCCGGCTCGTGCGCACCCGCAGCGGCCAGTTGGCCCTCGAAGACAGCCTCACCCTCGACACTGTAGGGGAGCGACTGCAGGCAGGCAGGCTTGCGCTGGTTGGGCCTGCTGAGGCTCTGGCCCATCTATCGGTAGTACAGCTCGACGAAGTAGATGCCGGACGCTGGCGGCAGGGCCAGAAAGTGCCGGGGACTACCGGGAGTGAATATGCACAGGTCTGGTCTGCCGGTCACTTTCTCGGGGTAGCCAGCTCAGAAGCCGGGCAACTGCAACCGCTCGTGGTGCTCGGGGGTGTTTCTTAGCTGGCCTTGTTAAGCTTTAGAAACATTCGAGATACGGCATCATGACTGCTACCCGCAACTCGGCACCGGCCTATCAACTTGCCGATTGGGCAAAAGGCTACGCAACCCTCGACGCGGAATACAACTACGCAATCGATGAGGTGGAAGGCAGCCTGCCTCTGGAACTCTCGGGCACGCTCTTTCGCAACGGGCCGGGACGCTTTGAGCGGGGTGGCGAAGCTTACAAGCACCCCTTCGATGGCGACGGGATGATCACGGCGGTGCAATTTGCCGGGGGCAAGGCCCACTTTCAAAATCGCTACGTGCGTACCGAGGGGTTCGTCAAAGAATCGCAAGCGGGGCGCATCTTAATGAAGAACGTCTTCGCGACCCTCAAGCCAGGCGGGTTCTGGAACAACGCCTTCGACTTTTCTTTCAAGAACGTCGCCAATACCAGTGTGATCCACTACGGCGGCCGGCTCCTTGCCCTCTGGGAAGCTGCCCCTCCCCACAGCCTCGACCCGGCCACTCTGGAGACGATTGGCCTCGATGACCTGGGGGGCGTCCTGACCGATAGTCTGCCGTTCTCGGCGCACCCGCGTCTTGATCCGGAGACCGGTGATTTGCTGAG
The DNA here is from genome assembly GCA_031399965.1 of Gloeobacteraceae cyanobacterium SOY_34_metabat_159. Classification (GTDB taxonomy): domain Bacteria; phylum Cyanobacteriota; class Cyanobacteriia; order Gloeobacterales; family Gloeobacteraceae; genus JANNPH01. Next base: position 41,655 of record JANNPH010000172.1, on the reverse strand, counting down.
CTTTGGGGTGCGTACCGGCCTGGAGACGAAGCTCTATATCTATCGCCTCAAAAGTGACGGACAGGTGCAAATCGAGAGCACTCAGGCTGTGCCGGGTTTTGCCTTCATTCATGACTTCGTCTTCACAGAAAACTACTGGATCTTTTTTCAAAACCCGATGGCCCTCGACCCACTACCTTTCGTCTTCGGCTTCAAGGCGGCGGGTGAGTGCCTGCGTCTTGCACCGGGACAGCCGACCCGCATCCTGCTGGTGCCGAGAGCCGGGGGCGAGATCCGCACGATCGAGACCGAGCCTTTCTTTGTCTTCCACCACGTCAACGCCTTCGAGCGCGAGGGCAAGGTCGTGATCGACAGTCTGCGCTACGAGAAATACATCACCACCCAGGAAGACCGCGATTTTCGCGAGACCGACTTTACCTCCCTACCCGAGGGCTGGGTCTGGCGTACTGAAGTGGATCCGGCAAGCGGCAGTGTCTCGGCGCGGCCACTGCTCAAGCATTCAGCCGAATTTCCACAGGTCCACCCGAGCCGGGTCGGGCGGCCTTATCGCTACGCTTTTCTCGCCGCCACCCATGCGCGGGGCAGCAACGCGCCTCTGCAGGCTATTCTCAAGCTCGACGTCGAGACGGGTGAAGAACAACTGCACAGCTTCGCGCCGCGCGGCTTCGTGAGCGAACCGGTCTTCGTGCCCCGGCCCGGTTCTGAAGTAGAAGACGACGGCTGGCTTTTGTGCCAGGTCTACGACAGCGAACAGCACAAAAGCGAAATCGTCGTGCTCACAGCCACAGACCTCACATGCGTCGCCCGGCTCAAGCTCAAGCACCACATTCCTTACAGTCTGCACGGCACTTTCACGACCCAGGTCTTTACAAAGTTGTAGGAATTGCTACAGTAGCTCCATGCTGAGCAGGCTACTTCTTCCGGTCCTGGCGGTCATCTTTGCCGCCGCTCCGCTCGGAGCACAGTCCACCCCCCCGAGCCTTGAGGTCGCGCGCAGCCTCGATACGCGCCGTGCCGTTGAGCAGCAGTGGCGTCTACCGAGCCTGAAGGCCGACGCCCTGGTGCGCGTCAAGGCGGTAGTCGGGACGGCGGGCAATCTGCAAGCAGATGAGATTAGTGTCGAAACGCTGAACCCCGAGGACCGCGAGGCAGCCCGCACAAGCGTCGAAGCAGCCCTTGGGCAGACGCGCATCGCGCTTGCCCCCGGACCGGTCGAATTTAGCCTGCGTGCCCGGTCCGGTCCGCGCGTACCGGGCTGTTTTCCACTCAAGATTTATGTACCGACGACCGTGACACCCGGTGCTGCGGGCATTCCTGAAGCGGCGGTGCGCGGGATGCAGCAGGGTGTGCTCAAGTGGAACGCCGCCCTCGTCGGCTATCACAAAGGCAGTGTCTTGGATCCGTTCGTGCTCACCGACAGACGCGAACTGGCGGACATCGTGATCGAGGCCTTCGAGGACTACACCGACTTCAGCAGCTACCTGGTGGACGAGCAGACCGGCCGGACCACCCTGCGCATTCCGCTCAAGCGCCCGCTCGCCGTGTTGTTCGGCAGTAGCCTGCGCTGGTGGCATCCCGAGCAGATCACCCAGCAGACAATGTTTCAACTTGGGCGGGTACTCGGGCTGGGGTTGTCGGAGGTGCCGACCAACGTCCTCTGGCCCAGTCAATCTCTCTACTTTGTGCAGAGCAGCACGGATGTTGCCGGTACGCGCGCCCCGCAGATTGAGTCGGCCCGCTCGGCCACCCTGGGCAGCGTCGGTATCGGCGGTCGCACCGGCGTCTCCTTCGATGTCACTCCTGGCGACCCGCTCGACTATGGCGGCGGCGACCGCACGCTCACCAATTACCAGCTCGAAGACGCGGGCGACCTGGTGCGCACGCGCACCTGCGGCTCAGGTTTACGGGCAAACCGCCCCGAACTGAACCCGACCGGATAATATCTGCTGTACTGATGTCTTGCCACTGCCTACAATTGCAGTGGTTGACGCAACGCCCTGATGTTCTGGGGCAGGAGTCTTGATATGCGCCTTAGAGCGATTGGTCTCTATGCTGGGTGTCTGCTGAGTCTCATCGTGCCGCTTGCAGCCGGGGCGGACGAGGTGCCAGGTTCAGTCCGGGTGCGCTCAGCAGTCCTCGCCCAGTGGAAATTGCCCAGCATCAAAGTGGATGCCATCGTCAACGTCAAAGTTAACGTCCAGGCAAATGGTCGCCTGGTCGAGGCACAAATTGGTCTCGATGGCCCGGTCGCTCTAGCCGAGGTGCAGGCACTTGATGAGACAAAGCGCAGCGTCGAGGCCGCTCTCAGGCGAACAGTGGTGAGCGGCATACCGGTCGGTCAGGTGGAATTTACGCTCCGGGCGCGAGCCGGTGCGCGCATCGCCAGATGTTATCCACTCAGGGTCTACCTACCCGGCTTGCTCCAGGACAACTCCGAGCAGATGCCCCCGACCTCGGTGCAGGCCCTGCGCCAGGGCTTGCTCAAGTGGAACGCGATGGTCGTCGGTTACGCCGGGGGCAAGCTGCCTGCGCCGCTTATCCTGGCCGAGGACCCGAAAGCAGCAGATGTCGTCGTTGAGGTATTCGAGGACTACCCAGACTACAGTACATACTTAGTCGATGACACCAGCGGGCAAACCATCCTGCGCGTTCCGGCCAAGCGCCCGATCGCCGGTCTGCTCCAGAGCGGGTGGCGCTGGTGGCATCCAGAACAGGTCACCCAACAGATCATGTTCCAACTCGGGCGACTGCTGGGATTGAATCTGGAAGAGCAGCCGTCCAACGTCCTCTACCCCAGCCAGTCGGTCTACTACGTGAGCAAGCTCAAAGGTGCGGGTACCAGTACCAAAGACGTGAAAAGCGAGGTGTTCGGCGACCTGCTCGACTATGGCGGTGGTGACCGCACCGTTACCAGTTACCAGCTTGAAGATGCAGGCGACACCATCCGCCGCCAGAATTGCGTCGAGTCCGGGAGCCGTCTACCGGTACCAGCCTCAAACAGCGGCAAATCCGGGTAGAGAGCAATGATCTCAACTGCCTGGCCCAGGAGACAGCACCGAGCGGGCTGGGTAACCTGAATGAATTGGTAGTGAGGCTTATAAAAACTGTGGTAGGGGAGCATTTCTACAGCCAGGCCATGTCCAAAGCCCTGGACGGAGACCTCATCGGTGCTATATGCGAGTTTGACCAGGTACTCCGCCTCAACCCTGATCATGCCGAAGCCTTCTACAACCGGGGGCTCTTACAGCACCGGCTCGGCCATGCCCAGGCTGCCTGCCGGGACTACGCAGAGGCCATCCGGGTCAATCCGAGGAAGGCAAATGCTTTTTTGCACCGGGGACTGACGCGCTTCGAACTGGGAGATAAGTTTGGTGCTATTTCCGACTTTAATGAGACTCTCAGGCTCAACCCGGTCTGCATAGACGCATCCTATCACCGGGGCCTGGCCCGCTGTGAACTGAGCGACAAGTGCGGAGCAATCGCTGACTTTGAGCGGGTATTGCAGATCAATCCCGAGAGCGCCGAGGCTTACTCCGCTCTCGGGCGCGTCTACTCAGAAATTGGAAACTCCCAAAAAGCGGACCAGTGCTTTCAAAAAGCCCACCAATTGCGGGCCAGACATCCGGCCGAGGCTGCCCAGGAAGCAGTGGCCGAGCCTTCCAATCTACCCAGCAAGCGGCGCAAACAATACATCAACGTGATGGAGCGCCTGGTGAGCAGCGAGTACGAAGCGCAGACCGCCACCCTGTCAGCCCACTCGCTCGGTCAGATTGACCGCACCGATGTCGAAGCCTGGGCGCTCAACCGGCTACCGGCTCACTACGCTACGAGTCGGCGGTGGGCTGATGCGACAGCCCGACAACTACTGAGCACACACCGTGACCAGATTGCCGCTACCATCCGCGAGGGCATCGTGGCAGTCTCGCGCAACTGGCAACCGGTTGAAGAGGCGCTCCTGCCCGATGAGATCAGCCGCCCTTGCTGAGACGGGCTGTCATCAATCGGGTGGACAAATCGACAAGGTACGCCCCCAAAGGCGTGACCACCGCTTGCTCCTGCTAAGAGAGTTAGCGTCCGAGCAACCGTACCGCTCCGGCTCCACCAAAATAGAGAATTGTGACAGCTCCAGCCAGAAACGACTGGGTAAGTGGGTCGGTCGATGGGGTGATCACAGCTCCGAGTACGACGGAGAAAAGGGTCACGTAGCGCCAGACCGAGAACATGCGCTCAGAGGTGACGATACCAGTCAGGCCGAGCAATAATTGCAAGATCGGTACCTGGAAGACGATACCGGTGCTAAGCAGCATTACAAAGACCAGGTCGAAGTAGCGCTCGATTGTCCAGTTTTGATCGACGACCTCAGCACCGTAGCCGATGAAGAAATTAAGCGCAGCCGGCACCAGAATCGTATAGGCGAAGGCGACACCAACCAGAAACAGGACGCTCGAAGTTGCCACGATCGGCAGCAAGAATTTGCGTTCCCGGCGGGTGAGACCCGGCAGAATAAAGCCCATGATCTGGTAGAGGATGATCGGTGCTGTAACCAGCAGACCGCCGTAGCCCGCTACTTTAAAAGAGACAAAAAAGTACTCGCCCGGCACTGTCTGAATAAACTTGACCGTCGTACCTGCCGGTTTTTGCAGAAACTGCACGATGGGTGTGACAAAGATGAAGCAGCCGATCAGACCCACCAGGAAAGACCCGAGCGACCAGAAAATGCGGGTGCGCAGCTCTTCAAGGTGCTCGCTGAGGGTCATCTCGACTTCGTTGGGAAAGTCGTCTACGCTGTCGGGCGCATCGGGAAGTTCTTCTTGCTGCGAATCTTGCCGAGAGACTGTCATAACGATCAGTTTAGTGCGTATCTATTTTAACGTCCGCACCTGTACCGCGAACGCTCCACCTCTTTATTCGGCACAGGGTCGTAGCCGCCCGGATGCCACGGATGGCAGCGGCAGATACGCCGCGTCCCAAGCCATAGACCCTGCACCGTCCCAAAGCGCTCGACCGCCTCGAGCGTGTACTGCGAACAACTCGGTACAAAGCGGCAGCTGGGTGGCCGCAGGGGCGAAATAAACAACCGGTAGAAGCGGATAAGGCTTGTCGCCAGGAACTTAAAAGGCTGCATCCTAACAGCATAACTTTCGTGACCGTGGCCAGCTTTGCACAGGTTTTCCACAACCTGTGGAAAAATGGCGAGACTTATACTGGTGAAGAACCTGAGTACGGTCGAGAAGTCATGGCACTTGAAATTGCCCAAAAAGTGCGCCTGATCCGGGTACCACCCTACGTCAAAACTGCTGATGCGATGCCGATGCTGCGTTCCTCAGCCTTTCTAGAAGTCGGGCAGGAGGGTCAGATCCTCGATCGCCGTCCCGCCAACTACTGGGCTGTGCGCTTCAAGCAGGGAGCCTACTTAATCGACGGAGCCGATCTGGAAGCCGTCTAGCCCAAAAGACAGGGAGTGTTCTCCCGGTCTATCCGCCGGCATGGTAGGAGTGGGTTAAGAGCATTCAAGGCACTGACAGCCGGAGCCGGTCACATTGTCATAGACCATACCAAATAGGTGTTCGGATGGTCCTCGTCTGGCCATCAGCAAGCGAGACGATTATCCAGGCTCCCCACCACTTCTCCAGCACTACTGCCGGTGTTGGAAGAGTCGCCAGGATGTTAACGTGAGCACGCAGATTCTCCTACAGGTCTCGGGCGATGTCTGAAAAAATCTATGAAGGCAAAGCAAAGATCCTCTATACAACTGCTGACCCGGCAATCGTACTGACCGAGTTCAAAGACGATGCGACTGCCTTCAACGCTCAGAAAAGAGGCAGCATCGCCGATAAAGGCCAGATCAATGCAAGCATCTCAGCAAAGCTGTTTATTCTGCTCGAACGCGCCGGTGTTCCGACCCATTTCATCGATCAGCCCGCCTCCAATCAGTTGCGGGTGCGCCGGTTGCGCATGATCCCGCTCGAAGTCGTCGTCCGCAATGTCGTTGCCGGTAGCCTGGTAAAGCGCACGGGCCTCGCCAATGGCAGCGTGCTGGCAGAACCGCTGGTTGAGTTTTATCTCAAAGATGATGCCCTGGGTGACCCGCTGCTAAACGACGAACACATCCTCAAGGTGCTGAAAATAGTCACCGCCGGGGAGCTTGCCGGTTTGCACCGCTCGGCTTTGCGGGTCAACGAGATTTTAGGAGAGTTCTACCAGAGTCGTGGCATCCGGCTTATCGACTTCAAGCTCGAATATGGCTATGACGCGGCTGGTCAATTGCAGCTAGGCGACGAATTGAGTCCCGATAATTGTCGCCTCTGGACGGTGGACGGTGACCGGGTACTCGACAAAGACCGCTTCCGCTTTGACATGGGCGATGTCGAAGCAGCCTATCAAGAAGTGCTGGCGCGGGTCGAATCTAGCTCGGTTTAAGCATCGAGTTGCAGATTGCCTGTGCTGCTGTGATACCGTTCTGGATCTGCTGATCGCAGGTCTGTTTAAAGTTGATTTCTTCTTGAGCTGCCTGGGCGCAGAGCGATTCGGCGTTCTCCGTGCGGTTTTCAGTCGCCGTCGCACAGACCTGTCTGGCCTTACCGAGTGTGCGCACCATCAGCTTGAGCTGCATACGGTCCCAGCGGTCTCCCCCAGGAGTGGTCTGGGCCTGGGCTGCACTACCGGCCAAAAGCAGGAACAGCCCCAACAGGCATCCACGAACTTTACGCATAAAAAACCGAAGAACGCACAGGTAGAGAGTACCCATACGTTCTTCGGTTTTATTGATATTCAGCTTTTAGGAGGCTTTTGCCGTCATCGAAGCTTCGATCAGCTGTTCGAGCTCTTCCGCATCGACGGTTTCTTTCTGTACGAGCACATCGGCAACACGGTCCATCAGGGCACGGTTGTTCGTCAAGATGCCCTTGGCCAGTTGATAGGACTGGTCAACCAGGCCGCGCACTTCGTCATCGATGACAGCAGCGGTCTGCTCTGAGAAGTCGCGCTCGGTCATGATGTCGCGTCCTAAGAACATCGAGCCACCCTGGCGGCCGAGAGCGACCGGCCCAAGCTTGTCGCTCATGCCGTAGCGGGTCACCATGTTGCGGGCAACCTGGGCCACCTGTTGCAGGTCGCTCGACGCTCCGGTGGTCACTTCCGATTCGCCGTAGATAAGCTCTTCGGCGATGCGGCCACCGAGGGCAACCGCCATCATGTTCACCATGTAGAGGCGGCTGTAGAGGCCCGAATCGGCGCGCTCTTCATCGGGTACGAACCAGGTGAGGCCACCGGCCATGCCGCGCGGGATGATCGAGATCTTCTGGACAGCGTCGTACTCGGGAAGCAGAGCACCGACCAGGGCGTGGCCGACTTCGTGGTAAGCGACCAGACGCTTGCGGCGCTCGGTCATCAGCCGGTTCTTCTTCTCAGGACCGACCAGTACCCGATCGACAGCATCGTTGACTTCGTCCATCGAGATTTCAGTCAGGTTGCGGCGAGCAGCCAGGATTGCTGCTTCGTTGAGCAAGTTGGCAAGATCTGCACCGGTGAAGCCAGGAGTACGGCGGGCAATCTTCTCGACATCGATGTCCTTGCCGAGAGTCTTGCCGCGGGCGTGAACCTTTAAGATTTCAAGGCGACCCTTGAAGTCTGGGCGATCGACTACGACCTGGCGGTCAAAGCGGCCCGGACGCAGTAGAGCGGCATCCAGGACGTCAGGACGGTTGGTAGCGGCAATGATGATGATGCCCGTGTTGCCCTCGAAGCCGTCCATTTCGACGAGCAACTGGTTGAGGGTCTGTTCGCGCTCGTCGTTGCCACCGCCGAGACCGGCACCGCGTTGGCGACCAACTGCGTCGATTTCGTCGATAAACACGATGCAGGGCGCATTCTTCTTGGCCTGCTCAAACAGGTCACGGACGCGGGAAGCGCCGACGCCGACAAACATCTCGACAAATTCAGAACCTGAGATCGAGAAGAACGGGACGCCTGCCTCACCGGCGACGGCCTTGGCCAGTAGAGTCTTACCGGTACCGGGAGGACCGACGAGGAGTACACCCTTCGGGATCTTGGCACCGACTGCGGTGAAGCGGTCCGAGTTCTTCAGGAAGTCCACGACCTCGGCCAGTTCCAGCTTTGCCTCTTCGACGCCAGCTACATCACTGAAAGTTGTCTTGGTCTGCGGCTCCATCTGCACGCGCGCCTTCGACTTGCCAAAGTTCATCGCCTGATTGCCGGGGCCGCCCTGAGCACGGCGCAACAGGAAGAACAGGCCGCCCAGAAGAAGCAACGGGAAGAAGAGCGAACTCAAGGCCGAGAACCAGAAATTGTTGCTGCTCGGCTGGTTGACCGAGGCGTCAACATTGTTCTGCTCCATCAGATTCCAGAATTGGCGATCGTTAGGAGGCAAGTTGACGCGCACGTTGGTGTCGTCTTTGAGGGTCACCAGAGCGCTGGAATTTTCCTGATTTACCAGTACCCGCTTGACCTCACCCTGCTGCACCGACTGCATAAAGTCGCTGTAGCGCAGCTCAGGCTGGGCCTGAGGCTGACCGCTGAAGAAGGCGCTTGCTAGAGAAATGACCACGATCGCAAGCAGCACATAAAGACCTGCATTCCGCCAGTTCTTATTCACTAGAACTGATCCTCCCGGACAAAGTGTTAAGTTTGTTAACTTCTTTTAAGTTAAGCTGCCTGGCGGCAGGCGTCAACTGCGAAGCGTTTCTTAATTATGGCTCAGATCTGCCTGGGCCAGAGCTTTTAGCCCAACCAAAAAGGGGTGCGACTGCTCGCACCCCTCAAATTTCAAACATGGCTGGTTTTTAGAACAGGCCCAGGGTCAGCGACTTGCCGACATCCGGGATCATCGCGGCAGCACCCAGGTAGAAGGTAATGACGGTGCTCACCAGGAAAACCGTGGTGGCAATCGGGCGGCGAAACGGGTTCTGGAACTTATTGACGTTCTCAATGAACGGTATTAGTGCCAGACCGAGCGGCACAGCCAGCATCAGCACGACGCCCAGCAACTTGTTGGGGACGGCGCGCAGGAGCTGGAAGGTCGGGTAGAAGTACCACTCAGGCAAAATGTGCAAAGGCGTGTTGAAGGGGTCGGCAGGCTCGCCCATCTTCGACGGATCGAGCACGGAAAGCGCAATGATTCCAAAGATGGTGCCGAAAATGACGACGCCGAAAATCAAAATATCGTTGGGCCAGAAGGGCTCACCGTAGGTGTTGTGACCCATACCCTGTTCGAGCAGATCGCGGACTTCTGGGTCATCTAGTTCAGGACGCTTGAGCGGCATTTCAATCTCTCCATCGGATCTGGGGTGGTTACAGGGGACCGGAGATGCCCTGCTTACGGATCATCAAGAAGTGCATCAGCATGAATACGACCGTGAGCCACGGTAGCACGAACGTGTGAGCACTGTAAAAGCGGGTAAGGGTCTCCGGACCGATGCCGGTGCCGCCACGCAGAAATTCGACGATGAATGGACCCACGACCGGTATGGCTCCGGGAGTAGCGGTCACGATGCTGACTGCCCAGTAACCAACCTGGTCCCAGGGAAGCGAGTAGCCGGTGACGCCGAAACTGACAGTCAGGCAGGCGAGCAATACGCCCGTGACCCAGGTCAATTCGCGCGGGCGCTTGAAGCCGCCGGTCAGGTAGACCCGGCAGGTGTGCAAGATCATTGCAAGCACCATCATCGAAGCTGACCAGCGATGGATAGAACGAATCAGCCAGCCGAAGTTGACCTCGTTCATGATGTAGGTGACTGAGGAGAATGCCTCAGCGACCGTCGGCTTGTAGTAGTAGGTCATCGCGAAACCAGTCGCGAACTGAATCAAAAAACAGATGAGCGTGACGCCACCCAGACAATAGAAGATGTTGACGTGCGGGGGTACGTACTTGCTCGTGATGTCGTCCGCGATCGCCTGAATCTCCAGACGCTCTTGGAACCAGTCATAAACCTTGCTCATGAGACCGCAGCCTTTTGCAATAAATTCCGCTTTCCGTTTGAATGTAACACCGGTTCCAAAACCCGATCTCCCGTCCTTTACAAAAGTTAATCATCCTTATGAAGCTTACACGGCGTGGGCATTATAGTGTGAAAGCCATGCTGGACCTGGCGATTCAGCGCGGAAACAAACCACAGCCGGTCAGACAAATTGCCCACCGCCAAAATATTTCGCAACATTTCCTTGAGCAAATACTCATCCTTCTGCGCGAGGCCGGTTACGTTCGTTCGGTGCGCGGGGTACAGGGCGGATACTTGCTGGCTCGGGCACCAGGGCAGATCTCGCTTGGGGGGATCTTGCGGGCGGTGGGTGATGGTACAGCACCCCTCATCAGCCTGGAGCGCTCGGAGGACGAGGCAGGCGACTGGGTCACTTTTGCCCTCTGGAACCGGGTACACCGCTTCGTCGAACAATCGCTCGATGCTGTCACCCTTGAAGACCTCTACTATGATGCCCGCAGCTATCAAGCAATTCAGGGCGAGGAAGGCGGATTCATCATCTAGGCGTCCGCTGCACTGCACGCTCTAAGATTCGCTCTGCTACTCACCTCAACTGTTAAGAGCGCAGGGTCAGCAGCCAGCTAATCAGCAACAAGATGGCAAATAGCAGAGGCACACTCCAGAAGCGGCGGCTCATCGGCGGCTGGTAGGCACTCTGCACTTCCGGTAGGGCTTCATCCCGGTAGAGGGTACAGCGCTCAGCCTCGGGGTAGGCAGGCAGGTTGCAGTCTTCGCGGTAGCTACAGCGGGTGCAGAGCACCTCGCCCCTGGGGGCGACGGCAAGCAGGATTCCGGGACGGTCTCCTTCCAGTAAGCCGAGGGCGCACTGGGGGCAGGTGCGCATTTGAGCCAGGAGCGACGCACCGCAGCGAGGACAGCGCATTTCCTAATCCTGTACGTACTCTTGGCCACTCACCAGGGCCGACTCGGCTCGCTGCAACTCGCGCCCCAGGTAGGCGGCGTGGCAAAACTGGGTGACCGGGCTCGTCTCTGCCTCGAAGAGCTGAATACACATCTCTTTTGCCGTGCGCGCTGTGTAGGTAGCAAGCAACGGAGTGCTCACTGCCCCTTTAGCTGATAGGGGCTTGCCTGTTTCCGGGTCAACAGCAAGCCCGCGGTCGTTGACAATCATGCCGAAGTGCTTGACGACCAGTAGTCCTTCCGCCTGGTTGAGGTAGACCAGGAAGTAACCAGCCGGATCAAGAAAGATGTGGCGATTGGAGAGCTTGCGGTCGATGGTTTCGATGCGCTCCTGCCAGGGAGAAACTTGCTGCATGAAGTCTGGGTGTCGGTTATTCCCTCAATCGTAGGCACAGCCTCAATCGACGTCAAATCGTCCCACCGGGCGGTAGATCGGCTATCCTCTAAAGTGGCGGGGGACTTAAGATTTTCTTTATATCTCCTTGCCTGGCCATCGCTGGAATCGCCATGACTACCCAGATTACGGACCCGAGCCAACTCGACCGCTACGAGTGTCGTACTTGCGGCTATATTTACGAGCCGACCAAGGGAGATGCCCGTGTGCCCGCCGGTACTGCCTTCTCGGACCTTCCTCAGGACTGGCAATGTCCGATTTGCCAATCGACTATCAGCCGGTTCAAGAGCATCGGCCCAAAAGTCGGAACGGTCGCGGGCTTTGAGGAAAACGCCAGTTACGGCTGGGGCGTCAACACGCTCAACCCTCAGATCAAAAACTTGCTGATCTTTGGAGCCTTGTTCCTGGGCTTCATTCTGTTCATGAGTGTCTACTTTCTAGGTAACTGATGAAGACTGCCCGGTTGAAACTGGTAGGAGGCCTGCTCGGGGTATCGCTGCTGGCCGGTTGCGGTGCACCACCCCTTGAGCGCGTCGAATGGAAGGTCGTGCCGACCGGCATCGCCAAAGCTGACCTCACCGATGTGGCATTTGCAGACGCCGACCACGGCCTGGTGGTCGGCAGTAAATCGACGATTTTAAGCACTGAGGACGGCGGCAAAACCTGGAAAGCCGGGACACTGAAGCTCGCGACCGGTGCCCGGTTTCTCTCGGTCAGCCTGAATGGCACGGAAGGCTGGATCTCCGGCGAACCCAAAGTGCTCCTTCACTCAGTCGATAGCGGCAAGACCTGGACTGGTATCAACCTTGACCGGCGGTTGCCGGGCAGTCCGTTGTTTGTGACCGCGCTCTCCACCGGTACGGCGGAGGTCGTCCTCAATTCGGGTCTGGTCATCAAGACAACCGACGGCGGCAAAAACTGGCGCGTGATGACACCGGCTTCGGCTGGCGGCATTCGCAGTGCCCAGCGACTGGCCGACGGCTCCTACTGGGTTGTCTCCCTGCGGGGCGGATCCTACTTGCATTGGGTTCCCGGCGAACCGCAATGGACCAACTACGAGCGCTCCAGTTCACGGCGCATTCAGAGCATGGGCTTCGGCGACGCGAACAACGGCTGGATGATCAACCAGGGCGGCGAGATGCAGTTTACCAGTGATGGCGGCAAGAGCTGGACACCGGGTGCTTCCGTCATCTTGAACGGCATCGGCCTGCTCGATGCGGCCTATTCGGACGGCGGCAAAAAGCTCTGGGTTTCAGGGGGCAACGGTACTCTTCTACTGAGCGAAGACAACGGTAAAAGCTGGAAATCTGCTGTCCTCGACGGCGTCAAGACCAATCTGCTCAATGTCTATTTCTTTCAAGACAAGGGTTTCGTCACCGGGCAAAATGGCATCCTGCTCAAGCACCCGCCAACTTGAAGATGAGAATGTTGTATCTGCTCGTAATGATCCGTATCGTTGTGTTAAATTGCACTATGTCAAGGGAGGATCCTATCTATGTCGTCGCAACCACGTAGCACAGGCGAAAGGCCATTCACGGACATCATCACCAGTACGCGCTACTGGATTATTCACATCCCGGCTTTGACAATCCTGTTTTCAAGCGGGTTCTTGTTCGTCTACACCGGGTTGGCTTACGACGTATTCGGCACTCCCCGCCCCGACGAGTATTACAATTCTGACGGCCAGAAGAAGCCTATGGTGAACAAGCGCTACGACGCGAAGCAGCAACTCACCGAATCGACCAAAAATAAATAACCCCTCACAGGAACGATTGCGATGACCACTTCTTCTAACCGTCCTACTGCCGGTGGCGCACCCCAGCCCGTCTCTTACCCGGTCTTCACCGTTCGCTGGATCGCCGTCCACGTTCTGGCCGTCCCCACGATCTTCTTCCTGGGCGCTCTGGCTGCGATGCAATTCATTCAGAGATAGTCACCAAGGTGTACCGTGAGCAAAGATCCGAAAAACCCAGGCGTTGAACTAAACCGCACCTCCCTGTACATGGGTCTGGTGCTGGTGTTGGTGATAATCTTGTTGTTCTCTAGCTACTTCATCAATTAGGAGAACCGCGATGCCAGATAGAATCCCACTCTGGATGGTTGGCGTGATGGCTGGTCTGGGCGTCGTAGCCCTGCTTGGTCTCTTCTTCTACGGCTCCTACGTCGGTCTTGGGTCCGCTTAAAACCGGGCAAACGCCATCATCAATTTAAAAAGCGCAGGGAGTCCGTCTTCGTGCGCTTTTGCATTTGGGGTGCTGTGCCCGACCAGAGGGCAATAATTTTGTGCACAAAGCCAGGCATTGGGAAGTGCGGCCACGCTGCGGGTTGTACCCAGGCCACTTCGCGCCCGACAAAAGTGGAGGGTAGCGAACGGTCCATCCCCTGCCACTGGGCTGCGTAGACTTGTGTACTCAACCGGCGGTGGGTAAAGTCGTGGGTCACAATGCCGTAAGCACGGCCGACCTTTATTGCCGGAAATACTGAGCGTAGATAGTCTACAGGCTTGCAGCCGTCCGGCAGTTCTAGGTAAGGAAACTCCCACAAACCGCCAAGCAGCCCACTGGCGGGTCGGCGGACGAGCAAAAATTCTCCCCGGTACTCGATGAGGACGCTGACTCCGTTCAGTTGGCCACGCTCCGGGCGGGTCGCCTTCACCGGAAAGCGCTCCGGTTCGCCCGAGCGGTAGGCATGGCAGTGTAGCTGCCAGGGACATAACAGGCAGTGCGGTGAGCGCGGAACACAGACAGTCGCACCCAGATCCATGATCGCCTGGTTGAAGTCGTGGGGAAATGCAGGGTCAACCAGGGTGGCCGAACGTTTCCAGAGCGTCTCAGTACGGTGAGGCGGTTCTGCGATTGCGTAGAGACGACTGAGCACTCGCCTGACATTGGCATCGAGGAGCGGGTGACACTGATTAAAAGCACTGCTCAGGATCGCTCCGGCCGTCGAGCGGCCGATGCCGGGTAGGGCGTTGACCTCTGCAAAAGTCACTGGAAAGCAACCTGCGTATTTGTCTACGATTTGCCTGGCTGCTGTGTGCAGGTTGCGGGCTCGTGCATAGTATCCCAGTCCTTCCCAGAGTTTGAGAACCTGCTGTAAGTCAGCCTCAGCCAGGGCTTCGACTGTAGGAAAAGCGGCAAGCCAGCGCCAGTAATAAGGAATGGCCGTCTTCACCTGGGTTTGCTGAAGCATGATTTCAGAGACCCAGATAGCGTAGGGATCGCGGGTGTGACGCCAGGGCAAGTCACGGCCGGTGCGCCGATACCAGGCCAGTAACCGGGTGCGCAATTCGACTGGGTTTGCCTCGCCAAATTCTGCTTGCCGGTCGGTGGGGAGAAGGACCATCGCCAGAAACTTTACTGATCCTTTTATAGCTGCTGTCTGAGCAGGGGCACGCTGCAGCGTGCCCTACAAACCGGGAGCGGCTAGCTCTGGGCGCGCTTGCGACGGAGGGCAACAGCACCGAGACCGGCTACTGCAATCAGGCCCAACACTGAGGAGGGTTCGGGAATTGGGGTCGTGGCAAGGCTGATGGTGTAGTCGCCGAAACTCACCGGACCTGGAGTGCGCACCGTCCAGCCACTTAAGCTGCCTGCTCCCGCAACTGGTGTAACCTGTCCGGTTGCAGTGTTAGGAAAAATGAAACTCGCGGCATCTTGTGGATCGTAGTCAAATCCGGAGATGCCCAGATAGTAAGTACCGCTCGTCGCAATATTAAAAGAAATCGTCGAGAAGAAATTAATCGAGTTGATATCGTCGTTGGCAACCAATCCGAGGCCAGCCGCGTTGAACAAAAAGAGCTGAGAGTCATCGAGCCCTGTAGCGGTAGCGGAGACGGTGGCCGAGAAGGTCGTACCGGCTGAAAGCGTCACGGCAAACAGGTCGGCGTCGTTGAACGCCTCGGCGATGCTGCCAGAGATGACATCTGTACCACCCGTGCCGACCGCACCCGGAACGACGTTGGCAGTTGCGAGGCTCTGTCCGGCGTCGCCCGATTCAGTGAAGGTGACAGCTTCGGCCGGCAGCGCACCCGACCAGAAAAGCAGCATCGCACCAGCCGCACACAAGCGGTATTTGTTCATCGAATGCTCCTTGGGGATAAGTACGCAGGCACGGATCGACACAATCAGAATCGATACCAATTTAGCCAGCTTCGATCGCTGAAATTACCATGCTCATTCGACCAGCAGGTGTGTGGTTCCGCACACGGGCTCCTCATTCTTGAACCAGCCTTTCCGACAGAGCACCCGGTTTTTTAGCCATGCGGGTTGTAGCAGTGGCCTGCAGTCTTCGCTCATACTGGTCTCTGGCTGGGATACCCTGGAGCCATGTTGAAGCGGATCGTAGTCGGTGTGATTGTGTTTGAAGGGCGGGTACTGATCGACCGCCGACCGGCCGGTGGCGCGCTCGGGGGGCTTTGGGAATTTCCTGGCGGCAAAATCCTGGTGGGTGAAACTCCTGAAGAATGTGTGCGCCGCGAGGTGCAAGAGGAAGTTGGTCTTGACGTGGAAGTATGTAGTGAACTGGCAACCATCGAGCATGATTATCCTGAGTTCTCACTTTTGATGACTGCCTATCTGTGCCGTACCGAGAGCAATCAGGCCAAACCGCTCGCGAGCGACGAAGTGCTCTGGATAGAGCCAGAACAGCTTGACCGCTACACTTTTCCAGAAGCCAACCGGACACTCTTACCTCTGATTCAAGCCTGCCTCACCCGATGAAAATGAACCCGGTCCCCTCTGCTTTCCCGATTACGGCGGTGGTCGCCCAGGAAGCAATTAAGTTGTCGCTCTTGCTCGCGGTCACAGACCCGACCCTGGGTGGCGTCGCCATCAGCGGTCGGCGCGGCACCGCCAAATCGGTGATGGCCCGTGGCATCCACCAGCTGCTGCCACCGATCGAAGTGATCGCAGGCTGCCCGGCAAACGACCACCCCGACCGGCCTGAAGAGTGGTGCGACCAATGCCGCAAGCTTTACGCCCGACGCAAGCCAAAGCCGACCATGCGCCCCGTGCCCTTTATTCAGGTACCGCTCGGGACCACTGAAGACCGCCTGGTGGGTACGGTCGATCTTGAAAAGTCGATGCGCGCCGGGGAGCCCATCTTCCAGCCGGGTCTGCTCGCCGAGGCCCACCGCGGCATCCTCTACATTGACGAAATCAACCTGCTCGACAACCAGCTGGCCGATCTACTGCTCTCGGTCCTGACCGACGGCATCAACATCGTCGAGCGCGAAGGACTGAGCTTTCGCCACCCCAGCCGTCCGGTGCTGATTGCCACTTTCAACCCCGACGAGGGTGCCCTGCGCGAACACCTGCTCGACCGCATTGCTATTTGCCTAAGTGCGGAGACTGAATTGAGCCTCGGCGACCGCCTCAAAGCAGTCAGTAACGCCCTCGCCTACGCTCAGCACCCCGAGCAATTTTTGAGTGGCTACCGCTCCGAGATTGAACAGCTGCAAGAACAAATTGCCTTTGCCCGCGAACGCCTTCCGCAAATTGCCCTCAGCACCGAACAGATTGCCTACCTGGTGGAAGAAGCAGTACGCGGCGAGGTGGAAGGACACCGGGCAGAGCTATTTGCCGCCCGCGTGGCACGGGTGCATTGTGCCCTCGACGGTCGGATTGTTGTCGAGGCAGAGGACCTTCGCCGCGCCGTCGAACTGGTGATTATTCCGCGATCGACCGTCGTGCAGTCGGACGAACCGCCGCCACCGCCACCACCGCCACCGCCACCACCGCCTCCGACCGACGAGCAGGAAGAAAGCGACGAGCCTGAAAACGGCGACCAGGAACAAGAAAAGCCGGAGAACGAGAACCAGGAAGAAGAAAAAGAGAAAGACCAGCCGGAAGCACCCCCGAGCTTGCCGGAAGACTTTGTGTTTGATCCAGAAGGGGTGTTGCTCGACCCAAACTTGCTCTACTTCGCCCAGTTGGCTCGCCGCAAGAGTAAGGCCGGGGCGCGCACAAAAATCTATTCTGAGACGCGTGGCCGTTATGTGAAGCCGATGCTGCCGCGCGGACGGGTGCAGCGCATTGCCGTCGATGCCACGTTGAGAGCCGCAGCTCCCTACCAGCAGGCCCGCCGGGCGCGGCAACCTGGCCGCACCGTGATTGTCGAGCCGCAGGATGTGCGCGCCAAGCGCCTTGCCCGCAAAGCCGGGGCGCTCATCACCTTCGTAGTCGATGCCAGTGGCTCGATGGCCCTTAACCGTATGCGCTCGGCGAAAGGTGCCGTCTTACGGCTACTCACCGAGGCTTATCAGAACCGCGACAAAGTTGCCCTCATTCCTTTTCGGGGCGAGAAAGCAGACGTCTTGCTGCCACCCACGCGCTCAATTGCCCAGGCCCGCCGTCGGCTCGAATCGCTTCCTTGTGGCGGCGGTTCGCCCCTGGCTCATGCCCTGACCCAGGCTATCCGCCTCGGGTTGAATGCCCAGCAGTCAGGCGATGTCGGCCAGGTGATCATGGTTGCCATCACCGACGGTCGCGGCAATATTCCTCTGAGCCGTTCGCGGGGAGAGCCGCCGAGCGATGAAAAACCCGATATCAAAGGTGAACTGCTCGAAATCGCCGGTCGTATCCGCGCACTTGGCTTCAAGTTTCTGGTGATCGACACGGAAAATCGCTTCGTCTCGACCGGCTTTGCCAAGGAACTCGCGACCACGGCCGGGGGCCGCTATTTTTATCTGCCGCGTGCCAACGACCAGACGCTCGCTACCGCCACCCGCAACGCCATCGCCGACCTGCGCGAATAAACGCGAAAAAAGTCCCACTGAGCGTTGGCTCGTGGGACTACACTCTACGCTGCATTTGGGAGTAAACAACCACCAGCCAACACTGGGAGCTTGTGCACCTGGCAAACAACCGAGTGCTCCGGCCCGTCTACAGAGGCCGCTCGTTTCAGGCTGGAAGCCGAACCCCGGCACTCTCTTAGCGCCCGGTCGCCACGCTCACAGCCTGAAAACGTCTAGGGTCAATCTATCACGGACACCAATTTTCAGATGCATATGTAACAGAATGTCGCCGGGCTGACTTGTCCGGGTTACAGATGCTTGGCGATCCAGTGGAGCTAGCTGCTTAGCCCCACTGAATATGCCCTAGTTCACGCCGAGGCAAAACTGCGCTCTCTGTCCACTGGCCTGGGTGCGGCTGCAGGCCCAGCTATCGATGTTGGAAAGCTCGCGCTCTTTCAGGCCGGCCCGAAAGCGGATGCGCTCGGAACCTTTGAGGACCTCGGCACGGGCGTCGGCCGGCAGGTTCGCCTTAGCAAAGGTCTCCAATTCGTCGGCGTACTTGGTGTCGGCAAAGACTGACACGATGTTGGGCACGTAATTTCGACGGTTGAAGGTGGCTCGCTTGGCAAGCAGCGGCTTGAGGTTCTGCTTGGTGAAGGTCCAGGCAAGTTCGCGGTGTTCACCACTTCTGGCGACGCTGAGTACCAGGTTGGATGCCTGCCCCGGTTCAAGTTCGTCGCCCAAGGCGATTTTGAGGGTCTGCCGGGCAAGCTTCGGATCAAGAGCGCTCGCCATCGCTCCGTAGAAGAGATTTTTTTCCTCGGTGCTCTGCGTCTTGCGGCCCAGTGCGTGCAACTGGTCGTAGGTGGCCTGATCGGCGTAGCGTCCGACGATTCCGAGCACTGCTGGGCGCAGGTTGGGCGGAAGGGACTGGGGAGAGGAGCGGTAGGCGGCGAAGCGCTTGCGTGCCTCTGAGACGACTTCCGGATCTTTAAAATCACCAAGTAGCTCGATTACAGTCGAGCGCAGGAGCGCATCGTTCTCAGGCTCGCCGGGTTTGGTCTCCCAGCCAAGACGCTCGTAAGTGGGCCTGAGGAGCGCCCGACCGTAAGCCTGAAAAGCCTCACGGCCAGGCTGATCGACCTGCAACTGGTCTATCGATTGCAAGGTCGAAGTCAACTGTTCCCAGACCGGCAGGCTGGTATCGTTGCGGGCGCTATCTGCCAGGCTTAAATAGTCGCGTGCCCCAGCCCGCCCGCTCTGGACCTGAGCCCAGGTGTCGCCGAGCAAGTTGACGCGGTCGGCCGTAGCGAGACTTGGGAACTGTTTTTGCAGTTTTTCGAGGTCGGCGCGGTCGTACTGCACCCGGTAGTAGCCGGTATCCCCGGCATTCAACTTGACGAGTGCGCAGCTATCGATGCTCAATTCACCCGACTTGCCTGTGAGCAAGTAAGTGGCCGGCGGACTCGTTCCTGGCTGAACGGCGCTCACCGGTACCTGCCACAGCAACGCCTTCGCTCTGGGGTCATTGAGCGTAAAGCGCTCCTGGCTTAGAGCAAGGGCACGCTTGCCGCTCTCGCAGGCCGACACTTTCACAACCGGGAACCCCGGTTGCTCAGTCCAGCCGATGGCAACGGTCTTGATCGGCTGACCAGAAGCCTGTTCGAGTGCTTCCCAGAGGTCCTCGGTCGTCGTGCTCGAATACTGGTGGGCCGCCATATAGCGCTGGATGCCGGTTCGGAAGGCGTCTTCGCCGAGGTAGGTCTCGAACATGCGGATCACCGACTGCCCTTTCAAGTAGGTGATGTCGTCGAAGGCACTCATCGCGTCGGCCGGTGTCTTAGCGGGCTGCTGGATGGGGTGAGTCGTCTTACGGGCGTCGAGGGACATTGCCCTTTCTTTCTCGGAGTTTGCCCGCACCCAGACCTGCCAGCCAGGGTTGAAGTGGTCGGTGACCTTGTTTTGCATCCAGGACGCGAAGCCCTCGTTGAGCCAGAGGTTGTCCCACCAGGCCATCGTCACCAGGTCGCCGAACCACTGGTGGGCGACTTCGTGAGCGACGACGCTGTAGATCGCTTCTTTCGTCTGTTGGGAAGAGCGTTCGGGGTCAAAAAGCAAGATGCGCTCGTTGTAGGTGATGCCGCCCCAGTTTTCCATCGCCCCGCCGAAGCCGCCGGGGATGGCAATCATGTCGAGCTTGGGCAGCGGATACTTCACACCGAAGTAATCGTTGAAGTAAGGAATGATCTGCTTGAGCACGTCGAGGGCGTAGCGGCCCTGTTCTTTTTTACCGGCAGTGGTGACGACGCTCACCTTGACGCCCGCCACTTCGTCGGTGAGCGCTTCGAGTTAACCGGCACAGAGCACCACCAGGTAGCTCGACATGCGCGGAGTGCGGGCGAAGGTGACCGATTTCAGACCGCGCCCGAGTTTTTGTTCGCGCTCGATGGGGGTATTCGAGACCGCGAGATGCGCCTCGGGCACATTGACGGTCAACTGATAGCTGGTGCGGTAGACCGGCTCGTCCCAACCGGGAAACATCCGTCGGGCGTCGGTCGGCTCCATCTGGGTAGCAAGCATCGTCTTCTCGCCCCGGTCGGTCTGATAGCGGGTGTAGAAAAGCCCCTCGGGTCGGCTGGTGATCTTGCCGCTAAAGGCGATGGCGAGTTTGTGGGCACCGACCGGCAGCACGCGGGCGAACTGGAGGGTAGCCGTCTGTTTGTCGCTATCGAGCTGCACTCTGGCTTTATTCGGACCAATCGCAGCGCTTGCAATCTGCATGTCGAGGGCGTTGATCACGATAGTGCGGGTCGGTTTTACGACTTTGATATCAACCACCTCAGAGCCGGTAAAAGTGAGCGCTCTGGTGTCGGGTGTGAGGGTGATCGCGTAGTGTTCGGGCAACACATCGCGTGGCAGTTGGCCAGGTGTCGTGGCGAAGGAAAATTTTGGCTCAGCGTGCACCGCCGGAGCACTGAGAAGCACAAGCGCCAACAACACAATCAGGCGCAGCAATCGGTTCACAGACATTCGACAACCCTGTATCGGTATGAGATTTAAAAGACAGATCTGCATGATAAATGCAGCAGCAAGATGCCTACCGTTCGTGGGAATCATTCCCGCAATGAACGGGTTGCCTCCGCGCTGAGAGCGGTCTCGATGCGCGCCAGCGATTCTTGCAGGTGGGCGCGGGTCATCGTATCGAGTTTGGGCTGCAGCAGGTCTTTGCCAATTGCCTGCTTGAGAGACAACAAGTCGGCACGAGCCAGACTCATCGCGTCCTCGGGAGGTGCAATGGAACCGGCCGGGTCATCGCCGCCGGGTGCAAAGTAGTGGCTTTCACGCGGTTGAACAGCGAGACTGGTCAGTTGTGCCAGGTGGGCGCGCTGCAGGTTTCGGCGAAAGCTATTGATGGGTTTTGCCTTGAACACTTCTTCCCAGATGCTGCTGCGCGTCTGGACGAACATATCGGCCATGGTGAAGGCCGGTTGACCCTTTTTGTAATGCAAGGGCAGGTCGAGCAGGCGGTTGAGAGTGATCGGGCTATAGAGCCGGTTCAAGGCGCGCTTCTGAATGTCGAGCACGACAGAATGCACCGGGTAATCGACGCGCGGCGAGTAATAGAGCGAATTGTTGAAGTCGTCGAAGCGCTCGGGCGTCAGCTTGTTGACCAGGCTGGGAGCGAAGCTGAAAGCGTTTGCGCCGAAGATCTGCTGGTTGAGGAAGGCGAGGGCTTCCTGTTGTTTTTTGGCGCTCACGGGCTCGAAGGGCACCCGCTTACCCGGATCGCCCATATGGTCGCGCCGGTGGTAAAGGCCGCCTACGAATTTGGGTACCGCCCCGGCTGCACCACTGTAGGCGCGCATTGCCTGGGTGAAGATGCGGCGCATCTTCTGAAAACCTTCGCCCTTGTGGTCGAACTTGCGCTCAGCGAGGGTCAGCAATTCTTTTGAGAGGGCGAGGCGTTCGCGATAGAAAGCAATCGGGTCAGAGCCTAGATCGAAGAGGTTGGCAGTCGGGTCAACCCCTTGGAGTGAGCTACCGAAAGCATCTTCGTCGGTACCGTAGGCAAGTTTTCCTTCTGAGGAGCGCGAAGCAATCTTGCGCAGTTCGCCCACTTCATCACTGGAGGTCGGTTTGTAGGCGTATTCGATTGCCCAGTAATCGTAGACGCCGAGGGTTGTGTTCCAGTAGTCTCCCTGGGCGTGGCCTTTGGGGGCGATGTTGACCGGGTTATAGTCCATCACCGACCCGGAGACGCCCTCTTTACTGGTCAGGGTCCGGTCGCGCAGTTCGCGTGGAGTGTGCACGGTACTGGCCCGGAAGTTGTGGCGCAGCCCGAGGGTATGACCAACTTCGTGGGCGACCAGGTCGCGGATTGCGTTGTGTACGTAGAGCTTTGCCTGGGCCGAACCTGGTTCGATGTCGCCGCGAGCTGCGAGCAAATTGAAGCCGAAAGCGGCTTCCTGGGCAAGGCCGTCGGCGTGGGTACAGTGCAGGCTCTGGGGAAGCCGCGAGAGCGAAATTGGCTGTGCTGACTCTGAAAAGGCGGTAAGAGGCTGCACGTATTCTTCGCGTTCGCGCACGAAGAAGCGGACGATATCGGCACTGACGCGGATATCCGCATCGTAAATCTGGCCTGTAAATGGGTCGGTGCGCGACGGCCCGACCGCGTAGCTGCTACCGGGATTGACGATCCAGCGAATCGTGTTGTAGCGGACGTCGGCCGGATCCCAGTCGGCATCGACGGGCTGCTCGCGGACGACCAGCGCGTCTTTGATACCAATCTTCTCGAAGGCCCGGTTCCAGGCTGTCACCCCTTCACTGACCGCCTGCCGATGCTCGGGGGGAATGGTCTTCTCAAGCCAGAAGACGATCGGCTGCTTGGGAGGTGAAAGCGGAGCCTGGGGGTCGGCTTTTTCCAGTTGCCAGCGATTGATGTAGCGCACGTAGGGCGTTTCGCTCGTCGGGTCTGTGTAGTCCTGGTAGAGCGTTAGAAAGTGACCTACCCGGTCGTCGGCGACGCGCGGCTTGTAGTCAGTTTTCGGCAGGGTTGAAAGGCTATAGCGATAGCGGTGCTGCATACTGCGGCCATCGGAGATGCGCGCATCGGTCGCCCTTGGCCTGGCGTTTTTGAAGTGCAGGACTGCTTCAATTTCAGTGTTGAGCGCGAAAGATTTGACCGGACCGAGGTAGCTCTCGCCGCGGTCAAAGCGGAAGTCGATTTTTCGGCGGGCAAGGGCCGTCTCGACCCCGGCGTAGTCCTGTAAAAACAGGCTGGAGACATCGATGAGCAGGCTCTTGCGCTCGGGGTGCGGCCTGCTCTCGATCCGGGCGGAACTGACAATCGAGCTTGAGACACCGCGCTCGACGGCCGATTCGAGGGATGAGCCGGTTTCGGTGCGGTAGTAAACGTTTTTGTGAATAAACTGTACGCGCTTGCCGATGCGCTTGAGAATAAAAGGAAAATTGTCGAGCATCGCCCCTGAGTCGAAGTACAACCCGTCCCCGGCTTCGAGGGTGACATTGCAGAGAAAAATCTTGTCGAGCTGCTCGGGAAGCACTTCCATCAACACTTTGTTTTCTTCTTCGTTGACGTAGAGCGTGAACAGCCCTTCGACAGCCTTATAGCCCTTGGTGACATCGTTGAAAGGTTTCTCAGGTCCGTTGTTGAGCGGGGATTGAGTCTCTTTCGATTTGGTGTTCGCGTCGCTCTTAGCTGTGTCCGCTTTCACTTCAACTTTGGGTGCCTCGGACACTGATTGGGCCTGGAGGGCAGCCGGTTGAGCAAGGAACCAGGCAGCAAGAGTCGCCAAAACAAAAACTTGGTATTGCATCTTTTTTCTCTTAGGCGACAACGACAGAGGCTATTTCGGTCAAAAAAACAGGGCAATTCTGGTTGCTGCTTCACTAAAGTGCAGACAGCTCCCGGAAACATCGCAAGAGCCTAACACAGCCCCCCGCAGAAATCGCCCGGTCTTACAAGAAATCTAAGCCTTAAGTGGGATGCTGAGTTGGAGGGCGAGTGCAGAGAGAGTTTCAGGTGCATGGACGAGCACTTCTTTTTGAGCCTTGGTCAGGCGCTTGATCGCCGCTTCGAGCCGGAGTGCCTGGGAGCGCGAGTCAACCTGCCAGGCGCAGGCGAGGGAATCGAATCCGGCCATGCGCACCGAGCGTGCTCCGCGCCCACTTTTGTGCAACTGCAATCGCGCCTCAAGGTTGCTTGCCCATCCACAGTAGAGCGCACCATTTCGACAGCGCAGCAGATAGACGGAGGCAACGGCTGGTTGTGTTGGGAAGTTAATCTCGGTGGTGCGACTAGCGGGAGGGGTCATACTGATGACTGAGCGGTAAACTTTTAGATGTGCTTGAACGCACTTTACCCCAGAAGTCTGGACTGCTATGCATTTTGAACTGTCGCTCAATACCCTGTTCGCCTGTCTTATCTGGGTATCGCTTGCCTACCTGTTTTACCGAACGGCCATCGGCACTCGGCGCAGCATCCAGAATATCCAGCGCCACCACGCTATTCCGTGTACGCGCTGCCGCTATTTCACGGGGGAGATGGTGCTCAAGTGTCCGGTAAACCCAAAAGCAGCCCTGACTGATCAGGCAGTTGACTGCCTGGATTTTGTCGGTGAGGTTCATTAGCTAACTGAGGTCGAGCCGACCGCCATAGCAAGTCCGAGCGGTCCTGGTCAGGGAGCCTTCAGCCCGAGGGGTAGAGCCGTCGTTTCTTTCTC
Organism: Gloeobacteraceae cyanobacterium SOY_34_metabat_159; assembly: GCA_031399965.1. Lineage (GTDB taxonomy): Bacteria > Cyanobacteriota > Cyanobacteriia > Gloeobacterales > Gloeobacteraceae > JANNPH01. Next base: position 16,866 of record JANNPH010000172.1, on the reverse strand, counting down.
AGTCGCAAGCACGATGGTCGAACGCGTCCGCGAAACACCGGGCAGGCTGCGCAGTTCGTCGCTCACGACCCGGTCCAGATCATGGGCATTGCGACAGCGAACTTTCAGAATGTAATCGTCATCACCGGCCACGCGATAGCACTCCTGTACTTCGGGCAGAGCACGCACCTTCAATAAGAAAGGCTCCCGATGCTCCGGCCGTTCGAGGGTAACAGCGACAAGGGCAATCCAATCGCAGCCGAGGGCCGCCGGATCGATCAGTGCTACGTAACCACGAATCACACCGCGCTCCTCCAGCCGCCGTACCCGATCGCCTGCCGCCGGGGAAGAAAGCCCGAGCATGACCGCGATCTCAGCCCAGGTAGTCCGCCCCTGGCACATCAAGCGCTCAATGATTTTCAGATCCAGCTCGTCTATGGCCATTTCTTTAGCGATTAAGGTTATTTCTCAATTACGGCTAATAATCCAAAATAGGCTCATGGGAAGACCTTGCAAATCAAGAAGCAGGATGAGAAGCGGATATCGTTTCTCTAAATTCTCTGAGAAAGACCCCTTCAGAGTACTGTAAGGAATCTGTGTGCAGATAGGAGAGACGGGTGCCCGGAATTGACGATTTTGATGTAGATGAACAAAAGCTTCTGCAGGTGGTGCCGCTTGCAGCGGGCCTCGCAGTCGGCCTTGCCGATACCGATGACGACTGGTACGCCACGGGCTTTGCCAACCTTGACGAACTCGATGCTGTGGCCACCAGCCCGGCGCGGCTTGCGAGCCAGTACTCGGCTAATCTCTTGATAGCAGCCTCGCTCTCGGCGGACGGTATTGTTGCTGTCCTAGGCCGGCTGGGGGAAGCCGGGTTACTAAAGGTAATCGAGACCGGTAAAACCACGGTGCAGTACCGCATGGAAGGTCCTGCCGACCGGGAGCACTTCATCGATGAGGCCCTCGCATATTGTCGTCGTGCTGTTGCCCTGATCCGCAGCCGGGACGAAGTTGAACAACAGGAGTACCGGCAGTGGGTCTACGAGATAGCTTGTGCCGTTGCCGAGGCATCCCGGACTGGTGGCTTTCTCGGCTTTGGCGGTAAACAGGTCAGCGAGGCGGAAGCAGCAATGCTCTCACAATTAGCAGCGGCACTCGATGTATCGCCTGGAATCCTTGAGACCCGGTAGCAGAGCTACGATACTTAGATTCTGTGATGTGGACTGACGCTCCTTTCAAAGCTTCGAGAAACTGAGAGGCACGATGTGACCACCTACAAGCCAGTTTTCACTCCCTCGCCGCCGGTGCCGTTGCCGACGATGTATGATCTGCCGAGCGAGAATCCCGAGGAGCCGGGCTTGCCGGACGAATTTCATGATTGGCAGCCGCAGTTGCTCAGCCAGACTTTTCAGCCCACCACCTACCCGGCGGATCGGGTTTTCACCGCTTCAGATCTCAATCTGTACTTCGACTCCCGCAACACCCGCTACTACAAGCGCCCCGACTGGTTTGCCGTAGTGGGGGTGCCGCGGCTGGTCGATGCCGGGCGGCTCAGCTACGTAATGTGGCAAGAAAGCTATGCGCCGATCGTGGTGGTTGAACTGCTCTCACCCAGCACCCAGGAGGCAGACCAGGGGGAGACTCTGCGCGACCAGCAACCGCCCTCTAAGTGGGAAGTGTACGAGAGCATACTGCGCGTACCGTACTACGTCCTCTTTAACCGGGAAGCCAGCACTTACCGCCTGTTTCGATTAGAAGGAACAGCGTATCAAGAGCTGTCGGAGCAGCGCCTGTGGATAGAGCCGTTGCAGATTGGCCTGGGGTTGTGGCAGGGAAGCTTTGCAGGGGTGGAGCGGCTATGGTTGCGCTGGTATGACGCCAAGGGCAGGTGGATCTCAACCGACATCGAACAGGAGCGTCAACGCACCGAACAAGAGCGTCAGCGTGCTGAGCGGGCCGAGCAGCGTGCTGCTGCCCTGGCAGCTCGGCTGAGGGCTTTGGGAGTAGACCCGGACGCACTCTGAGAATCCACTGGAGACAGGATCATTGCAACGGCCTGAGCCTTCAGATGCAGCAGTTGGTCATATGACCGGATCACCGTACGCTCGATGTACCAACGCCCACGCTTCATCGAGTGAAATACCGTCTTGTTGCGCTACCGCCAGCGCGTGATCCGCTGGTTCCAACTCAATTAGAGGCCGCAAACCCTGGCCTCGAAAATGAACCATTGTCTTCAAGTTGAGTGTGCTCTCGCCCCTAAAAACAAGATCATTCGAGAGCCAACCAAAGAAGGGACCAATTTCCGGTGTGTCGAAGTGCTCTCTGTAGGTCTCAAAGTTTTCGCGCCTTTGAGAAGCCCAGGCACCAATTCCAAACGTCTCATCTTGACCGTGAACCGGAATCTCGATAATTCCGCGGACGAAGTAGTATTCATAATCGACAACGCAAAGATCGGAATCGAGTTGGACGCGCTTCTCACGCTCCGATTCGGGTACATCGCTTGCATACACAGGCCGGTCGAAAGCGAGGTCCGGCAAACCCTCATGCGCTTGGCCGCAAAAGGAACAAATGTAGCTCATTTACTTACCTGTTCTAAAAGCGCGTGTAACAAAATTAGCAAAGATTGCTAATCCAAAATGATGCGAGAGTCCTAAGGCGAACAGGCACTTTGTCATCGATCTTCACGGGTATGCCATAAGCGCAAGATGAACACGGCATCATCCTTCAGCTCATATCGCATTTCATATTCCGCGATAATCAGCCGCCGCACATCGCGTGGGGCAAATTCTGGCAAAGCTGTACCGATTTGAGGAAACAGTTCAAGCCGCTTGGCTCCTGCGGTCAGGTTCTTGACAATATTGGCAGCAGCTTGCGGACTGACGGGTTTCAAAAAAGCATACAGGCGCTCCAGGTCCTCAAGGGACTTGCCAGTCCACGTTACCCGCACGATGGCGGTGCCAGAGGCGCATCGGTCTCAAGACTGGCTGCCCACGCCTCAACGGCGGCCTGATCAACGGTGCGCCCGGCATCAACGTCAGCTAAACCTTCAAGGGTCATACGGTAGCGACGCTCTTCTAGTTCGACAAAAGCAGACAGCGCTTGCTTGACAATCCAGCCTCGCGAACGCTCAAGACGAGTTGCAAGCTGATCGACTTGCTCAGCCAAGGGAAGTGGGACATGCGCGGTCATGACGCGGGTTTCTGGTACGGTCATGATTGACTCCTAATCGTTCTTAATCACTATCCTACACTAATCTGACTCGCAGTCTGCTTTTCTCAGATAGGAGTTGTGCGTGACTATTTTCGAGGCAAGGAGTTGCTAAAACTTGACTGCACGCAGTTCTGCTGTCACGTCACGCACGTCGAGAGTGCTCCAAACATCGTTACGAAGAAAGAACTTATAGCTATTAGTCCGCTGCACGAATTTTGCACGTTCTAAAACGACGAGACGTGGAACAATAGCAGCCCGTATCACAGTGTAGTCCTCCGAGAAAATCACGCCGGCTAGAAAATCGAAGTGTGCACCTTCAAGATCCCGGATTGCTGATAGCTGTCTCGAATTGTTGTGCTTGGTTACACGGCGACCCTTAATCTGATAGCGTCTCCCCTCAAGGCCGGTCGCGTCAGTATTAGCGTTTGAGTTGCCGACCTGATTCCAGTCAAACGCCTTACAAAACAGATACTCGGCAAGGTCGCCAGTTGGATTGTTTGAGGTTCGTGTAATTCCACGATCACGGAGTTCATCCGCTACTTGCGCATGGAGAGAAAGCAACTCTGTGCAAGCGAGACCAGATAACTTAACCATGAATGGCTCTCCATACTCCCAATCTTTCGACAGCAGCTCGGCGCGACATACCATGCTACGGCACGCTTCTACGCTTCCGCGATTTTGTCGAGGGGCATAAGGCCCTCCCAGTCATAAGTTACCCTTTGTCAACTTATGCCTAACTGACGATAGAGGAGGCGGGCCATCCCCTTTTAGTTACTCTTCAGGAAGGACGAAGCAGTTGCGCAGAAAGATCTCTTTCATGAATACCTGCTCGTTTTCGCTGAGCTGCACTGACAGGCTGCCTACTCCTGAGCCGCGACCGGTTGCGGCTTAAGTAGTGCTTCGAGGTCATTCAGGACATCGCTGTCGATCTTGGTCTGCATCGGACAGAACTTGGGACCACACATCGAGCAGAACTCGGCTGTCTTGTAGATGTCGGCCGCCAGGGTCTCATCGTGGTACTCGCGGGCGCGTTCGGGGTCGAGGGAGAGTGCGAATTGCTCGTTCCAGTCGAAGTTGTAGCGAGCGCGGGAGAGGGCGTCGTCGCGGTCGCGGGCACCTGGACGACCACGAGCTAGGTCAGCTGCGTGGGCAGCAATCTTGTAGGCGATAAGACCCGTGCGCACGTCCTCGGCATTCGGCAGACCCAGGTGTTCTTTGGGGGTGACGTAGCAGAGCATGGCAGTACCATACCAACCGGCAAGGGCGGCACCGATGGCCGAGGTGATGTGGTCGTAGCCGGGGGCAATGTCGGTGACCAGGGGACCGAGCACGTAGAAGGGCGCTTCTGAGCACTCCTGCATCTGCTTACGCACGTTCATCTCGATCTGGTTCATCGGCACGTGGCCAGGGCCTTCAACCATCACCTGCACGTCGTGCTCCCAGGCCCGGCGCGTCAATTCACCGAGGGTCTTCAGTTCGGCGAACTGGGCTGTGTCGGAGGCGTCATGCTGGGAACCCGGACGCAGCGAGTCACCGAGGCTGAAGGAGACGTCGTACTTTTTGAAGATCTCGATGATGTCGTCGAAGTGCGTGTAGAGCGGGTTTTGTTTGTGGTGGGCGAGCATCCAGCGCGCCAGGATGCCGCCGCCGCGCGAGACGATGCCCGTGAGCCGGCCCTTGGTGAGCGGCAGGTGCTCGATGAGGATGCCTGCGTGGATGGTCATGTAATCGACGCCCTGCTTGGCGTGCTTCTCGATCACATCCAGGAAGTGCTCGGGGGTCAGCTTTTCGACGTTGCCGTGCACCGACTCAAGCGCCTGATAGATGGGCACCGTGCCGATGGGTACCGGGCTTGCGCCGATGATTGCCGTGCGAATCGAGTCGAGGTCGCCGCCGCCGGTCGAGAGGTCCATCACCGTGTCAGCCCCGTATTTGACCGCCAGGGTGAGCTTTGCCACTTCCTCGTCGAGGTGCGAGGCGTTCGGCGAAGCGCCGATGTTGGCGTTGACTTTGCAACTGGTGGCGATGCCGATACCCATCGGCTCCAGGTTGGGGTGGTTAATGTTGGCCGGGATAATCAGTCGGCCCCGCGCCACTTCCGAGCGAATCAGCTCGGGGTCGAGCTTTTCGCGGCGGGCGACGTAGACCATTTCTTCTGTAATCAGGCCTTTACGGGCATAGTGCATTTGCGAAACGTTCGCGTGCCCCATCCGACGCCCAATCCAATCAGTACGCAGCATAGATGACTCCTAGTAGCTTCCCTCACGCCGGTCCGAACCGGTTCAGGTTCCAAGGGTGTGATCTCAGCGACCAGGTCTATGAGGACCGGCCGCACCCCCAGCGTGAGGTCATCGTACTGCATAGCAGTGAGGTCGGCAAAAATTAAACAATTTGTGAGAGTGACGCCTGCGGGGGGGTCTGCTGCCTAGACTGGGATCGAAAAATAAAAATAAACGGTATGGAAACGGCAAAACCGAGCATTGGTCTTATCGGCCTCGCGGTGATGGGCGAGAACCTGGCACTGAATATTGCCAACAAAGGTTTCCCTATCTCCGTCTACAACCGCACAGGCGTCAAGACAACAGAACTCGTCGAAGGGCGCGCCCAAGGTAAACCGATGGTGCCGGCCTATACGCTCGAAGAATTCATCGGCTCCATGGAGCGGCCCCGCAAGATCATCATCCTCGTCAAAGCGGGCGCACCGGTCGATGCCGTCATCGATGGGCTCAAGCCCCTGCTCGAACCCGACGACGTGATCATCGACGGCGGCAATTCACTGTTTACTGACACCGAAAAGCGCTCAATTGCTGTCGAGAGCCTGGGCTTTCGCTTCGTCGGCATGGGAGTCTCGGGTGGCGAAGAAGGAGCCCTCAAAGGCCCGAGCCTGATGCCCGGCGGCCCCAAAACGGCCTACGACGACCTCGCACCTATCCTCCAAAAAATAGCAGCCCAGGTCGATGACGGCCCCTGCGTCACCTACATCGGCCCCAGAAGTGCCGGCCATTACGTGAAGATGGTCCACAACGGCATCGAGTACGGCGATATGCAGCTCATCGCCGAGGCCTATGACCTGTTGCGCCAGACTCTCGGGCTTGAGGCTGCAGAACTCGCCGACATCTTCGCCGAGTGGAACCGGGGCGAGTTGCAATCGTTTCTCATCGAGATTACTGCCGATATCTTCACGCGCATCGACGATGAGACCGGTAAACCGCTTGTCGATCTCATCCTCGACAAAGCAGGCCAGAAAGGGACCGGCAAGTGGGTCTCTCAAAACGCCTTCGATATCGGTGTACCGATTCCGACGATCAATGCTGCCGTCGAATCACGGGTGCTCTCGTCCTACAAGCAGGAGCGCGTCGCCGCTTCTCATATCTTGAAAGGACCCAATCGGCAGTTTACCGGTGACAAACAGCAGTTCATTAACGCTGTACGCGAGGCCCTCTACTGCGCCAAGATCTGTTCTTACGCCCAGGGCATGGCCCTTCTTCGTACCGCCTCAAACGAGTTCAAGTACGAACTGAACCTCTCGGAACTGGCGCGCATCTGGAAGGGTGGCTGCATCATTCGGGCCATCTTCCTCGACAAGATTAAAAACGCCTTCCTACGCGATCCGAATCTACCGAATCTGCTGATCGATCCAGAATTCACCGGTGATATTCTCAAGCGGCAGGAAAGCTGGCGCTACGTCGTCCAGACGGCCGTACAGCTCGGCATTCCTTCCTACGCCACCAGTGCCTCGCTCGCCTACTACGACGCCTACCGCACTGCCGATTCGCCCCTCAACCTCACCCAGGCCCAGCGAGACTACTTCGGTGCCCATACTTACGAGCGGACCGACCGCGAAGGCACCTTCCACACCGAGTGGATTGACCCGGATGCCAATTAAGGCGTGAGCAGAGGCTGATTTTAAGCCGTTCTATTACGAGCCGACTTGTCCTGCTAAAGGCAAGTCGGCTCAACTACATCCGGTTGAATTTAGACCGACAAATCAATCGTGATGCAGGCTGGGTTATCCCTCTTGAGAGGTACGGTCCTTCCCGGCTGAAAGGCTACCGGATTATCTAACTCGCGGCTGATGTAAGCGGGCTTTGGCTTTGTAAAGCTGGTACCAGTGGAATTAGACACCAGGAGGTGCGTATGGCCATCGGTACAAGCGATACCGTTTCAGCCCACGGTAACCACCGGGTCAGTATCGCGATTGCCGCTCCACCAGAGTTAGCCTACGCTCTTTGGACGCAATTCGAGGACTTCCCCCGGTATTTCCGTCACGTTTTAGAAGTGACCCCAAACCCCAACAACCGCCTGCTCCAGCATTGGCGCGGTAAGGCGATGGGCATCGAGCAGGAGTGGGATGCTGAGATCACGACTCTCACCCCCAACCGGGTTATCGCCTGGCGCTCGATTAATGGCTTTGAAAATAGCGGCTCGATTACCTTCGAGCGCAATCTGGCAAGCGACCTCGACGGTGCCGGCACAACCGAGATGACCGTGCAGATCGGCTACGACCCGCCCATGGGCGCACTTGGCGACCTTGCCGAGGCAGTCTGGGTCAAGCAGCGCTTCGATGAAGGGCTTGAAGAAGATATGACCCGCTTTAAAGAACTGGCCGAGGGCCTTTACCGCAAGGCGGCCGAGCGTATTGCAGCCGGTGAACCGATGGAGACGGCCGTGCGCGGCATCCTCACCACCGAAGGGGGCATTACCGAGCAGACGCTCTCGACGCGCATCGAGACCGGCAGCTACGACATGTCTCACGCGCCGATGCCGAATATCATCACGACCACCGAGCTTAAAAACCGGCTCGATTGGGGTGAGACGGCGATCACGATCATCGATGTCCGCCCGATCGAGTTCTTTAAAGAAGCCCACATTCAGGGTGCCAATGCAGCGCCGATAGAGGTGCTCGAAGAGCGCGTCAAGGAGATCACGGCCGTGATGGGCGCTCAAGCAGGGGATCGCCAGCTGATCATCTATTCCGACCGTGATGGCTTAAGTGCCGAGGCGGCTGCTCGCCTTTACGCGGCCGGCTACCAGCGCGTGTTCGACTACACCGACGGTTTCTCGTCCTGGCGCTCGGCCGGTCTTTCTGTCGAGACGCAATCAGTCGGGCAGATTCAGGCCAAGGGCCTGCCTGAGCGGAGCGACTACGTGGAGCGGGTGACTGCTGCACCGAGCGTAAATGATAACGAGCCGACGGACTTCACAGGCGCTGCCCAGGAGACAATCTCACCCAAGGCTTTCGGTATTCCGGGTGCCCGGACGGCCGAAGCTCCGAGCCTGAGTGAAGAAGAGTTCCTCAAACAACAAGAACTGCACGAGGAAGCCAACGACGAACTCGACCCGCGCCTCGACCCGCAAGCCGGTAAGCGTCAGGAGACCTGAGCGATTCGGACTGTGATCTGACCAATCCCGACCAGGTTTTCTTGGGCGGGATATTTTATTGAAGGATTGCCCTTACTGCACGAGCCCAGCACCAACCAGGCACCTATGCACGTAGGGATGTAGCCCGGCAGGAATGGTACGGGCCCAGCAATATTCTTCGTGGTAGCGGTCGAGCACGGGCGAGAACGCCTCGACCGGGTAGAGAAAAAAGCAACTATTGATGCTGTGAACCGGGATGCCGGAGGGGCCGTCGGGGAAGATCGTCTCGGCTGTATGGATGATGGGGCCGACGTTGCAGGCAATGCCGACTTCCTCGCGCGCTTTTCTGAGGGCGGCATCCTTCATCATCTCGTACTTGAGCACCCGTCCTCCCGGCACCCACCATTCACCGGCCGCCGGCGGCACTTTGCGCTTGACTAGCAGTACCGAGCCCTCCGCGACGATTGCCACATCCACGCAGGCGATCGGGACGTTGGTCAAGATCTGGTCGTAGAGGTTTTGTGGAATCGGTTTGTGCTCGGGCTGTCTCTCAGGTAGACCTGGTTTTGCTGGTATTTTGCGCATCATGAGGAGTAGGTTCAGTGGCAAAGGTGTAGGTCGGCCGCCCTATTCTAAAGGTTGCCCTTATGCCGGTAAAGATTTTTCTAGTTATACTGAAACAATTGCGCATGCACTGTTGGCTGGCAGCGCGGGTTGTACAATCCCGCGCTGTTTTTATTGAGAGAGCGAATGGCGACTGATCCACCGTCCTTGCCCTGGCGCACTTTGCGGCAGGAGACGCTCGCGCTCAACCCTTACTGGAGCTACCGGCGCGACGAGTACGTCTTACCGACCGGGCAGACCAATCAGTATTACTACGTTCAGACTCCCGGAGCCGTGATGGTCGTGCCGTTTCTCGACGAGCAGACCCTGCTTTGCGTGCGCCAGTACCGCTATCTCAACGGTCGCGAGAGCCTTGAATTTCCGGGCGGCGGTCAGAAGGCCGACCAGGAAGCGCTCCTTTGTGCGCAGACTGAGCTGCAGGAAGAGACGGGCTACCAGGCCAGGCACTGGCAGAGCCTTGGGGGATTCAATCCATGCAAAGGGTTGACCAGCGAGTGGTGCACCGTCTTCCTCTGCCGCGAGCTTGACCTGGCTCCGCTCGTTCACAGCGACCCCTTCGAGGTGACGACCGCCGAAGCCGTGAGCATTGTCGACTTTGAAAAAAAAGTCGCAGGCGGCGAGATCTGGTGCGGAATGACCATGGCCGCATGGGTCCTAGCCCGCAGCCATGCAGCCTTCGGCTAGAAAACGTCTTCACCTGGACAGAGGGGCAGCTTATGCCCTACGGGCGACTGTCAGGCAAATAGACTGCTTCACAATGGGCTCAGCAGGAACATTTCAGGGCTATTGCACTCCCTGAACCGTGGGCCGACCAGTATGTCACTGCTTTCGCGGACCAATGTTTCTACACCTGTAATCGCTACTTGGAGCACTTTTAATGGCTACGACCAAACTCGATACAACGATCAGCGCCTTCCAGGATCAGATCACCGCCTTTGCCGTCGGTAAGGCGACCCGCAACATCGAAACCTGGCGCAAAGACCTCGCAGACGCCGGTCCCGAATTTGAGGACATTGTCAGCGACCTCGAGAAGCTTGAAGGTTGCCTCAAAGAAGAGCAAGGGGACAGCAAAGAGATCGGCAAGGTACTCGGCAAGCTTGCCAAGGCCACCAAAAAGGCGGCCAAGGGCGTCGATTCCAACATCGGTGAGAAGCTTGAGACCTTGAGCGAACTGATGACAAAATCGAGCAAAGAAGACTTTAACGGCAAATAGAACCCGCTCAGTTTAAGCAAAAGGCCGCCTGGAGAAATTCTCCAGGCGGCCTTTTGCATGGCGCTCCTTTAAATTTGCCCTGGATCGATGCCCCGGAGGCGCAGATATTCTGCAAGCCGCTCCAACTGATCCTCTGCTTGCATAGCCCGTCCTTCAGCCTGCGCAACTCGTCCTTCAGCTTGCTCACGCTGTGCATCAGCCTGCTCACGTTGCGCCTCGGCCTGCTCACGCTGTGCTTCGGCTTGCTTGCATCGCTCGTCAGCCTCCTGAGCGCGCTCTTCGCCCAATAGCAACAAATTGCCGGCAGCATCCCACCAGCGCAGCCAGGGCAGCTCCAGGTGCAGGTAACTTCCCTGCCAGATCCCCAGTTCCACACCGAGCGGAGCAATCGGATAGTGCCCTCTCGTGTTCGCGGGCATAAGCCGGTAGCGTCCGGCAACCAGTTCGTAGACTTCGACCGCTGCTTTTTTTACTTCGTAAATGCCGTAGAAAGCTGGCCGGATGACCCGCTCGTAGACCCAGAATTTGCCTTCGTGGGGCGTCCTGTCGCGCTCTTCATCCCCATTGCCCGAGACGAACTCGAGCACGATGAGCGGTGGAATAAATTCCTGCCACATTACATAAGAGCGGCGCGGTTGACCGTTAAAGAGCGGAGTGACATCCGGCACGTAGAACCAGTCAGGGGATACAGCGCCGCGTTCGGGTGGGTCGATAATCCGCCAGTAGACGCCTGAGTCCTGGCCGATGGCGTAATGACCATCGGGATGGATAGTGTCAAGGCGAGGCTTGATCGAGTCGGTGAGCACGATGCTTTGCGGGTGCTCCTGGAAGTTTTTCACAAAAGTCCCGTCTGAGTCGGGAAGCTCTGTGTGGTCCGGGAGCTTTTTGGGAAATGACTCCGGCGGCAGAAGACCATAAATGGGTTGGGAAGTCGTCATTGCTCGTACCTGGCTCTGCCACAATCGTACTTCCCGAGCCTTACTCGCCAGTAATCAGGCGATTAACCGGCCACCGGACGCATGGCGTCGATCAAGATCTGCGCGACCTCGGGCCGGGTGAATTCGGGCGGCGGCATAATGCCTTCGCGCAGCATTGCCCGCACTTTGGTACCTGAGAGGTGGATGCGCTCTTCGGGCCTTGAAGGACTGGTCTTGGCCGTTGCCATGCCGTCGATGCGCTTGCAATAAAAAGCATGCTCGAACATCAATGGAGTGATGCCCAGTTCGCCGGGCTCGAACTCGTTGAAGATGTACTGGGCGTCGTAAGTGCCGTAGTAGTCGCCGACTCCCGCATGGTCGCGCCCGACGATGAAGTGGGTGCAGCCGTAGTTTTTGCGCACCAGGGCGTGAAAGATTGCTTCGCGAGGTCCGGCGTAGCGCATCGCTGCCGGGTTGATGGCGAGGATTACCCGGTCAAGTGGGTAGTACTTCTCGATCAAGACTTCGTAGCAGTGCATCCGCACGTCTGCCGGTACGTCGTCACCCTTGGTGACACCGACCAGGGGATGTAGAAAGAGGCCATCGACGATTTCGAGCGCGCACTTTTGAATGTACTCGTGGGCGCGGTGGATCGGGTTGCGGGTCTGGAAGCCGACGACGGTGCGCCAGCCTTTCTCGATAAATTGCTGGCGCGAGTCGGCCGGGTCGAGTACCCGCGAGGCGAAAAGCGGGTGTGGGGTGCGGGCAAGCAGCAACACCGGTCCGGCCAGGTAAACTTCCCCCTGAGCGTAGAGCACTTTGACGCCTGGGTGAGCATCGTCGGTGGTGCGGTAGACCTGACTGGCCTCGCGCTGCTTGTCGTAGGTAAATTTTTCTTCAACGTCGAGAATACCGACCAGTTGTCCCCGCACATCCTCAAGCCCGACCGTCTCACCGATCTCAAATCCGCTCGCGACCTCGGCGCTCACCGGCAGCGTCACCGGAATCGACCAGGCAAGGCCATTGGTCAGGTGCATGTGCTCGACGACCCCCTCGTAGTCGGCACTGCCCATGAAGCCGGTGAGTGGCGAGAACCCGCCGATGGCAATCAGTTCGAGGTCGGAGTAGGCGCGTTCGTCGAGGCGGACACGCTTTAAAGGCAGCTCTTGATATTTTTGCCGCTGGGCCGGGGTGGCAATACGGTCGATGAGGGTTCCACCGTGGGGAGCAATGAGTTGTCGGTCGGTACTATCCATCCGGAGCTCTGGAGTGTAAAGTTTTTCTCTCAGCTCATCATCCTTCGAGTCATCACCGACTGTCGAGCGAATGCTTTGTAAAGATTTGTCCCCAGAACGTCGGCAAGCTTGCAAACCTTTGTCATCTTGGGCAGGAGTCATGCGACATGGAAAACAAAATGGTTGGCGAAATTTTTACTGTGGCCGGGGTTGTGTTTGTTTTGACGCTGATCGGGATGGCCGTCGGGTTTGGCATCCTCAAAGTGCGCGGTGAAGGCAAAGAGGCTTAGAGCCTCTATCCAGCTTTAGCCAAAACAAAAGCAGGGCTCTGAACCGGAGCCCTGCTTTTGTTTTGGTTGCCGACAGCTATGCCGGTCCTGGGCTGGGAGCTAAACCCGCAGTTCGAGCATGTCCTCGACTGCCTTCACGATATCTGCCGCCTGTGGGATGACCGTCGCTTCCATCCGGCCGTTGTAGGGCACCGGCACATCCTTCCCAGCTAAGCGCAGTACCGGGCTATCCAGATAGTCGAAGTATTGCTCGTCAATCGATGCCACGACTTCTGCTCCCACACCGCCACTCTTCATGTCCTCTTCTACTATCAAGACCCGGTGCGTCTTCTTGAGCGATGTCCCAATCGTCTCCAGGTCCAGAGGCTTCAGACTGATGAGGTCGATAAGCTCCACTGAGATCTCTCGCTCGGCCAGCACCGACAACGCCTCAAGGCAGTGATACCGCATCCGACCGTAAGTGAGAACCGTGATGTCCGTGCCGCTCTGCACCACCTCGGCTTTGTCGAGGGGCAGCAGGTACTCCGTCTCGGGCAAGTCTTCTTTCAGGTTGTACAACAGCACATGCTCAAAAAAGAGCACCGGGTTGTCATCACGAATGGCTGATTTGAGCAGACCCTTGGCGTTGTACACCGTCGAGGTGTGCACGATCTTGAGACCCGGCACGTTGTTGAAGTACCCTTCCAACCGCTGTGAGTGCTCTGCCCCCAGTTGCTTACCGACACCACCCGGTCCCCGGATGACCATCGGCATCTTGAACTGGCCGCCACTGGTGTAGCGCAACATGCCGCCATTGTTGGCGATCTGGTTGAAGGCCAGCAGCAAAAAGCCCATGTTCATCCCTTCGATTACCGGCCGCAGCCCGCACATCGCAGAACCGACCGCCATGCCGGTAAAGGCGTTTTCGCAAATCGGCGTGTCCAGCACCCGCAGGTCGCCAAACTCTTTATAGAGGTCCTTGGTGACTTTGTAAGAACCGCCGTAATGGCCGACATCCTCTCCCAACACGTAGACATTGGCGTCCCGGCGCATCTCCTCTTCGAGGGCATCGTGCAACGCTTCGTAGAACAACTTGACTGGCATAGGCTTATTCGTCCTCGGCAAACTGGAACCGGTACAACTCATCGAGGGGCGGTTCGGGGGAGTCCTCGGCGAACTGCACCGCGTCCTCGACTTGCGCTCTAATCGAGCGCTCGATATTTTTCAGCTCTTCGCTGGTGGCAAGCTCGTGCTCGGTGATAAAAGCGGCAAGCCGCGGAATCGGGTCCTGCTTGCGCCAGAATTCTTTTTCTTGCGGGTCGCGCAGTTCGTCAGGGTCGGCAAGGGAGTGACCGCGAAAACGGTAGGTGGTGCACTCGATGAGCGTCGGTCCCTGTCCGGCGCGGGCGCGGGCAATCGCTTCTTTGGCGACTGAGCGCACGGCGAGCACGTCCATGCCGTCCACTTTGATCCCCGGTAGCCCGAAGGCGTCCGCCTTTTTGTAGATGTCGGTGAGCGAAGCGGCGCGGTGGTGGCGCATGCCAATTGACCAGAGGTTGTTCTCGACGACAAACAAAATCGGCAACTGCCAGAGAGCGGCCATGTTGAGGCACTCGAAAAACTGGCCGTTGTTGGTGGCACCGTCGCCGAAGAAGCAGACACTGACGGCGTCGGTGCCCCTGTACTTGGCGGCGTAGGCGGCACCGACGGCGACCGGGATACCCTCGGCGACGAAGGCAAAGCCGCCCAGGAAGTTGTGCTCGGCGCTAAACAGGTGCATCGAGCCGCCGCGTCCTTTTGAGCAACCGGTCGCCTTGCCGAAGAGTTCGGCCATCACCGAGCGCGGGGAGAGTCCGGTGGAGAGGGCGTGGACGTGGTCGCGGTAGGTAGAAGTGACGTAGTCGGTGGGTCTGAGTTGTTTGATGACGCCGGTGGAGACGGCTTCCTGCCCGTTATAGAGGTGGACGAAGCCGAACATTTTGCCGCGGTAGTACATCTGGGCGCACATATCCTCGAAGGTGCGCCCGAGGGTCAAGTCGCGGTAGAGGAGCAGGGCCTCGGCTCGGTCGAGGTCGGACTCGACTGTCGGCGCAAATTTTTCCTGGACCATCGTTACCTCTTGAGGGATGGGGAGCGAAGCACGTTTCCTCCCCGGCGAGTGAAATTGCTTCACGATCATACGGGCTTCCCGGTTCAAAACAGTGCCCACGGATCCAAAAATCTGGAGACTATTGCACAGGATACCGACTGTCCCCATTCACAGCAGTACCGATACGGTAGGCGAATCACTCAAGCGACTTTGCGGGCAAGGGCGTACAACCCCCCGCCTGCGCCAAAAAGCCTGGAAGCCAGGGGATCGATGAGCCCGATACTGGCCTTGGCGACAAAGTAAAACTGCCAGAGCGTTCGGTTACTGAGCACCTCTACAACACTCGGGTACCAGAAGGAAGTCTCCGGCTGGTGAAACCCGTCTGCAAAGGCATAGTCGCCAGAATCGACCAGTTCGTATCCGGCCTGCTCAAGTAAAACCCGCAGCGACCGACGGTTGAAGCCGAGCAGATGTTCTGGCGGGTAGAGGCTGCCGAAGTACGACGTTCTATCGACCAGGTGCCGGATCTTGTTTTTGACTTGCAAAAAGAGAGCGTCGTGGTTCGGGCATTCGATGTAAAGTAGCCCCCCGCGTGCCTGGTAGCGAGAGAGCGATGATAAGAGTGCAACCGGGTCGGCAAGATGCTCGACGACCTGAAACAGGGTGATGCAGTCAAACTGCCGGCAGGGCAGGTCATCCAAACTTTGCTCAGGCAACTGGACGACCGCAATCTGCGCCTGATTTTTTGCACAGTACTGGCGCATCTGCTCACAGTTTTGCTGACTGAATTCGACGCCGTAAGCAGCGAGATTGCGGCTGTGAACCAGCTTCAGAAAAGCACCGACGCCGAATCCGTAGTCTAAAAAGGTAGGAGCCTGTTTCTCAAGCCTGCTCAGCAGGTAGTCGAGGATTTGCGAGTGCAGGCCGACAAGCCGCTCCAGGCGCTCGGGGGTCTCCTGGGTGACGTGATAGTTGCTGTAAAAATTGTGCAGTTCTTCTAGCGAGGGGATCGGATGGGCGCAGGTGAGCTGACATTGTTCGCATTTGAGGGCAACGTACTTGTCGCCCATCTGTGCAACCGGTCTTCTGGACCCGGTCTGCCCACACACCGGACAGCGATGCTCGATAGCTTGCTTCTGCATGAAAATAGGCTTCAGAAACAGCGATTGGCCAGGAAAACTGACGCTCTCAGGTTAGCGCACCGAAAGCCTGCGGTCGCGACCCGGCGGCAAGCCCTGATACGATAGGTGTTCGTTTAAGACTGGGACAAAGATGACGACGATCGGGGAACTGCGGCAGCAAATTGTCAGCAAAGAGCGCACGGCAGTCGAAGTGGCAAAGGCTTACATCGAACAGGCCGAGCGACTCGACGCGCAAGTCCATGCATTTTTGCGCTTCACGCCCGAACGTGCCCTCGCCCAGGCCGAGGCGGTGGACGCCAAAATTGCCCGCGGTGAAGAACCGGGGCTACTCGCTGGTATCCCCGTCGCCATCAAAGACAACATGTGCATGGCCGGTATCCCAACCACCTGCGCTTCTAAAATCCTCGAAAACTACCGACCACCCTACGAATCGACCGTCACCCGCCTGCTCGAAGCCCAGGGTGCTGTGCTGATCGGCAAGACCAACCTCGACGAATTTGCGATGGGTTCTTCGACCGAGAATTCCGCCTACGGCCCGACGCGCAACCCCTGGGATCTAGAGCGCGTACCGGGCGGATCCTCGGGCGGTTCGGCAGCGGCCGTCGCGGCGGCCCAGGCAGTTGCCTCCCTCGGCTCCGATACCGGCGGCTCAATTCGCCAGCCCGCCTCTTTTTGCGGTGTGGTCGGCCTCAAGCCGACTTACGGGCTTGTTTCGCGCTATGGCCTCATCGCTTTTGCGTCCTCACTCGACCAGATTGGCCCATTCACCAACACAGTCGAAGACAGCGCCCTGGTACTCCAGGCGATTGCCGGCCACGACCGGTTCG
>JANNPH010000016.1:0-28050 GCA_031399965.1 Gloeobacteraceae cyanobacterium SOY_34_metabat_159 | reverse complement strand
CTTCCGAGCCAGCGCTGGCGCATTGCCCCTGAAAACTCCGAACTGGCCCGCGAGCTTGACTAACGCTTTGCGCTCTCGCCGCTCATCTCACAGGTGCTCATCAACCGCAACCTGACGGAGCTGGAATTGGCCGAGCGTTTTCTTGAGCCCGAGCGCTGGCTACTGCCTGAACCGGGGGACGAATTTACCGACCTCGCCCGCGCCCTCGATTTACTGGAGCAAGCCATCGCCGAGGGTCGGCAAATCGCAATCTGCGGCGACTACGACTGCGACGGGATGACGAGCACCGCTCTACTCTTGCGATCCGTACGCAAGCTTGGCGGCAAAATCGACTATGCGATTCCAAGCCGCCTGCACGAGGGCTACGGCATCAACCTGCGCATCGTCGAAGAATTTTACGATGCGGGCGTGAGCGTACTTTTGACGGTCGATAACGGCATCTCGGCCTACGCTCCCGTAGCAAGAGCGGTCGAACTCGGAATGCGCGTGATCATCACTGACCACCACGACCTGCCCGACCGGCTACCCCCCGCCGACGCCATCCTCAACCCCAAGATGTTGCAGCGCACCTCGCCCTACGCGTATCTAGCTGGGGTGGGGGTTGCCTACCTGCTCGCCGGTGCCCTGGCAGAGCGCATCGGTCAGCGCACCCATCTGAGCGACCTGCTCGAACTGTTCACCCTCGGCACAGTGGCAGACCTTGCCCCCCTGGTGGGCGTCAACCGCGCCTGGGTACTCAAGGGTCTTGCCCGGCTCCCCGACTCGACCAATCCGGGCATCCAGGCGCTTATCAGTGTGAGTGGCCTTGCCGACCGCGACGACCTCGGGCCGGAAGCGATCGGCTTTGCCCTCGGCCCACGCATCAACGCCATCGGCCGCATCGGCGACCCGCAGGCGGTCATTGAATTGCTCACTACCGACGACCCGGCCATCGCCACTTCTCGCGCTCGGGAATGCGAACAGGCAAACCAGGATCGCCAGGGTCTATGTGCCCGCATCGAGCTTGAAGCGGTGGAGCTGATTGAAGCGGAGATTGCCGGTGGCCTCGACCTCAAATCCGACCGGGTACTTCTGGTCGCCAGTGAGGGCTGGCACCACGGCGTAGTCGGCATCGTCGCCTCGCGGCTCAAGGAGCGCTACGGCGCACCGGTCTTTATCTGCGCTATCGAGGGCGCCCAGGCCCGCGGCTCGGCTCGCGGCATCCCCGAATTTCATATCTACGAGGCCCTCAAGCACAGTGCTGCTGTCCTCGACGGCTTCGGCGGTCACCCGATGGCAGGCGGATTCTCGTTAAGCTCCGGCAACCTTGCCGCATTCCGGGCGCTCCTGGTCGAATTTGCCGGGTCCGTCCTCAAGCCCGAGCACATCGCGCCTTTAGTCGAAGTGGATGCGCGGGTGAGCCTGGATCAGGTAAACCGCCAACTCCTCAGAGAAATTGACCGCTTACAGCCGTGCGGGCTTGGTAACCCCGAGCCGGTCTTCTGGTCTCCATCCGTACGCGTCCTGCGCCAGAAGCCGATGGGCAAGACGAACGCCCACCTCAACTTGACCCTCAGCGACGGCACAGCCGAAATTCGTGCCATCTGCTGGCGTGGGGCCGAGTGGATGCCCTTGCCGGAATTCATCGATGTTGCCTTTCAGGTCAAGGCCAACCACTGGCAGGGTGAGGAGCGCATCGAGTTACAGGTGGTGGGCTTGCGCCCGGCTGCCCCCGCCCGCATCGAGATCCCTCAGCCTCCGCCTTTTTCCGGTCCTATCGAGTGGCACGACCACCGCTCAAAAGACGTGCTGCATTTTTTAAATGAATTCATTGCGGCCCAGGCTACCCCGGTCTTGCTCTACGGCTACGAGCGTCCGACTCTCAGTTCACCCGCTGTACACTACGACCGGCCCCAGGCCGATGTCACCTACGAACACCTCTTGCTGTGGAGCCTGCCGCCTTCACCGCTGCACCTGCACTGGCTACTGGGCCTTACCCGCCCGCGATGCGTACATCTATTCGCCCGCACCGTCCCAACCATGCACACCTGGACGTTACAAAACCGGCTCAAAGCGGCCTACCTGCCTACGGAGCCGGTACCAGTTTTGCGTCTCGCCCAGCGCTGGTGGGTCTCCCCGCGCGCCCTCTGCGAAGCCCTGGTTGAAGCAGGTTATCTGGAGGACTGGCGCTCGGCCATCGACCTCAAACTGCACGACTGGCTGGGAGTGGAACTCGCTTCCTTACCCGGCTGGTACGAAAGCGAGTCCAGGCAGTTGCAGTTATGCCCTGACTGGCTTTTATAGTTTCCATTAGTTCGACTTCCCGGTTAGGAAGCGCCTCTGTGCAATAGCGTGCAGGATGTGATTCGAGCGAGGTGCCGAGCGGGCATCTGGCGGGATAGGGTGTCCGAAAAGACACTGCAAAAGCGATCCGAGAGTACTTGCAAGCTTTATAAAAAAGCTACACCAGCCTCACATCGCTGCTGCCGCCCTGTTTTAGAGTTGAGAACAGCACAGATAGTTCTCAGAATTTTGCAGGAGACGCCTCTCGTGAGCAGTATTGCCCTGACCCTCGCATCACTTCAACTACAACACGCAAGCGGTGAACTGCTGGTGACCCACGGTTCCCAGCACTGGCAGCAGTGGCACCTTTATTTATTTCATGGGCGGCTTTGCTACGCGACCGGCGGCCTGCACCGCAACCGCCGCTGGCACCGGGCACTTGCCCACGGCCGGATACCATCGCTTGAGATTGCCATGCCTGTTGATGGTGTGCCCTGGGAACTGCAGACGCTCAAGCGCTCAGTTGAGAGCGGGAAGCTCACACTGCAGCAGGCGAGACAGGTCGTAGCCAAGAGTATCGAGGAAGTGCTGTTTGCAATGATCGGGCAGCCCAACTTGCAAAGCACCTGGATTGATCGCTCGCTGCAGGTACAGCTGAGTGCAATGAATATCGAGCAGTCGCTCGCCGGAGCCGCCCAACTGTGGGAGGAATGGCGCAGTGCCGGACTGGGCAACCTGCAGGACCTGCTGTGGCGCTTCTCGCCTGACCTTGCACCTTATATCAGTGACCCTTATCGGTTAAAGCAACAGGTCCCAGCCAAAACTTTTCTCGTCCTCAGCCAGTTGCTCACCGGCGAAAACACTTTCTGGGATATCGCACAACATTTCCGCCAGCCCCTGCCTGCGGTCACAGGCCAGCTGATGAAGCTCATCTACCAGGGCAGCGTCGGCGTCCAGGAACTAACCGACCTGCCCGACCCCCTGCCGCCCGTGGTTGCAGCACCACCGGTCGTGAGCCAACCAGTGGCGCCCGTGCCTGCGGGAGTGGCACCGCTCATTGCCTGCATAGACGACAGCCCCTGGGTCGGGGAGATGATGGAAGAAATTCTGACCCCCGCAGGCTATCGCTCCTTCAGCATCGATGACCCGGTCCGCGCTTTCGCCCTGCTGTTGCAGCATCGACCACAATTTGTCTTCCTCGACTGGGTGATGCCCAACACCAACGGCTACGAGTTCTGCAGACGCCTGCGCAAGATTCAGCTATTCGAGCGGGTGCCGATCGTCATCCTTACGGCCAATGCCAGTATTATCGATCGCGTGCGGGCCAGGGCTTCCGGTGCGAACGACGTGATGTCGAAGCCGCCAGAATCGCAGAAGGTGCTCAAGGTGCTCGAACAGTACCTCGGCACCGCCCCTAACCCCAGCGGCGAACGTACAGGCGTCGCGAGCGCCCCGGTGTCGGTCTAGCAGCCGGGTTGGAGCCACCCGGTGAGGCAACGCTGGCCTAAAGGTCGGCGCTCTTGTAATCGGCATCCACCCAGCAGCGTGGCAGCGGTTCGCCTGAAGGGAATATCAGGTCGGTCTTCTGGTAAGACTCTGTGTTTTGCTCTTCCTGCCCGGCCTGGTTGCGGCCTTTGACACTTTCCTGCACCGGGTTCACCAACTCGTCAGGGTCGGTAATCTCGATTAGATCTTCGGTCGCTTTGCTCTTCAACAGCACATCGCTTCTCCCGGTAAGACGAACTCATTAACGCCCGGCGCGACGAGCAAGAACATGCCCACTCCGACAGATCTGCTGTTACCGGATGGCCTGACAGGCTTCGCTGCTACTGTCGAGGGTAGTTAAAGGGTCGCCCACGACGATTTCACGCCAGTTGACGAAGCGTGAGGCGCTATAAAAAGCGGTCGCCAGGTTGGCGCCACACAGGTAGGCCGGCAACAACACCGAGGGCGAAGCCACCGAGTCGAGGAAAGGTTCGTCGCTGTAGCCTTTGACGCCCGTCACCCCCTGGCGGATCAAGTCGGCAACGAGCGATTGGCCCCCACGGGTCGGTAAGAAAGTGCGGGCACCGGTGGAGACGGCCGTCTCGGCAATCGCACCCGGACGAAACGTCAGCCCCGAGTAATTGAAAGGATTGAATGCCGGGTCGTTGCTGCCCCAACTGATGTAGGCGATGAGCCGAGTGCCCGTTGGGAACGTATTGGGGGGTGCCACTTGAACGTTCAGGTCTTTGAAGTTTTTGAGCACTTCGGCGAGCGCAAGTTGATCCTGGTTGAAGTCCTCGGGCCGCAGACCGCCGTAAGCCGGGTTGGCCGGACAGTTGCCTCCCGACTGCGGAGTGCAGCGGCTCATATCGAGAAAGCCAATCGGTTGTGGGCGACCTGAGACGTTGTTGCTGCCACTCGGGTCGATGAGCACTCCACCCCCTACAGAGTGCGGAGCAACAGCGAGGTCGATCAGGCCCCTCACTTCCGATTCTCGGTAGCCGTCGAGGCGCGTCACCAGGTAGCCGCCAAAATGGGCGTGCTCGAACGGGAAGCGCTGCTGCCAGTAAAGGTTGGGAGTGACGACCCCCTGCACCTCATTGTTCGGCGGTCGGCGGATGGCAAGTGGGGCACCCCGATAGTCGAGGGCCGCGAGGGTGCTATCGACCGATTGGGTCTGCCGGTAGTTGGGGTCGGTATCGATTGGGCGTGGTACGTCGTTTACCCGGAGCGGGACACCTTTGGTGAGCACGATGTAGCGGCTGGAGCGGGCACGGGCAAAATCGCGAATCGGTGCTTCGATTAATTCCTGGTACTGCGGGTACGCAATCGACTCGTTGGCCGCGTTGAGCGCACTGTCGGGGACCCGAATGCTCAACAGGTTCTCAGCCGGGATCTTGCGCTTATTCAAGTAGTAGCGCGCAATTGACTGAGAGGTAGCGCTGTTCAGGTTCTGAACGACCAGTACCCGATTGTGTTCGTCGGGTGGTGGCGGTGCCGCAGTACAGGCGGTTGAAGATGAGACGACCGCCAGAAGTAAACCAGCCATGTGCAAAGACTTCTTCACGTACCCACCAACTTCCAGGTCCGACTACCGCATCCTAGCCGCGTGCCGGAGAAATATTAAGCGCAATGCCTTGACAGGACTGGTGGGCAGCTATAAATTAAGAATTATTGCAAGACATAAAGTTTCTACTCAGGCTTCGCCATGCAACCTCTGAACGAGCGGTCCTTCGACATCCAGGAATTGAAAGAATATTTCTTCTGTGACCGTCAGCCCGTCGAAGAGTTCGATGTCGAGCAGATGCGTAACCGGCTCGAAGAGTTGCTCAACTGCGACATCGCGCTCTAAACCGTTTTCCGGCGGCTGTTAGACTGATGGGCTGAGACCTGTAGAACGGACGCCATCGTGATCGAGCGCTATACCCTCCCGGAGATGGGAGAGCTCTGGACTGAAGAGCAGAAATATCAAAACTGGTTGAAAGTCGAACTGGCTGCCTGTGAAGCCCTGAATGAAATGGGTCGGATTCCGGATGAAGCGTGGCACGAGATTCGGCAGAAGGCGGGCTTCGATATCGAGCGGATTCAGCAAATCGAGCTTGAAGTCCGTCACGACGTCATCGCCTTCCTGACATCGCTCAACGAGCAGGTCGGTCCGGCGGGTCGCTTTATTCACCTCGGGTTGACTAGTTCCGACGTGCTCGATACGGCCCTGGGTCTGCAACTGGTGCAGACTCTCGACCTGGTGGCATTGCGCCTCAAAGACTTGATTGCTGCTCTGCGCCTGCGGGCACAAGAGCACCGCGACACGGTGATGATCGGGCGTACCCACGGCATCCACGCTGAGCCCATCACCTTTGGTTTTAAACTGGCCGGTTGGCTGGCCGAGCTAACGCGCCACGAAGAGCGCCTCGTGGCCCTGCGTCCGCGCATCGCCGTCGGTAAACTGTCCGGGGCGGTCGGCACCTACGCCAACCTGGACCCGCAAATCGAAGCGCGCGCCTGCGAGCTGCTCGGATTGGTGCCTGATACCGCTTCAACCCAGGTTATCAGCCGCGACCGGCACGCCGAATTCGTGCAGACTTTTGCGCTCATCGCGGCATCTATTGAGCGCTTCTGCGTCGAGATCCGCAACTTGCAGCGTACCGACGTGCTCGAAGTAGAAGAATACTTCGCCGCCGGCCAGAAAGGCTCCTCGGCAATGCCCCACAAGCGCAACCCGATCACCTCCGAGCAACTGAGCGGGCTTGCCCGCCTGCTGCGCGCCAATGCAATTGCGGCCCTCGAAAACATGCCCCTCTGGCACGAGCGCGATATCTCCCACTCCTCTGTCGAGCGGGTGATCCTGCCCGATAGCGCCATCTTGATGCACTACATGCTGGTCAAGTTCACCCAGATGATCGAGAAGCTCGCGGTCTATCCCGAGAACATGCAGCGCAACCTCAACCTCTACGGCGGTGTCGTCTTCAGCCAGCGCGTGCTCCTCGCCCTGGTCGCCAAAGGTGCCACCCGCGAGCAAGCCTACGAACTGGTGCAAAGTAACGCCCACACGGCCTGGAACCGGCCCGAGGGCGACTTTCGAGCCCGCCTCGAAGCAAGCCCCGAGATTGCCGCTTACTTGAATCCCACGGAGCTATCTGCCTGCTTCGACCCGACCTATCATCTGAAGAACCTGACGACCGTCTTCGAGCGATTGGGCATCTGACCAGCCAGATCAAGTTTGGTAGTCGGTACTTCTGAAAGCGGGTGATACACTGCCATTCATGAGAAAGCTCCTGTTTGCTTTGCTGGCCTGTTCGGGCCTGGTGTACGGCCAGGTACCGGCTGCATCTGCTCCTGCTACCAAAGGTCCCGCGACCGTGGAAAACCAGTTTCTGTCCGACTTCGCCATCACCCGTGGCTTCACCCTCGGTAGGCCCGTGCGGATACAGCCGACCCCGGACGGCAAGGCAGTCCTGTACCTGCGCTCCGAGGGCCGCTCGTCGAGCATGCGCCTCTACGAATTTGACGTGGCCACGGGCTCCGCTCGGGAAATTCTTTCGCCCGACCGGTTACTGAAAGGCAGCGAAGAGAAGCTGTCGCCTGAAGAGAAAGCACAGCGCGAACGCCAGCGCGTCAGCACCCGCGGCATCACGAACTATCAACTTTCAGAAGACGGTAACCTGATCCTGGTAAGCCTTTCGGGCCGACTGTTCGTCTATACCCGCGCCAATCGCTCGGTGCGCGAACTGAGCGTCGGCCCCGGTACGATCCTCGACCCGAAATTTTCACCCGACGGCACCCAGGTTTCCTACGTCAACGACGCCGACATCTACACATTCGAGCTGGCCACTTTTCAAAAGCGACGGATCACCACCGGCGGCAGTGCCGACCTCTCCAATGGCCTCGCCGAATTTGTCGCCCAGGAGGAGATGGGGCGCTTTGCCGGGTACTGGTGGTCGCCCGACTCGCGCTTTATCGCCTACCAGCAATCCGATGCCCGCGCCGTCGAAGTCTGGCAACCTGCCGACCCGGCAAAGCCGGAGCCGACTGAGTACACCCAGCGCTACCCCCGCCCCGGCAAAAACAACGTCAAAGTGCGCCTGGGCGTGACCCCTGCCACGGGCGGTGAGACGACCTGGCTCGACTGGAATTCTGACCGCTACCCGTACCTGGCGACGGTGAAATGGGACAAAGGCGGACCGCTGACCCTGGTTGTGCAGACACGGCTGCAGCGCGAACTGGCCGTGCTCACCGCCGACGAGACCGGCAAAACGAAGCTGCTCTTTACCGAGAGTGACCCGATGTGGGTCAACCTCGACCAGGAAGTACCCCGCTGGCTCAGCGACGGCTCCGGGTTTCTCTGGACCAGTGAACGAGACGGTGCCCCGCAACTCGAACTGCGCGACCCGAAAGGTGCACTCCTGCGCGTCCTGGTGCCGCCGGGTACAGGCTACGTCCCCGACAAAAGCAACCTCAGCGTCGATGAGAAAGCGCGACTTGTCTACTTCCGGGCCGGGGACGACCCGACCAGTACTCAGTTATTTCGGGTCTCCCTCGACGGCGGCGAGCCGGTTGCCCTGACCAGCAAACCCGGCCAGCACACCTTTGCCCGCTCGAAAGACCAGGGTGTCTACGTGGTCAGTGCCACCGACCCCCAGAATATGATGCGCTCCAGCGTCTACCGCGCGGACGGGACGCTCGTAGGCAAGTTGCCTTCTGACGCGGTCGAACCGCCTTTCAAGCCGAATGTCGAATTTGTGAAAGTGGGACCTGGCACTGGCTACCACTGCAGCCTGGTCAGACCCCGAAATTTTGACCCCAGACGCCGCTACCCGGTGATCGTCCAGGTCTACGGTGGGCCGGGTGCTCAACAGGTGGTCGCCTCGATGGGCAGCTACCTGCGCACCCAGTGGCTTGCTGACCAGGGCTATATCGTCGTCTCAATCGACAACCGCGGCACCCCGCGCCGGGGACGCGCCTGGGAGCGAGCTATTGTCGGCAGCTTCGGCACCGTCCCTCTCGACGGGCAGGTAGCTGGATTGCAGGCCCTCGCAAAGCGCTTTCCCGAACTTGACACCGGGCGGGTCGGCATCACCGGCTGGTCTTTCGGGGGCTACATGTCGGCCCTCGCCGTGTTGCGTCGGCCGGATATCTTCAAGGCGGCTGTGGCCGGTGCGCCGGTAGCCGATTGGCTCGACTACGACACCCACTACACCGAGCGCTACCTGGGTCTACCGGCTGAAAATGCGAGAGGCTACAAAGAAAGCTCCCTGCTCACCTATGCTCCTGAGCTTGAGCGTCCACTCTTGCTGGTCCACGGTACCAGCGACGACAACGTCTTTTTCCTGCACACGCTCAAACTCTCCGACGCCCTTTTTAGAGCCGGTAAAGAGCACGAAGTGTTGCCCCTGAGCGGTCTTACCCACATGGTGCCGGACCCCGAGGTGCGCATCCGCCTCGAAGAGCGAATTGCAGCCTTCTTCCGTAAAAATCTCTAGAAAGCTTGCCATGTCTGATTCTGTGTCTACAACCGCACTACTGGTCGGTCCCGCCGATATCGAAGCAGCGGCACTGCGCCTTGCCGGTCACGCCCACCGTACCCCGGTGCTGACGTCGAGCACTGTCGATCGCCTGAGCGAGGCACAGGTCTTTTTCAAGTGCGAAAACTTCCAGCGCACGGGCTCATTCAAGTTCCGGGGTGCTTTTAACGCTCTCTCACAGTTGACCCCGGAGGAACGAGAACGCGGGGTGCTTGCCTATTCTTCCGGCAATCATGCCCAGGCTATCGCTCTCGCCGGTCGCCTGCTCGACATCCCGACCACGATCGTGATGCCCGACGACGCCCCCACCGTCAAGCGAGCCGCCACGGCAGACTACGGTGCCGAGGTCGTGCTCTACAACCGTGCCGAGACGACCCGCGAAGTTCTGGGCGGGCGCATCGCCAAGGAGCGGGGGCTGAAGCTCGTGCCACCGTTCGATCACCCGCAGGTGGTGGCCGGTCAGGGTACCGCCGCCCGCGAACTCTTTGAAGCAGTCGGCCCACTCGACATTTTGCTCGTCTGTTGCGGCGGCGGCGGACTGCTCTCGGGCTCAGCCATTAGTGCGCGGGTACTCAGTCCCGAATGCCAGGTGATTGGGGTAGAACCTGAGCAAGCCGACGACGCGGCCCGGTCTTTCCGGACGCGCACGCTGCACACTGTTCACAACCCCGATACGATTGCCGACGGTGCACGCACACCTTCACTCGGAGTGGTCACCTTTCCGCTGGTCCTGCACTACGTCCACGACATCGTCACGGTCAGCGAGGCGGCCATCGAGCGCTCAATGTTTTATCTGTGGGAACGGCTCAAGATCGTGGTCGAACCGACTGGTGCCCTCGGAGCGGCTGCCCTGCTCGAAGGTATTGTGCCGGTGTCCGGTAAGCGCGTTGGGGTGCTCGTGAGCGGCGGAAACATCGAACTCGGAGCCTGGTTTAGCAACCGACACTAATCGCTCATCAAGAAAATCAGAGGTCGCACGTCTTCTTCTTGAGTCCACTGCCAGTAGCGCACCAGGATTTGATAGACCATCAGGCCCGTTTCGCCGACGCCGAAGAGAATGTAGTTGAGCGACTGTTCGGTCATGTTCTTGCGGGTCAGACCCAGAAAGAGCGAGACCGGGTCGATCAGTTCGCTCACGTAGGCGATTGCGTTGGCAACAGCGACCGCCCCCTCGACTTCTACGCAGAAGTTTTCACCTTCAGAGCGTACCTGCACCCGCAGGCCGCCCGAGAAATCACTGCAATCGTCGCGCAGCGAGACGTGCATGAAGGCGAACGGGTGCTGGGTCGTGTAGTGGGTGCGGATTTGCTGGGCTTTGCGGTTGCGTGGCTCTGGGGCATTGGAAATCAAGGGTACCAGGCAGACCTGCTTGCGGCAGAGTTGGGGCCATAGTTCGGCTGAAAGGTCGTCTGCAAAAGTGACTTCCTCGACGCGCAACTCGGTTGCACGCCTCAGGCGCGACCAGATCCCCAGCACCAGGATGCCCGCGATGAAGCAACTGGCAATAATGACACCGTCCGGCCGCTCGATGACGTTATCGACCAGGGTGTAGGCGAAGACCGCCACCAGGAACCAGAAGTAAAAGCTCAACAGCCGGGTCTGGCGCGAACCGGTCTCGCGGGCCTCGCGTCCAAGGGCAAGTGAGACTGCTACTGCCGCCGAGAGGATGAGCACCAGCACCCCGGTTGCGTAGGCACCGCCCTGCGCCTCGACATCAGCCTGGAAAATGACGACCACGATGAGGTCGATAACCAGCAGTGCGAGGACGAGTGGGCGATTGAAGCTGACCCAGAAAGGTGCCATCCCGAAGCGCGGCAGGTAGCGCGGGATCAAGTTGAGCAGCCCGGCCATCGCCGAGGCACCGGCAAACCAGAGAATCGCAATCGTCGAGATGTCGTAGACCGTGCCGAAGGCGTCGCCCAGCAGGTTGTGGGCCAGGTAGGCGAGTGCTCGTCCCGATGCCGGGCCATTTTTGGCGTACTCGGCCGGTGAGATGAGCATGGTTGTCGTGAAGCTGGAGGTGAGGAGCAGCAGGCTCATCAGGACAGCGGCAAAGGCCAGTAACCGCTGGCTGTTGCGGATGCGTCCTTCCGGCTTCGCTTTATTGGCGTCGTCGCGTGACCCCTTGACCAGCGGCATGACCGTGACACCGGTCTCGAAACCGCTCAGGCCGAGAGCAAGCTTTGGAAAAGTCAACGCCGCCGCGATGAGCAGCATCGTCCAGTTGCCCTGCAGCGATAAGTTTCCCTGCCACTGGCTGATCAATTCTGGGCGCTTGCTGATTTCAATAAAGCTCGCCGAGATTACGACGACATTGAGCAAAATATACGGAATGCCGACTGCGACGGCAAAACCGATCGCCTCCGAGAAGCCGAGTAAGAAGACGACCGCGAGCAGTACCAGGAAAATGATGGTGATCGGTACCTCGGTCCCGACCAGGTATTTTTCGACAAAAGGGTTGTGGATCAGGTGCTCGGCTGCGTCGGAGGCAGAGAGCGTCATCGTCACCACAAAGTCGGTCGTTGCAAAGCCAATCAGCACCAGCACCAGAAACTTGCCCCACCAGCCGGGCAGCAAATTTTCGAGCATGGCAATCGAACCCTGGCCGATATAAGAGCGCTTGGCAACCTGGCTGTAGATTGGCAGCGCCCCGGCTAGGGTGACGATGACCAGCAGTAGAGTCGCCAGGGGCGAGACGGCACCGGCGGCCAGTAGAGCGATGCCAGGTTGATAGCCGAGAGTCGAAAAGTAATCGACGCCCGTCAGCCAGAGCACCACGAACCAGGGTTTCGCTTCCTCTTTATGCTGAGTGCCCCCCGGCTTCTGGCCTGTGAGCCAGCGCCCAAGGTCAGTCTTGGGCATCGTGTTGCCGGGTACCGGCAGGAGCGGAATCGTTTTTTCGGGAGAGGCTGTCATCGCGTAATGCGCCGTGCCCAAGATATGTGTCTTCTAAGCCTAGCGGAAGTTAACCTGCTCCAACAAAAACACCGAAGCGGTGAAGCTCCGGTGAGGTGTCTAACATCGAGGGGGTTAGGGTCTGTACTGTGCTTTTCTAGGCATGGAGACCGGCTGAATTAAGGTCATGAAAGAGTGCTTCGACCAGATTGACCATCTCCCGGTCAAATCTTGCCCCGGAAAAAGTCTCCGCGTGCGCACGAATGGCCGCACTCGACCAGTTCAGTTCTTCGCAGCTTTGAATCGCCTTCATCAGTGCCTCCGGGGTCTGTTCTTCAAAAAAGAGCCCGGTCTTCCCCGCCACGACCGTTTCTGTCGCGCCACCGCGACCAAACGCGAGCACCGGCCGGCCACAAGCCTGCACCTCGACCGGCAAAATCCCGAAATCTTCTTCACCCGGAAAGACCAGGGCACGGCAGTTGGCGAACAGACCCGCGAGGCCAGCACGGGTCTGGTGCGGGTAAAAGCTGATATTGGCCTGGGCACGACTACGCAGACGGTCGTACTCCGGCCCTTCGCCCACGACCTTGAGCGGTAACCCGAGACGGTTGAATGCCTCGATTGCCAGGTCCAATCGTTTGTAGGCGACGAAGCGCCCGGCAACCAGGTAGTAGTCGAGGCTTGGAGCGGCAAGCGGCCTGAAAAAATCAGTGTCAACCGGCGGATAGATGAGCCGGGCCGGACGTCGGTAGAATTTTTTGATGCGCTTCTGGATGTAGCGCGAGTTGGCAATCAACACGTCCGGGCGTTGGGCAGCTTGAAAGTCCCAGGTGCGTAGAGAACTGAGCACGAAGGGAACAAGCCCTGCCAGGAGCGGCAACTGGCGAAAGTTGCGCTGATACTCCCAGGTCATGTCCCAGAGGTAGCGGGTCGGCGTGTGGAGATAGCTCAGGTGCAGAGCGTCCGGGCGGGTGAGCACGCCCTTGGCGAAAGCGTGAGCGCTGGAAATCACCAGGTCGTATTCGCGCAGGTCAAAGCTCTCGAAGGCGACCGGCATCAGGGGCAGCAAGTATTGCAGCCGCTTTTGATAGTTGACTGTTTTACCCAGGGGAAACTTCTGCAAAAAAGAACTGCGGATGTCGTAGCGGCGCCAGTGCTCGGGCAGCGTCTCGGGGCAGTAGTAGCTGGTGAAGACCGGCGCGCCCGGAAACAGGCGCAAGAGTGCTTCGAGGACATTCTCGGAGCCGCCCTGCTTGATCAAGTAGTCGTGGACGAGGGCGACTCTCACGCGCTCGGTGCTAGCTCCCCGGCTTGTAGATGCCGATTTCTTTGACGAGGTTGGTGCCGACTTCCAGGCCGAAACTTACCCCAAGGGCGTCGTAGTTGACGTAGTAGCGGTCCTGGCGGTTGCCGCGCGACTTGGCCGGGAACGGGTAGGACTCGTTGTAGCCATTTTGCCCCGGCTCCCCGTAGGCGGCGATCACGTCATTGTAGTTGGAACCGAGGCGTATTCCCTTGTCGGTGGCGGCATCTGAAGCGAACGAGTAGATGCGGTCAGCGAAGTAGTTGAGGAGCGACGAGGGCGGCTTGTAGTTGAAGACGATGAAGTCGGGGACGAACCAGACTTTCAGTTCGTCTTTCGGGCGCAGCCCGCTCTCACCCGCCCGAAAATACTCAAAGCTGCCGGGAATACCAAGGTCGCCCGTACCGGCATTAAAGCCCAACTGGTAGTCGCCGATTTGAGATTTAGCTGGAAAGATAGTTGGGCGACGGGGTTCAGCGGGCCGTGAAGCCAGGAGTTCGACCGCTCTTGCCACCGGATCGGCAGCATTGGCCTCGATCGCTTCAAGGCCGCCCTTAAATGCACGACCGTCGCCAGTCCGCCAGTGCCCGGTGACAATTCGCACCGCTGCACCGCTCGGCAGGGCAAAAGTCTCAGCGTACAGGTCCGCCCCGGCAGTCTGACTACCGATCAGTTGCGCACGGCCGGTCTGGGTAAGTTGAGCGGCAAGGGCTTCGGCTCCCTCGCGAGTTGTCTTATCCACTAACACAACAACCGGAATATCGAGGGCAATCGGACGACCGGCGCTCTCGAAGTTGCGGACCCGGTTGCGGGTACCGACCGTCTTTACCAACGCCTTAGCGCTTTGCGGGAAAAAGAGCCGGGCAATATCGGCAATCGTCTGCGGGTCGTCGCCTGTGCTGCCGCGCAGGTCGAGAATAATCCCCCGGTTGTAAGGCACCTCGTGCAAAGCCTGGCTGACCTGGGAGGCAGCACCGACCCCAATCGTCGGCATGCGGATCTGGGAGATGCCCGGTGCCACCGATGTCACGGTGAGCGGTGCCTGCTCGCGATCGCGGGAGCGCTTGAGTGCTTCACCAACGAGCAACGTGTCCCCTCGGGTTCCATGCTTGTCCAGTAGCTTGCGGACCACTTCGTACTCGACGGTACGCGGGTCCCGGCCCTTGCCGCCTACTTCCTGGGCCACGATCTGTTCCCGGTAAGCACGTTCTGAGCTGAGCGAATTAGCCTGCCCCTGTTCGTTTAACGCTTCTTCCTGCAACAGGGTGACCACTGTCTGCAAGTCAGCCCCCGACTGATAGCGGCTCGCAATCTGCGAGTTTTCCTGGGCCGCAACCGGCATGGCTACAGCACTCAGAGAAAGACAGAGGAGCCACCCGCTAAATGCCTTCGCCATTTTGTGTCCGCCTACAGAAAATCGTGCCCTACGCCACCAGGTGTAGAGTCATGAGCAGCTTAGCCGAGGCAAGCGTAGAGCGCAAGTCCGCGGCTAAAGTCTATCGACGGCCCAGCTAGAGCGATTGGGCTGCGGGTGCTACGAGGGGTGGGGCGACCGGTGCACTCCGGTCAAGGGCAGCCTGCACCAGCCCGAGAAAGAGCGGATGGGGTCTATTTGGACGCGACTTCAGCTCTGGGTGAAACTGAGAGGCAATGAAGTACGGATGTTCACTCAGCTCGATGATTTCGACCAGGCGGTCATCCAGGGAGGTGCCACTGATTTTGAAGCCGCCCTCGATGAGCGCCCGGCGATAGGCGTTGTTGAATTCGTAGCGGTGACGGTGACGCTCATCGACAATTGAGCGGCCATAAAGCCGTTCGGCAAGCGACCCCGCCTGCAGGCGACAGGGCCACAGACCCAGGCGCATCGTACCGCCCAGGTCCTCGACATCGGCCTGTTCGGGCAGCAGCGAGATCACCGGGTCGGGTGTGTCGGGATTGAATTCGGTGCTGTTGGCTGTACCCAGCCGGGCACGATTGCGCGCCCACTCGATTACAGAGCATTGCATGCCGAGGCACAGCCCCAAAAACGGCAAACGGCTGTCGCGGGCGTACTCGATGCTGTTGATCATGCCGTCGATACCCCGTGGTCCAAAGCCACCAGGGACGACCATGCCGTCAGCATCGCTCAAGTAGTAGGCAGCCCCGTGCTCCTCGACATCTTCAGCCGAGACCCAGCGCACATTCACTTCGGCGTCGAGGGCGACGGCTGCGTGGCGCAGGGCTTCGACCACCGAGATGTAGGCGTCTGAAAGCCGCACGTACTTGCCGACGATGGCAATCGTCACCGAGTGCGACGGATGACAGATGCGGTCCACCAGAGTCTGCCAGTCGCGCAGATCGGGATGGCGCTGTTCGAGCCCTAATAGCGCGAGTGCCTGCTGAGCAAGCCCTTCAAGCTCCAGGTTGAGCGGCACGGCATAGATGGTCTGGGCGTCCTGACAGGTGATGACGGCGCTCACCGGCACGTCGCAAAATTCGGAAATCTTTTCTTTGATACCGGCGGTCAGCGGTCGGTCGGAGCGGCAGACCAGGATATCCGGCTGGATGCCGATCGAGCGCAATTCTTTGACCGAATGCTGGGTCGGCTTGGTTTTCATTTCGCCCGCCGAGGCGATGTACGGTACCAGGGTGACGTGGGTGTAGATCACATGCTCGCGGCCGACATCTTTGCGAAACTGGCGGATGGCTTCCAGGAACGGCAGTGACTCGATATCGCCCACCGTGCCGCCCACTTCAATGATCACCACGTCGGGGTTGGTGTCGCGGGCTACCCGGCGGATGCGCTCTTTAATCTCGTTGGTGATGTGGGGGATGACCTGGACGGTGCCGCCCATATAGTCGCCTCGGCGCTCTTTGTTGATGACGCTCTGGTAAATCGAGCCGGTGGTGACGTTGTTGAGCTTCGAGACGTCGGTATCGGTGAAGCGCTCGTAATGGCCGAGGTCAAGGTCAGTCTCAGCACCGTCGTTGGTGACGAAGACCTCGCCGTGCTGAAACGGGCTCATCGTGCCCGGATCGACGTTGATATAAGGGTCGAGCTTTAAAATACCGACCGAGTAGCAGCGGGACTTCAGGAGCCGCCCCAGGGAGGCGGCGACGATGCCCTTGCCGATCGAGGAGACGACGCCGCCCGTCACAAAAATAAACTTTGTCATCGCGTCACCCACAACGCTTTAATCCGATCGATTGTAGCAATGTCTGACACTAGCCGTGGGGCCTAGCGGTCGCGCATCCGCCAGTTCGAGTCTTCCCCGCTCACGAGCGGTTTGCCCATACTGTAGTTGAGCGTGCGGCCGTTGAGGTTATAGGAAATTTCACCGGCCTCCAGAAGCGTGCGCAGGAAGTTTTCCATGTCCGAGCCGACCCGACGCAGGTTGTACTCGGTGTAATCGAGTCCGTTGTAGTCGGAGAGCAGACGGTCGAAATGGGAGAAGACCTTTTGCAGTGCCGTCTCGTTCCAGATGAATTCGTTATCGGGGTCAACATCGAGCGTCAATTTGCTATCGCTCGTAATAAACGTGTCGGCGTTGTCGATCACTGCCCCGAAGATATGGATGTGCCGGGTCGTTGATTTCAGCATGGGTGCCCACTTCTTTCTGCGGCGATCCTAACAGGCCGGTCCAATAACCGCCGCTTATCCTCCTGGACGGTAAACTTAAGTTAAGGCCACTTTGCAGGAGTCATGACGATGCCCAGAGTGACGATGTACGGCAAGCAATATACCTGCCCACCGGGAGCCAATTTGCGTCAGTTTCTACTCGACCAGAGGGTAGACCTCTACAACGGCCCGAGCATAGTCAACTGTCACGGCTTCGGCACCTGCGGCACCTGTGCGGTCGCCATCAAGGGCGAAGTTTCAGAGCTGAGCGGTATGGAAAAGTTTCGCCTCAATGTGCCGCCTCACAAGGGCGTCGATGCCGGACGGCGGCTGGCCTGCCAGGTAACTGTCCTTGGGGATATTGAAGTCACCAAGTACGACGGCTTCTGGGGCGAAGGCAGCACACCTGTCGATCGGCGGATGGCGGCTTCCTGATTGGCCCTGACACCACAGCGGGAAGAATGGTAGGATAGTCAAGAGTCTTAACTTTTGTAACCACCCGCTTCGGAATATCTATGGAAACCAACCGTCTGAGTCCTTCTCAGATCCGCAACGTTGCGATTATTGCCCACGTCGATCACGGCAAGACGACGCTGGTTGATGCCCTGCTCAGGCAGTCGGGGATTTTCCGAGACAACGAAGTGGTGGAAACCTGCGTCATGGATTCTAACGATCTTGAGCGCGAGCGCGGGATCACGATCCTTTCTAAGAATACGGCAGTTCGTTTTCGCGACTACTTGATCAACATTGTCGATACGCCCGGTCACGCCGACTTCGGTGGCGAAGTCGAACGCGTCCTGGGTATGGTCGAGGGCTGCTTGCTCATCGTCGATGCCAACGAAGGGCCGATGCCCCAGACGCGCTTTGTACTCAGAAAGGCGCTCGAAAAGGGCCTCAAGCCAATCGTCATCGTCAACAAAATCGACCGGCCCCAGGCCGACCCGCATCGGGCGATCGACAAGGTGCTCGATCTATTTATCGAGCTCGGAGCCGATGATGACCAGGCCGATTTCCCGGTACTCTTCGCCTCGGGGATGAGCGGTTATGCCAAGACCAATCTTGAGGACGAATCAAAGGACCTGCAGCCCCTCTTTGAGGCGGTCCTGCGCTACGTGCCCTCCCCGGTAGGTGACCCCGAGAAGCCCCTGCAGTTGCAGGTGACCACCCTCGACTACTCCGAGTACCTGGGTCGCATCATCATCGGCAAGATCCACAACGGCACCATCCGTGCAAACGAGCAAATCGCCATCGTCCGCGACACCGGCAAAATCGAGCGGGGCCGGGTGGCCAAACTCTTTGGCTTCCAGGGCCTGAGCCGTATCGAACTTGCTGAGGCGTCTGCCGGCAACATCGTGGCAGTCGCCGGGTTTGCCGATGCCAACATCGGTGAGACCCTCACCAGTGCCGAGCACCCCGAGGCCCTGCCCCTCATCCGGGTCGATGAGCCGACCCTTCAGATGACCTTCTCGGTCAACGACTCGCCCTTCGCCGGACAGGAAGGCAAGTTCGTCACCTCGCGCAAGTTGCGCGAACGCCTCTTCAAAGAACTGGAAACCAACGTCTCGCTGCGCGTCGAGGAGACTGATTCTCCCGACCGCTTCCAGGTTTCCGGTCGCGGTGAATTGCACCTCGGCATCTTGATCGAGACGATGCGCCGCGAAGGCTACGAGTTTCAAGTCTCGAAGCCGCGGGTTATCTTCCGCCAGGTGGATGGGCAGGTTCTAGAGCCCTTTGAACTGCTGGTGCTCGATGTGCCCGACGACGCATCGGGTGGCTGCATCGCCAACCTCGGTCGCCGCCGCGCCGAGATGCAAAATATGCAGTCCTTCGGCAACGGCCGCACGCAGCTTGAATTTACGGTCCCGGCTCGCGGCCTGATGGGTTTCCGGAGCGAGTGCCTGCGCATCACCCGTGGCGAGGGCATCATGAGCCACTCGTTCCTCGACTATCGGCCCTCAGCTGGTGATCTTGAGAACATGCGCAACGGTGTGTTGATTTCCTTTGAAGAAGGAGACGCCACCTACTACGCTCTTCAGGGGGCTGAGGACCGTGGGCTCTTCTTCATCACTCCGGGTACCAAGGTGTACGCGGGTATGATTATTGGCGAGAACAACCGCCAGCAAGACCTCGAACTCAACGTCTGCAAGGTCAAAAAGCTCACCAACATGCGCGCCTCCGGCGGCGAAGAACTGGTGCAGCTCAAGACGCCTGTCATTATGAGTCTCGAGCGCGCTCTCGAATACATCAACGACGACGAACTGGTCGAAGTGACTCCAAAGTCAATTCGTCTTCGCAAGATGTCCCTTAAGGCAGCCCGCCGCTAGAGAGTTCTGTCTGAGGCTCAGGAGTGGCTTGCGCTTCAGGGCTTCAGACAGGAAAGTGCATTGCAGTAGAGCCCCGGCAATTCCTGAAGCGATCCGTCGTCCAAGGCATTGCCGGGGCTTTTGATTGAGACAATCGAAAATTGAATGGGAGACTATTCCGGGTTTCGGTCCGCCTGTAATTGCCACCCAAATGCACTCAGTCGAGCCTCGCTCAGCAACCGCGTAAACTCAAGGGGCAATCGTCAATCGCTACCGCTGAATCCAGGTTGGTGAAATCCGGCCGCAAGGCGTTGCAGTGCTGACAGTAGCCAGGGTGGGATTCACTGTCCGA
Source organism: Gloeobacteraceae cyanobacterium SOY_34_metabat_159 (assembly GCA_031399965.1). Taxonomy (GTDB): domain Bacteria; phylum Cyanobacteriota; class Cyanobacteriia; order Gloeobacterales; family Gloeobacteraceae; genus JANNPH01. The sequence goes on along the minus strand of JANNPH010000016.1, from coordinate 8,330 downwards.
GTGACTGAGAATGGGGATGCCGCACACGAGGCAATAAGGCTCAGAAACTGGTGCTGGTGCACCCGATGTGAAATCGACCACAACTTTTACCTTTATTTACTTGTTTAACTTTGTCGCGATTGATCGGGCCTGGGAAATGTCATGGCCAAAGAGATGATCTTGCCGGAGCACTTTTTGGCGCACTATCTGCCATCCCTCTGAAGTAAGGTCGGAGGCATATCTGCCGATTGATTCCGCCGCTTCCTCTGGGCTACTGAAGGGACCGAATTCGTACAAGAATGGTTCGTTTGTGATAACTTCCAACCACCAGTCGCCATCCTGAACATTTGTCGCATTGCTGATTGTTGAATTCATTCTTCGTTCCAAGGCTTGCGAGTAGGGTTTAGATGTGCCGCCGGACAAGTGGGTCCGCTTTGCAGGTGAAGGACTGGTCCTCAAAACTCAGCTGGTGAGCAGCAGACGCAGAACGTTCTACAATCTGACACCGTTTTTCGAGCTTGACGTACCAATCGATAAACTTCTGAACGTGATGTTTGGCCGAATCAGTGCCTGGTGGGCGTGGTGACCCATCGAGCTTCTTGCCGTGCGGGTTGACAGGAGTTGCCAGGTAGCCCACATTTTCCTGAGTATGAAATGATAGTCCAACCTGTATAGTTCACAGAATATAGAGCTGGTAGTTGCGGGTTAAGAGTCGATAATCTAGATAGCCAATTCCAATCGGGATGGGCTAGGCACAAACTCTCACTTCGCTTCTAATTAAAAACGGCAGGGGGGTGCTTCCCGGTATGGACTGCTTCAAACAACAAGTTGAAACCTGACCTGCTGTCATATCGAGACTATCGAGCAACATTCTCAGGAAGAGCTTGAGGAGAATGTCACTCCAACCTACTGGAGTGAATGGAAAGAGGTTGTCTTTAACTGACTTGTCAGCGAAATCAAAAATGTTGCTGAGCAACACCATGTTGTTGAATAACATCTCTATCTCTTTAGATAGAAAGCGTATCCTTAATGCGTAGACGGTAATCGCGCTCGATTGTAATCCAGCCGCGTTTTTTAAACTGGTTCAGTAGCAATGTAACTGTGGCTCGGGCTGTCCCGATTGTATTGGCCAGGTCCTGGTGGGTCAGGCGAACCTTTAACCGCGTGTCCCCTACCCAGGGCTCTCCCAGCTCCCGTTTGAGCAGTAGCAACAGACTCCTCAGCCGGTCATCCGCTCGCCTTTGGCCACAGGCAGCGAGCAGGGCATTGCTCTGCTGCAGGCGCGACAGGATGGCCTGGACCGCCTGGGGCAACATTGCCACTTCCTCAAGCGAAACTTTAGCGAGTTCAACCTTGCCCAGGGCCGTAGCCTGGTAATAAACTTCCGGCAGTATAGAGTCTCCGCCGAAGAGCATCGGTGGAACAGCCCAACCCACCACCACCTGCTCACCCTCGGCGAGAACGGCGCTGAGCTTCACCAGGCCGTGACGCACCTGCCAGCAAGTGTCTGGGTTCAGAGGAATATCCTGTCTGGGACCAAAATGGAAACCCGGACTCCTGGCCACCGCCGCTGATTTGGAGGCTTTAGAAGCGCTCGGCAGTGATTTGAGGAGCAGGTGCTTTTTAAGTCGAGCAGCAATGGCCTCCAGCAATTCGTCGGTTGTGAAGGGCTTGACCAGATAATCGTCAGCACCCATTCTCATCGCCTGCCGCCAGGTCCCCTTCTCGACTTTTGCAGTGATGAAGATAAAAGGAATGCCCTGGGTAGCCCGGTTGCCCAATAGAGCGGATAGCACGGCGTAACCGTCAAGACCGGGCATCAGAATATCGCAGAGGATCAAGTCCGGTAGGTGCTCCTCGGCAAGACGAAGACCGGTCACTCCGTTTTCGGCACCGATCACTGCGAAGCCCCTGGCTTCGAGCACTTCCATAACGCTCTCCCGGACGAGCGCATCGTCTTCAATCACGAGAATGTTTGTCATATCGTCGGCTCCTCGAAAGGCAGTGTAACAGTGAAGATGGTTCCGTGCTGGGGACGGCTTTCGAAGGCAATCTGTCCTTCCAGTAGATCGACCAGTCTCCTGACGACGGCAAGACCGACGCCGAAGCCGGGGATGCTGCCGACATTTTGCCCCCGGTAAAAGGGCTCAAACAGTCGTTCTTGATCCTCAGGAGCAATGCCGATGCCTTCGTCGGCCACTTTAAAGATCGCGACTCCATTCTGGCAAGCCAGTCCCAGACGGACAGTGCTCTGCGGTGCGGAATATTTGAACGCGTTGGTGAGCAGGTTCGTGAGGATCTGCTTGAGTAAAGCGGCGTCCATGCCGGCGCTCCGGCACTGTTCGCTGATCTCGAAAACGAGCTGGTGGGTAGATCCCGATGCAGATTGCAGTTCCTCGATGAGCTGACGGCAGAAGCTTTCGAGATCTAGCGGCAATCGCTGAATCTGAATCTGATTGGACTCAGCCTGACCGATATTTAAGATGCCGTCCAGGAGGCCCGTCATCTGCTCGATTGCTTTCTCGATGCGTTGCTGGTGGTTGAGTCGTTTTTGAGCAGAGACCTGGGAGATGTTGCCGGACAGCAACTGGGCTGAGAGCATGATCGTACTGAGGGGAGTCCGAAATTCATGGGAGGCCATCGCAATCAAGCGCGATTTCATTTCGTTGAGTTCGTGCTCTCTTTCCAGGGCTCTGCGCTGTGTTGTTTCTGCCTGCTTAGCTCCGGTGATGTCTTCGAGCGCCAGCAAAATCAAGCCATCCCCCTCAGCCTCCAGGATCTCTCGCGCATTGAGCAGGATGACCCTGTAGCCAATATTTTCAAAGTCGTGCTCAACCTCGTAGTCCTCGATTGGGCATTTGTTCGCCAGCAGGTCTTCGAGCATCTGACGCAGCGACGGGATGTTCCACTGTCCACCGGCCAGTTCAAAAAGCGATTGCCCCTCAGTCTCAGTCGGCGAAGTCTGGAAAGTCTGATAAAAAGACCGGTTCGCCGTTCTGACCCGCAGGCCGGAATCGAGTACCGCTAGCGGTCCACGCACTGTCTCCACGATACTCTCGGCGTAACCGCGGGCCGATTCGAGCAACTGCGCACTGCGCTTGAGAGCCGTGATATCGACCATCGCCAGCACCACCCCGTCAATCTGATTGTCGGCGGTCCGGTAGGGCCGGATGCGCAGTAGATACCAGCTACCCTCGTCGTCCTGCACTTCCTGTTCTGCAGGGGTGAGGGTGTCGATGACGCTCAAGATCGATGCCTCCAGATCGGGAGCCTTGATGTTGAGCCGAATATCGCTCAGCGGTCGGCCGACATCAGTCGCGATCAGGTTAAAAATCTTCTGAGCGGCCGGTGTGAAGCGCCGAATGCGCAGGTTGTCGGTCAGCATCAAGATCGGGATATTGACGTTGCTGAGCAAGTTCAGCAGATCATTGTTGATCTGGCGAGCTTCGAGGTTGCGGCTATGGAGTTCTCCATTGGACGTCTGCAGTTCTTCGTTGGCCGATTGCAGTTCCTCTTTAGCTGTTTGCAGTTCCTCATTGGTGCTCTGCAACTCTTCATTACTCGACAGGATTTCCTCGTGAGCTGTCGTAAGTGACTGGTTAGTGTTCTCCTGTTCGCTAATGGTCGATTGCAAATAACCTTGAGTATCGGCCAGTTCTCGCCTGACCGCTGCCAGTTCCTGCTTGAGCTTGATGACTTCAAGCTCCGGCTCGCTGACGTCCTCTTGATCCCAGGCTTCTGCTGCCGGGAGCACCCCTGATGCCATCGGTTCAAACAGAATCAGGAAATAGCTTTCTGGGCTGGGGGGCACTTTAAAGGGGATCACCTCGACTTGAACTTCCCTGATCTCGCCATTGCCTTCGACCCGTAGGCCCTTCTTCCTGATTGCTTTATCCTGGCTTCTGGCCTGATGGATAGCAGTGCGCAGTTCGGGCAGCAAGCCCGGCCGGACCATTCTCAACAAATTGAAATCCGGTGCTCCCGGTGCGGGCCGCAAGTAAGCCCCGGTCTCTCCGCGAAACTGCAGGATGTCGAGATGGTCATTTGTCAGCACACCGGCCGGGCTGTAGTGGCTCAGGACAATCCGGTCGGCTTGCTGTTGAACGATCGACACTGCTTTAGCAGTGTCGATCGCCGGCTCCGTGCGCCGGACTGTGGCAGCACGATACGTAAAATCGAAGCTCAACCGACTGGGAGCCGGCGTCTTTGCGTAGAGCTTATGCTTCTTATCGACTACGCTAAAAAAATCTGATTCGCGTGCGCTCTCCGCTGCGCCCAGCATCAAGAAGCCCGAGGGTTTAAGGCTGTAATGAAAAGTCTGCAGTACCCGCTTTTGCAGTGCAGGCTCCATATAGATCAGCACATTACGGCAGCTGATCAGGTCCAGGTTGGAAAAAGGCGGATCGCCACCGAGATTCTGCCTGGCAAATACACACAGATCGCGCACCGACTTACTGATGCGATAGCTGCCATCTACCTGCGAAAAAAATTGCCGAAGGCGTTTGGGTGAGACATTGGCTACTGCGCTTTCGCTGTAGATGCCCGAGCGCGCCTTCTCGATGGCGCTTTCCTTCATGTCGGTGCCAAAGATCTGGATGAGCAGCTTGCTGACCGGTTGCCCCCCGTATTCGAGCAAGCACATCGCAAAAGAGTAGACTTCTTCTCCGGTTGCACATCCCGGCACCCAGATTCGGATCGGTGCCTCGGGCAACTTGTTTTGAAAAATGACCGGCAGGACTTTTTCCTGAAGCGCATCGAAGGCGTCGGAATCCCGAAAGAAACTGGTGACTGAGATCAAGATCTCCTCGTAGAGTGCCTGCACCTCGCCGGGGTGGTCTTGAAGATGACGAACATAGTCTGGAAGGTGGTCCAACCTTTGCAGAACCATCCGCCGCATCAGTCGTCGCATCAGGGTAGTGCGCTTGTAATGGGTAAAGTCGGCCCCCGTGCCGGCCTGAAGCAATGCAAAAACCGCCGACAGGGCATCTCTGTCCTCGGGAATTGCTGTCTCGACCGGGAGCAAGTAGGGATGACGGCTGATTTTTACAAGCTCGTCGGCGATTGCCTGAGGAGGCAGGATGAAGTCTACCTGACCGGTGGCGGCAGCCTGATGCGGCATGTCACTAAACTGCGCCGAGTCCTCGGATTGGGCAAAAGTAATCCCTTCCGCTGCCTTAATCTCCTCCAGTCCCAGTGCACCGTCTCCATCGGCTCCTGAGAGGATGACGCCGATTGCCCTGCTCCCCAGTTCTCTGGCTAGCGAGCAGAAAAAGGCATCGATTGGCATGTAGCGGCCCTGGGTTTTTTCGCGGGCCGCGAGTTGCAGCACCCCATCAGTCAGGGTCATTCGGGTGTTAGGTGGAATCACGTGGACCCGGTTTGGTTCAAGCAGCATCCCGTTTTGCACCTCGACCACCGGCATCTGTGTCGCCCTGGACAGCAACTCGATCAGCATGCTCCGATAGTTAGGGTCCAGGTGTTGAACCAGCACAAACGCCATGCCGGTGTCATCTGGCAAGTGCGTAAACAACCGGGTAAAAGCTTCCAATCCACCTGCCGAAGCGCCGATTCCGACTACTGGAAACAGGGCTTGATCGCTGGGTTGTTGATTCTCAGGCATCGGGCCTGTACTCATTTCTGTTTCAGCCTTAGCTACTACAATAATGTCAAAAAAAGCTGAATAAAAGATTGAGGAATGCTTTATTCGGGAGCAGACGCTCGAACCTCCCGAAGTATCTCTACTCAGGGTAGATACTGTGTACAGAGCCTAGCCCTTTTGCAGTCAAATAGCACTGAACGACACAAAAAGGCACCATCTCCTGAGTTAAGTACTCTAGAGCGCATCTACCGGCGAGGTTCGCTACCCAGAGCAGCGGTCTCACTGGCTGTGTCTTATCGTGGGACTATCAGCCTGCGAGTTAAAGATGGAACTGTCAAGTGATCTCATTCAGTGGTATCCGGGCCACATTGCCAAGGCCCGCCGCCAACTGCAGGAGCAAATCAAGCAGGTTGACCTGGTATTGGAGGTGCTCGACGCGCGCATCGTACGCTCCTCCCGCCACGACGAAGTCCAGAAGCTCATCGGCGAGCGGGCGCGCCTGGTCATCCTCAACCGCGCCGACATGGTCCCCCAGTCAATTCTTCAGCGTTGGGTGCACTGGTTTGAGCAACACAACGAGGTCGTCTACCCCACCAATGCCCAGAACGGCGACGGCGTGCGCGCAGTACTCAAGGCCGCTCAGCAGAACGCGGCGTCCGTTAACGAGCGGCGGCTTCGGCGGGGGATGCTGCCCCGGAGCGTGCGCGCGGTCGTCATCGGCTTTCCAAACGTCGGCAAGTCGGCCCTGATCAACCGCCTGGTCGGCAAGCGTGCTGTCGCGAGTGCGGCCAAACCGGGTATTACCCGCCAGTTGCGCTGGGTACGCATCGACGAAGTCATCGATCTGCTCGACAGTCCCGGCATCCTGCCGCCTCGCCTCGAAGACCAGCAGGCTGCAGTCCGGCTCGCCATCTGCGACGACATCGGCCAGGCCGCCTACACGACGACGCGCATCGCCACAGCCGCCGTCGAACTGCTCACTCCCCTGATCAGCAAACGTCTTTTCGACCGATTCGGCGTCGATCCGCGCACCATGACCGGCGAATCATGGCTGGCCGAAGTCGCCCAGTTGAAATATCACAACAGCCTCGACCGCGCCGCCGACCAGTTGCTCGGCGAGTTTCGGCGCGGCCAACTCGGCCGTGTCGCACTTGACATACCATCTGAATCTTAGAGTTCGGTAGAAGGCTTTCTAGCGGTACTCGGAGCTGGGGGATGGCTAAAAGCTAAATAAGACCGACAATCTAGACCCCGGCCGGTACGGTTTTGATGATGGCGGGTGTGCGTTTGTGCCAGTCGGTTGCCTGTTCGTAGGCGTAGGCGGCCCGAAAGAGTTTGGACTCTTCGAGGGCGTTTGCCATGATCTGCAGGCCAATCGGTAAGCCCTTGTCGTCGAAGCCGCAGGGGATGCTGACGCCTGCCATACCGGCCAGGTTGAGCGGGATCGTGCAGATGTCGGATAGATACATGCTGAGCGGGTCGTTGACTTTGTCGCCGAACTTGAAGGCCGTGGTTGGTGAGGTTGGGCCGATTAAGACATCCACTTTGGCAAAGGCGTCGAGGAAATCCTGTTTGATCAGCGTGCGCACGCGCTGAGCTTTCAGGTAGTAGGCGTCGTAGTAACCGGCGGAAAGTGCGTAGGTGCCGAGCATGATGCGGCGCTTGACTTCGTCGCCGAAGCCTTCGTTGCGGGTACGGGCGTACATCGGGATGAGCGAGTCTGCTTCTTTGTCGCGCAGGCCGTAGCGGACGCCGTCGTAGCGGGCAAGGTTTGCCGAGGCTTCAGAAGTAGCAATGATGTAGTAGGTCGAAAGCCCGTAGGCGAATCGCGGACAGCTCAATTCTTGAATCTGAGCACCCAGGGAACGCAGCGTCTCGATCGCTTCAAAGACGGCATCTGCTACCTCGGGGTCAAGCCCCTCGCCGAAGAACTCTTTGACGAAGCCGACTCTCAAGCCCTTGATGTCTTTTGTGAGTGCCTGTCGGTAGTCCGGAATCTCGACATTCAGGCTCGTCGAGTCGAACCGGTCGTGGCCGGCAATCGCCTGGAGTACCAGGGCGCTGTCTTCGACTGTGTTGGTGAATGGGCCAATCTGGTCAAGCGAGGACGCAAAAGCGATGAGGCCGTAGCGCGAGACAAGCCCGTAAGTCGGTTTGAGACCGACCACACCGCAAAAAGAGGCGGGCTGGCGAATCGAGCCGCCGGTGTCGGAGCCGAGGGAGGCAACTGCCTGGGCCGCCGCGACAGCCGCTGCCGAACCGCCCGAGGATCCACCCGGTACGCGCTCTAGATCCCAGGGGTTGCGCGTCGGGCCGTAGGCGGAATTTTCGGTCGAAGAACCCATGGCAAATTCGTCCAGGTTGGTCTTGCCAATTAGCACAGCACCCTGGGCTTCGAGCAGGCGGGTGACGGTCGATTCGTAGGGGGGCCGGTAGTTTTCGAGGATTTTAGAAGCGCAGGTGGTCGGGATACCGGCCATGCACATGTTGTCTTTGATGGCGATGGGGATACCGGCGAGCAACCCCGGTTCTTCACCACGGGCAATTTTGGCGTCCACCGCCTCGGCCTGGGCGAGGGCACGTTCGGGCGTAAAGCGCAAAAATGCATGGATTTGCGCGTCGAGTTGCTCGGCCTGTTCGATGTAAGCCTTTGCCACTTCGACTGCCGTGCGCTCTTTGCTGACAATTTGCTGCCGCAGTTCCCCGATCGTCGTCATCTTTGTCCCAGTCTTAAACGAACACCTATCGTATC
>JANNPH010000149.1:0-19673 GCA_031399965.1 Gloeobacteraceae cyanobacterium SOY_34_metabat_159 | reverse complement strand
GCCCCTGGTACTCCATTGCAGACAAATCTTGAGCCAAGCAAAATTCGCGGTGCACTACGGTTTGAAAAGCAAGGGTCTGCAAAAACCTCATCCTTCTGTTCGAGTCTGAGCGCCGCCGTGATGATGCAAAAACCTTTGCTGGGATATCGGTTCCAATTCAAATAGCTGGAATCTTCGCACTGCTGCCCGTTCATTGACCAGGAGCGACCATCTTTTAACTTAACTACTACTGGTTCGGATAGTTCCGTCTGGCATGACGGTTTCAGCAAAAACGACCCTTCCCAAATCAGCTCCTTCCATGTCAGCCCCGGTCAAGTCGCACCTCGTCAAGTCCGTTCCGCGCATGTCACTACCATTCAAAGTGGCGTTGACGAATTTAGCCCCGGTGAAGTTGGCACCGGACAGGGTAGAGAAGTTCAAGGAAGCTCCGGTCAGATCAGCTCCTGTGAGATTGGCATTTTCCAAACAGATTTGCCCCATGCTGCAACCTCTGAGGATTGCTTCACTCAAATTCACCCGCTCCATGTAGGCTTCGCCGAGATCGGTACCACTCAAGTCAATTCCACTCAAGTCGGCCCCAGTCAAATCGTTGAGGAGCAACCAGCATCCGGCGAAATTCCTTTCCCCGGCAGCGTAACGGCTCAACAGTTCTTCATCATCGGTGTACCGCCCGCCTTTCACAAGGATCTCACGCAAATTGGAGACAGTGTAGCCTCATCCCGGAACCAGGCATTTACCGTTTGTCAACCCACCCGTTTAATCCGCAACTATCTTCCGAGCTTGCTGAAGCAACCGCCGCCTCCCATAACAGCTAAAGGCAGCTAACCCGTGGGCAGATCTCGATAGACAAGGCCGCACCACCCCATTGGGTAGAGGGATTTTTGGGACGGCCCTCTGTATCATCCGGTACGGTTAAGACGTACAAGTTGCAGCCGAACATTCATTGGAGAATTCACACCATGAAAAAATCTGGCAGTCTTTGCCTGGCACTTGTCCTAGCGATTGTTGCCCCTGTACTGCTCTCGCTACCGGCCGAGGCGCAATCTTCCGGCACCAGTTCCCAGCGCACTTACAGCAAGCGCAAAATATCTAAAAAAACTCGACTTTCTACCAAGGAGCAATGCCAGTCGCTGCTTTCTCAAAGCAGCACCGATGGCGACTTGTTGACCAGGTACGACAAACTTAAATGTGACCAGGTACTTTCCGCCCGGTAAGCGACTATTCCCTAGGTCCAAGTGGCAATTGTCCTCAAACTGCCGCTCAAATCACTTTTAAAGCCCTTCAGGCAGGTTCTCAGGCTCGGTCGTGTCCGCGTGCACTCTGCGTGCTCCGGTGCACCGGGCCTGCTTGTTGCCTGGACTGGCCGGCCGCAACCAGACTTCTAAACTGTTCAGACCATGCCAGATCAGCTCAAAACGGTTGCCCGTTTTCTTGGGTATCACGATCCTGGGCTACAGGGTACGCAGTCGATATTGTGTTATCGTAAAACGGCTGAGCCAGCAGTAAAGCCACTTTCATGTCCTTTGCGGTTGGTGGGCTTAATTACTGGAGATTTACAGTGACAATTTTTGTAGGCAACCTGCCATTTTCGGCTACCGAGCAGGAAATTACCGAAGCTTTTGCCGAGTACGGCGAAGTCAAATCGGTCAAGATTCCGACAGACCGTGAAAGCGGACGCCCACGCGGTTTCGCCTTCGTCGAAATGGACGAAGCAGCTGAAACCAAGGCCATTGAAGAGTTGGATGGGGCAACCTGGAACAATCGCGAGCTGCGCGTCAACAAAGCCGAACCCAGAAATGACCGGGGCGGCGGTGGCGGTGGCGGCAGCCGGGGTCCGAGCGGTGGCGGTGGCGGTCGCGACCGTCGTTACTAAGCGTTCAGTCCCGCATCAAACCGGTGGGCCGACACTTTCGGCATCCTTAGAGAAGGTGTCCGCCCACCGGGTCGAGCAATGGTGCCCGACCGGTGGCTATCGGCGAGGCCGACACCCCTCCGGATCTGTCAGGCACCTTCATCAAGGCATTCATTCATGAATTTTTCCGATTTCAACCTGCACCCGAGTCTACTGCAGGGGGTTGAACAGCTCGGTTTTACCCAGCCCACCCCGATTCAGGAGCAGGCAATCCCGCCGGCTCTGGCAGGACGAGATGTACTCGCCTGTGCCATGACCGGCAGCGGCAAGACGGCCGCTTTCCTTTTGCCCATCATGCAGCAGGTGCTAGCCCTACCGCGCGGTACGACCCGAGCTCTGATTTTGACTCCGACCCGCGAACTTGCAGCCCAGATTGAGTCACACTTCAGCCAACTTGCTTGCCATACTTCCCTGCGCAGCGCAACGGTGATTGGCGGCGTTCCTGCCCCTCCCCAGGTGCGCGCTTTTAAAAGCGGTGTCGATTTAATCGTTGCGACTCCCGGTCGCCTGCTTGAGCACTCAGAACAGGCTTATGCCCGCATGAGCGGACTTGAGATTCTCGTGCTCGATGAAGCTGACCGGATGCTGGAGATGGGCTTTCTGCCTGACATCCGTCGCATTCTCAAGCACTTGAGTTTCCGTCGGCAGACGCTCTTTTTCTCGGCAACAATGCCGGGTCCGATTGCGACTTTGACAAGAGAAATCCTGCGCAACCCGTTTACTATCAACCAGGAACGTCGCTCCGCCCCGGCAACCGGCGTCACCCAGAGCATCTACCCTGTCGCCCAAAACCTGAAAGCAAAACTCCTGCTCGAACTCATCGAGCGCAAAGAAGTGCGCCAGGTCATCGTCTTCACCCGGACCAAGCACCGCGCCAACCGGCTCACCGAGTTTCTGGCCCAGTCGCGGGTCAGTTGTGACCGCATTCACGGCAACCGCTCCCAGGCTCAGCGCACCCAGGCCCTCGAAGGCTTCAAGAGCGGTAAGTATCAGGTACTGGTTGCCACAGATATCGCCGCGCGCGGCATCGATATCGAGGACCTCGGCCACGTCGTCAATTTCGATGTACCGATGGTGCCTGAGGATTATATCCACCGCGTCGGACGCACAGCGCGGGCGGAGCGGGTCGGCGATGCCCTCACTTTCGTAGCACCGGACGAGGAAGATAAACTGCGGATGATCGAGCGCGACATCGGCAAGAAGCTGCCGCGCCTGATGCTTGCGGGCTTTGACTATGCAAAAGCAACGGCGCCGGCTCTAGAAGTGCCGATTCGGGAGCGCATCGCCGCAATTCGAGCGGCCAAGGCAGAGGCGCAGGTGCGTAGTGCTGCCAAGGCACAGCGCAAAACCCAACAGCAACCCCAGGCGCAGCGGCAAGCTCCGCAAAAACCGCAGACCAACGCGCCAAGACGAGAGGATACCGGGGCGGCTCGTCCGGCAACTGGCAAAGGGAGCGGCGCAGAGCAGCCCGTTCGCGGCCTTCAGTTGCCCGGTAGCGTGGTGAACACTGATCTCAGGAGGCGCAAGGATGGCGCAAGTAAGGCTGGGTGAGAACGAAACTCTAGAATCGGCTCTCCGTCGATTCAAGCGAGTCGTTTCGAAAGCAGGTATTCTTTCCGAAGCGAAAAGACATCGCCACTTTGAGACGGCTGTTGAAAAACGTCGCCGTAAAGCAGTCGCAAGACAACGCAGAAAATACACTCAGCGCCGCCGCTAGGTAGCGCTCAATTACCAGACCCGCCTACACGTTGGTGTAGGCGGGTCTTTTTACTTCCCCCGCCGAGTATGGTTGGGCCATCCTGGCAGAGCGGTTTATGCTGAAAGTGGGACCAGTGGCTCGGTGCCCCAACTGTTTATTTTTGAGCCGGGTCTTTTTATCAGGAGCAACACAATGACTTACGCCCCCGTCGGCGCCCGCCTTGCCCGTCTTGGTCACGTTGCCGTCTGTGTTAAAGATGTGGACCGCGCCGTCGAATTTTACTTAGCCCTCGGTATGACGGTCGCCTGGAAAGATGAAGATTGGGCCTTTGTGAAGGCCGGTGATGATGGTCTCGCGCTCCTCGGACCCAAGTACTCCGCTGCCGGTCCGCACTTTGGCTTTGTCCTCGATGACGAGGTTGCGCTTGAGCGTTACTATGCTCAACTGCAGGCTGAAGACGCAACGACGACCACGATCCACGCCCACCGCGACGGCACCAGCTCGTTTTACGCCAAGGATCCGGACGGCAATACTTTCGAGTTCCTGGCTCCGCGTACCCCCGAGGCGGCCCAACTGCTCGGTTCTCGTTAAGTTTTCTTGCGCGTTTTCATACATAATTGGGGAGCAGACAGGGACGGTAGCCGCCCAGACGGTTGCAGATCAGGAAGGCAGGTATGCTCGAGGGTTCAATTCTTTACAAGTTAAGAGCGCAACTGGGCGCAGACCCGCCCTCTTTTGGCGTCTACTACAAAAACACACTGGTCGCACTCTGCCACGCCCTTGAAGACCACATCCTGACCTGTGGCAGTGCACCGCTCGTGATCACCGCCTTCCAGCGCGGCAAGTGGTATGCCCAGGAGGCAGTGCGCTACCGGCAAATTGCCGAGCACAGTCGTCAGGTGCTGATCATGGCCGTGAGCGACAGCGGCTTTCAACAACCCGACAATCCGCCCAACTTGACCCAACTGTCTCTCAGCGAGGCGGACCCGGTCTCAGTCGAATGGCACCTGATTATCCTGGCTCCAAGCTATGCAGCGATGGTGATGTGCCAGGAGCTTTCAGAAAGCGACTACGGACCCGAGGGCTACCCGCAAAAAGATGTCGAGCGCAAGTTCTATGGATTCTGGACTTTCGAGGAGCCGCTGGTACGCTCGACGATCAAGCTTGCCATCGACCATGTTCGCGATTACGACCCGGCCCTGAGTGAAAAATTGGACGCCGAGGTCGAGCGAATCGACAGTGAACCGGCGGTCGCCCGTGCCGATTTGAGCGGCGTCGTCGCTCGCATCGTCACTTACTTGCAGAGTAGCCAGCAGCAACTGGTGTCGCTCACCCGCCCGGCTCCGCCCCACGCCTGGGACAATTCACCCGACAAACTGGGGAGTAACCTGACGGCCAACCGCCTCCAGGCCTTCTTGCGGATGGCCCAGCGCATCGACGCCGACGACGCAGCGAACCCCGAAGCTTCGATTATGGTGAGTAGTCTGGCCGAGACGGTTGCGCAGTTGATGAACCTGCCTTTCGGGCGGCTGCGCCGGTTGCGGCTTGCCGGGATGCTGCACCGCGTCGGGCTTACGGAGATTCCTGCCACGCTTGTAAACCCGGACGACCCCCATACCCACGCGGCCCTCGCCCAGGGAGCCCAGTTTGGTGCCCAGCTGCTGAGGTCGATGAGCGAACTGCGCACGATTGCGCGCATCATCGAGCACCAGAACGAGTGGTGGAACGGCAAAGGTCAACCCGAGGGGCTTGCCGGTGAAGTGATCCCGCTTGAATCGCGCATCCTGGGGCTTGCCGCCTATTTCCAAGAATGGATGGTCGCCCGCGGCGAACGGCCCGCCTCCACACCCGAGGAAGCCCTCGCTTTTTGTACGGCTGAGGCTGGGACTCGCTGGGACCCGGCGCTTATCGAGCCGCTCAGCAACCTGGTACGCCTGATGCAGGCGGGCATCCTGCTGGACCCGGTCCGGCCGCAACTTTCCAATAGCCAGTGGCTGTTGCATTCGACCGGGATCGATCTGGCCGAGCCGATTGCCCCATGAATAAGCCAATCGACCTGGAGCAAATCATGAAGGGTCTCGTGCAGGATCTGCGCGGAGCCAGCCTTGAAGGTCTTGACCTGGCCGGGGCCTCGTTTGAGGCGACCAACCTGGCCGGGGCCAACCTCTCGGGGGCCAACCTGACCGGGGCTGTGCTGCACTGCGACCTGTGGGGAGCCAACTTGATGGGGGCCAACCTCAGTGAGGCCGACTTCCGGGGAGCCAACCTGCGCGGGGCCAACCTGATGGGAGCGAACCTGCAGCAGGCGAGCCTGAGTGGGGCGAGCCTGGAAGGGGCCAACTTGATGAGCCTCAACTTGATCGGCTCAGACCTGCGTGGTACCAACCTGCGCGGCGCGAGTCTGAGCGGTGCCAACTTAGAAGGTGCAGATCTCAGCTACGCCGATCTGGGTGGTGCCAATTTGAGCAGCGCCAATCTTGAAGAGGCGAACCTGAGCGGTACCAATTTAAAAGGCACCGACCTGACCAGTGCCAACCTGCTCTGTGCCAACCTGAGTGGTGCCGATACGCGCGGCGCGCTTTTGCAAAATGCCTGCCTGACCGGCACCGCCCTCGACGGTCAGCAGACCTGAGCAGGTCGGGTCGTTTGAGACTGGTGCCTTCGGACTTCTAGCCCCGATCGAGCAGGCGCTGAATGACTATTATCAGTTCGGTGATTTCGACCGGCTTGGAGACATGGGTATTGAAGCCGGCGGCGAGAGCACGCACGCGGTCTTCACTACGGGCGTAAGCAGTGAGGGCTACGGCCGGGACGGTGAGACCAAGGCCCCGCGCCCACCGTACCAACTCATATCCATCCGCATCAGGCATACCGATATCTGAGACCAGCACGTCGGGGGCAGCCTGTTCAATGGCCTGCAGGGCCTCAGCGGCCGAGGCGGCAGCACGCACTTCGGCACCGCAACCTTCAAGCAGCAGGCGCAGCAAGCGGCGGGCATCCATCTCGTCATCGACAATCAAGACGCGCACGCCTTCGAGCCTGGGCAGGCGTTCAACGGCCCCGTTCACCTGAGCGTGCAGGGGCACCAGACTGGAGCTTTCGCGGACCTGCAGCACCGGCAAGGGCATCTTGATTGTAAAAGTCGAGCCCTGATTTTCACCGCGACTGGCGACGCTGACGGTACTACCGTGTAGTTCTACCAGGTGCCGCACGATGGCAAGGCCGAGACCGAGGCCGCCGTACTTGCGGGTGGTGGTACCGTCGCCCTGGTGAAAGCGCTCAAAGACGTGGGGCAAAAACTCTGCCGGGATACCCGCGCCGGTGTCTTCGACGGTCAGTTCGATATGGGAATTGACCCGTTCGAGGCGGACGTGTACTTCCCCACGTTTGGGGGTGAACTTGACCGCGTTGGAAAGCAAGTTCCAGATCACCTGTTGGAGGCGGGTCGAGTCACCTGAGACCGGGCCGACGGATGGGTCGAGTTCGGTGACCAGGCGGATATGTTTGACCTGGGCGGAAGGCTTTACGGTTTCAAGGGCGGTCTGGATCACTTCCTGGAGTCGCACCGGCTGAAACTCCAGCCGCAGTTTACCGGTGATGATGCGCGACACATCGAGTAAGTCGTCCACCAGTTGGGACTGGGCTTTGGCGTTGCGCTCGATTGTGACGATAATTTCAGCGGTGGTAGAGGCATCCAGAGTGCGCATGCGCAGCAACTGGCTGAAGCCGACAATCGCATTCAAGGGCGTGCGCAGTTCGTGGCTGAGGGTGGCCAGGAACTCGTCTTTGATCCGGTTGGCCCGCTCGGCTTCCTCGCGCGTCGCCCGCTCACGCGCCAGCAACTCCGACCGCTCCGCCTCGGCCTGTTTGCGGTCGGTGATGTCGCGTTGGACCGCAGTCCAGTGGGTGTACCAGCCTTTATCGTCCGGCACGGGCACGATGGAAAGTTCCGACCAGAATTCCGACTTGTCTTTGCGGTAGTTGAGGATCTCCACCTCGACCGGCTGCCACGATTCGAGTGCCGCACGGATGCGATCGAGGGTGGACCGGTCCGACCCTGGACCCTGGAGGATGCGGGGAGTCTTGCCGATCGCCTCTTCGGCGCTGTAGCCGGTCATCCGGGTGAACGCCTCGTTGACGTAGAGGATACGCGGTCCGGGCGGGTCGAAGGGAACAGCTTCTGTGATCATCACCACGTCGGTGGCATTGACCACGGCGGACCGGAAGAGGCGCACATGCTCCTCCGCCTGCTGCAGCCGCGCCTGGGAAGTCTCCAGTTCAGCAATGCGCCTGTGGGCTGTCTCCAGTTGCACTTTCAGTTCGACTGCGCCGTTCTCGTGTGCCATTGACAACCTGGAAGTGAGTGAGCTGAAGGCGGCGGACTTGTTGAAAAAGTTTACGCAAAGCGACCTTGCTCATCGAAACACGTGGCATTTTCGACAACATCGCTCGTTCGAGGGATTTGAACGGTTGGTGCAAATTCTGCACAAAGCGCAATCTGTAGAGGGAAGCGCCCTAACCCACACGTGCGGGCATTGGAGTTGCATCGGAGCCCGGTCCCATGGTCGGGTCCCCTTCGACACAGCGGCTCCAGACCTGCATTTGCTCCATCGCCACCGGTCCAAATAAGTTGGCAAAGGAGGTGTCCGCCGCGTCGCGACCGGTAGCGATGCGGACCAGACCCTCGCGGGGCACTTTGCGCGTCGCGTCAAACAGATACCACCGGTTGGAAAGGTAGGCCTCGAAGTAGGCATGGAAGTCAGGCGGGTCGAGTTTGTCGGCATAACCGGCCACGAAGCGGGCTGGGATACCGATTGCCCGGCATAGAGCGATGCCGAGATGGGCGAAGTCGCGGCAGACGCCAACGCGCAGGATGATCATGTCGGTTGCAGAGGTATGCTCGTCGGTCGTGCCGTACTGGTACTCGATGTTTTCGTAAATCCAGTCACACAGCGCATTGACCCTGGCGTAGCCCGTGCTCTCCTGGTCTACCAGGGAGCAGGCGAACCGGCCGAGCCGGTCAGACTGGCAGTAGCGGCTCGGGAATAGAAACGGCAATACCTCCGGCACCAGGTCGCCGGGGTCGTGCTGCTCAGGTAAAAGCGTATCGGGGGCGGTTGCGTCCAGAAAGACAGTTGCCTCGTACTGGATGCGCACCAGTCCGCCCGGAGAGCGCAGGCGGATCATCCGGTTCTCAAAAAGATCTTGAAAGCACTCCGGTTCCAGAGGTGGGTCTACTTTCAGGTTTTCGGCAAGGACCTGCTGTCGCTCGCCGGTGTGGGGACGAATGGTCAGCAGCAAGGTTGCTGCTCCAGAGCACCGATAGTTCAGGGTGCAGCCAACTTCCAGTTTCATCAATTGCGGGCACTCGGTGTGACTAATCTCGCACTGCTACCGGCACAAGACAATACGCAAAAGGAGAGATAGACGACGAGCCGCCAGTGGTTCAGCAAAAGGAGACTGCTGCCGTTCGTCACCTGTCGCAGCCGAAAACTCCCCAGTTGCAGAAGCCGTCGGCCGCTTGACTGATTTACTTGCCGATACAAAACTTGCTGAAGATGCGGTCGAGCACGGCCTCGGTGACTGTTTCGCCGGTCACTTCCCCCAGGGCAGCGATGGCAGTGCGCAGATCGATAGTCCAGAAATCGAAGGGCAGTTGCGCCTCAGCAGTCGCCAGAACCTGGCACAGTGCTGACTCGGCGCGCACGAGGGCTTCGTACTGGCGTTCGTTCACCGCAAAGTCGCCGTTGCTTGCCCGCAGTTGCTCCTGGCCAAGGGCAGCAAGGATCGCGGCTTCGAGCCGGTCGATGCCTTCATGGTTGGCGGCACTGGTGTAGACCGTGGCGAGAATACTGCGCGACGGGGTATGGATCTCGGGACCGGGGAGGTCGCTTTTGTTGACAATGACGATGAGCGGCTTCTCGCGCACCTGTCGGTAGATGTCGCTATCGGTGCACAGCCAGCCCTCAGTGCGGTCGATCACCAGGAGTACCAGGTCGGCCCCCTCGGCCGCAGCCCGCGACCGCTCGATGCCGAGCTTTTCAACGCGGTCACTCGATGCGCGGATACCGGCCGTATCGAGCACCTGCACCGGGATGCCGCGCACGCTGAGCATCGATTCGACGACATCGCGGGTGGTGCCGGGTAAGTCGGTGACGATTGCCCGGTCGGTGCGGCTCCAGGCGTTGAGCAGGCTTGACTTGCCGACGTTGGGGCGGCCGATAATGGCTACTTTCAGCCCGGTGCGCAATAATTCGCCTCCCGCACTGGTCGCAATGAGGGTACGGGTGCGTCCCAGGGCCTCGCCAATCTGGGTCTGCACCCAGCCTTCGTCGAGGGGCGGCATCTCATCCTCAAAATCGAGCCGGGCCTCCAGTTCGGCCAGCAGATCAATACAGATAAGTCGCAGCGACTGCACAGCCCCCGCCAGTTTACCGGTCAGCCCGCCCATCGCCAGTTGGGCCGCCTCAGGCGACCGGGCTGAGACGACTTCGGCGACCGCTTCTGCTTCTGTCAGGTCGATGCGCCCACCCAGAAAGGCGCGCAGTGTAAATTCGCCCGGACGGGCAAGACGCGCCCCGGCCTCGACACACAGACGCAAGACCTGCTGGATGACCGCGATGCCGCCGTGGCAGTGAAATTCGACGACGTCTTCTGAAGTAAAAGAACGGGGGGCCTGCATAAAAAGCAGCAGGCACTCGTCGATGACCGCTTCTTTGTGGACGATGTGCCCGTAGTGGATGCGGTGGGTGCGAATAGCACCTTTGCCTCGGGGCCTGAATAAGCGTCGGGCAATGGAGAGGGCGTCTGCTCCCGAGAGGCGAACGATCCCGACACTTCCCTGTTGCGGGACGATGGCGGTGGCAATGGCGCAGATGGTATCGGACACAGTCAAAACTCAGGCCTTGAGAACCTAATTATCGCCTGCAGGGGTAGCCCGCTTCAGGGTTCGCGCCGCTGCCGGTTGCGGGCGAGTTGGGTATAAACCTCAGTCGTGGCGATGCTGACGTGGCCGAGCAATTCCTGGACGATGCGCAGGTCGGCACCGCCTTCGATCAGGTGCACAGCAAACGAGTGGCGCAGGGTATCGGGGGTCACCTGCCAGGAAAGACCGGCGCGTTCACCCGCCTCCCGCACCAATCGGTAGACATTGAAGCGGTTGAGCGGTCGGCCGTGCTTGCCGATAAATACCGTGCGCTCAGCCGGGACTTCGGCCTCGCCCAGATAGGCTTCGAGCGCCTGGAGGGCCGCTTCACCGAGGGGCACGATCCGTTCGCGGCCGCTTGCCGAGCGAAAGCAGCCGCAGGCTTCCGGAAAAGAGAGGTCCTGGAGTTTAAGAGTGCACAGTTCTCCAACTTTGAGCCCGCAGCCATACATCAGTTCGAGCACGGCCCGCTCCAGGGGTAGCTCGGTGAGTTCAATGAGCTTCTCGACTTCAAAGACGCTCAGCACGCGGGGTAACGCCCGGCGCGCACTCGGCAACTCAAGACCTGTGACCGGGTTGGCCTTCACCCAGCCTTCTCGCAGCGCGTACCGGTAGAAAGCACGCAGGGCCGCGAGCTTGCGTCCAATCGAACGCGGTGCAATTTCTTCGCTCTGCAAGTAGCGCAGAAAGCGGCTTACTCCAGCCCGGTCAAGTTTTTCCCACCCGGCCACTTCTTTTTCGTAAAAGCGGGCAAACCCTTCGAGGTCTCCCTGGTAAGCCTTGAGGGTGTTCGGTGCCAGTTCACCCCCGGCTATCAATGAATCGAGCCACTGCTCAAGTGCTACTTGCAGATTCATCCGATCTGTTGCTGGTACCAGCGGACCGTCTCCGTCATACCTGGCCGCAAGGCCCGCGAGTGCCAGCCCAGTTCGCGCTCGGCCCGTGCGCCGGAGCCTGTCAGGTCGCCTTGCAGATAGTCAAGGGCTTCGCGCGAGACGACCGGTGGCTTACCGCGTAATGTTGAGAGCCATTCGCCGACTGTCGCCAGCGGATAGAGCGCCCAGAAGGGCAGCTCCAGGGTCGGGACCGGCCTGCCGCTCGCCTCGGCAAGCAACCGGTACCAGTCTCGAAAGTTCATGGTTTCTCCCACCAGGAGATAGGATTCGCCAAGTTGTCCCGCACGGTCAATTAAGACCAGTCCCTCCACGACATCATCGACGTGCACGTAGCTCGACTGCTGGTCAGCGCCGACGATCGCCGGGATCTCGCCTTTGAGAAACTGGCGGACCGTGCGCCCAAAGGGACCATCGCTCTCGGGTCCATAGACATATCCGGGCAGGGCAAAGACCACCGGGCACCCGCGTCCGAACAGCTCCAGTGCGACTGCGTGGGCGCGGGTCTTGGTGCGCGTGTAGTGGCTCAGGTGGACGGTACTCACCGGGGAGCGCTCGGTGACCACGGTCTTGGTCGGGTGAAAGATGCCGATGGTGCTCGAATAGACCACCCGCTCGACGCCGTGACCAAGAGCAGCCGTGAGCACGTTGCGGGTGCCCTCGATGTTGATGCGCTCCATCTTTTCAAAGTCTTGAATGCCGAGGTCGAACCAGGCCGCGAGGTGATAGACGCGGTTAACTCCCTCTAGTGACCGTGCAACGGCCGTGGGGTCTGTAATATCGCCGGAGATAAACTTTGCCCCCGCCCGGTCCAGTTCAGCCACCGCCCGGCGACCGAGATAGACAATCGAATCTCCCTGACCCAGCAGCTTGAGTGCCAGGCGCTTGCCGATAAATCCCGAGGCCCCGGTCATAAGGATTGCCATGGCAGGAGTATAGCCCGAACTAGCAGCCGACCTGGCACCACTGGTGCAGCTCGTATTCGACGCAACCATCGCGCACGAGCGGGTCGTCTTCCACGATGCGGCGGGCCTCTTCGAGGGATGCGGCTTCGAAGACCATCATGCCGCCGCCGCGTTCGCCCCAGTAGCCGCTTTCGACGCGACGACCGGCTGCCCGTAGTCCCCGCACGTATTCGATGTGTGCCCGGACCGACTTGTCGAAGATCACCTTCGGCACGATACCGCGTTCGATTTTTACAAACAGCAACTTATCCACGACTCAAGCAACCCCAACCACAACAAACCGACCACCGTCCACGACAGACCCGTCCACTCCAGCAGTGCCAGACTGCGCCGGACGGCATCGGCACTCATCGGTTTTCGTGCCCTGCCCAGGAACGGCTTGATCTTTATGATGCCTCGATAGCAGTTCGCTCCACCGAGCCTGACACCGATTGCCCCTGCAAAAGCAGCCATGCTCACCCCCGAGTTGGGACTGGGGTCGAGCGGTCCGTCGCGCCTGACCGTGCGCAGGACCCGAGCCGGATGCCCCGAGAGCAGGGCGATTGTGAGTGCGGTGAGCCGGGCCGGAATCCAGTTGAGCCAGTCGTCGGTGCGGGCGGCAAACCAGCCGAAGTGAGTGTAGGGTTCTGTCTTGTAGCCGATCATCGAGTCGAGGGTGCTCACCGCCTTAAAAGCGAGGGCCAGGGGTGCCCCACCGAGCACGGCATAAAAAATTGGAGCGGTCACTCCGTCGGTCGTATTTTCAGCCACCGTCTCCAGGATTGCCCGCTGCATTTCCTCTTCTGATAAATCTTCTGTATCTCGACCGACGTAGCGACTCAGGACCTCTCTGGCCGTCGCAAGGTCACCAGCTGCCAGCGGGACGAGCACGGCGCGGGCGGCGTCCCCCAGGCTCCGGCCCGCGAAGCAGGCTGCCATCAGCACGACCTCGACTGCGATACCGAGCCAGGGATGGACTTGCGTTCCGAGTGTCATCAGCCCCCAGCTACCCAGGGCAACCCCCCCGGCAAGACCCACCGTCAGGATTGCCCCCAGCCATCGCCGCCCGGTAGCGCTTTTGATCCGGGGCAGGGCCAGCCGCTCGACAGCGCCAATGACCGTACCCATCGCCTGGACCGGGTGGTACCAGCCGGGCGGATCGCCTACCAGGCGGTCGAGCAGGCAGGCACAGCCAAAGACGAGGGCAGAGGGCATCAAGGTGAATTGCAGTCAAGGCCGTATCCAGTATCGTGGCCGGCAGAGCTGGGCGGCAGTGTGGACACTCGATGTCGGCTTTAAGACTCCTGGCCGATGACAGGTGCGCTACTATCCCCTCGTCAAACTCAGGCGACCAAGATGCGCGCAATACCAGCAGACCAGAAGCTCAGAGCCCTGCAACCCGGCGGGGCACTCAGGAGAGCGCCCCTCAAGTCCCGTCCGCTCGTCGCGGCGACTGTACTGGTCGCCTGGCTCGGCTTGTGGTCGATTGCTCTTGCCAGGACGATTGAGCCGGTGACGGTGAGACCGAGGCTTGAGACACCAGCGCTCTTTGACGACGACGCGGGCGGCAACGCCGATGCCGACGACCCGGCCATCTGGGTACACCCAACTACTCCAGAAAAAAGCATCGTGGTCGCAACCAAAAAAGATGCCGGTCTCTCCGTGTACGACCTTGGCGGCGTGCAATTACAGGCAATTGCCGCCCCCGAAGCGCCTGGTCCTGACGATGCGGCGGGCCGGTTCAACAACGTCGACCTGGTCTACGGTTTTCAACTAGGAACGGCCACAGTCGATCTGGCTGTCGTCACCGACCGGGGCCGCGACAAGCTGCGTATCTACACAATCGACCCCGAGAAAGCTGCCCAGGGCCTGCCCCCACTTACCGACGTCACTGATGCTGCCGCTCCCTTCGTCTTCTCTACGACCCAGGCCGATGTAAACGAACAGACAACGGCCTACGGTCTTGCTACCTACCGCAACCGCTTCACTGGTCGGGCCTTCGCCTTCGTCAGCCAGCGCAGCCGCACGGCAATTGCCAAACTGGAACTGATCGCAGTCGGCAACCAGGTGAGCTACCGCAAAGTGCAACAACTGGCCCTTCCCAACGAATTTGCTCTGCCCAACGGCAATACCTGGATCCCTTGCACCGATCCGGGCGACCTTGCCCAGGTAGAGGGCATGGTCGTCGACCAAGAGCGAGGCGTCCTCTACGCCGGTCAGGAGGACGTGGGCATCTGGAAGATGGGCCTGCAACTCAATACGACGACTCCCGTGCTCCTCGACCGGGTCCGCGAATATGGTGTGCCTTACACCTACGACACCAACGAAGAGGAGTGTGTCATCGACTTCAGCTCTGACCCAGGTTTCGGCGGCACAGTCCTCTCAGCCGACGTCGAAGGACTGACCATCTACTATGCTTTCGGCAATACCGGTTACCTGCTCGCCTCCAGCCAGGGCGACAATACCTTCGCCGTCTACGACCGCCTGGGCGAGAACGCTTACCTGGGTAGTTTCGCCATCGGCAGCAACCGCATCGACAGCGTCCAGGAATCGGACGGGGCTGCCGTGATCAATGTGCCTCTCGGCAGCGCTTTCCCGGCAGGGCTGCTCGTCACTCAGGATGGCGACAATACACCTGAAGTCCTCGACGAATCCGGCGAACCCCGCAGCAGCACCAACTTCAAATACACCGGCTGGGCCGCCCTCGCTCGTGCCTTCCCGACACCTTTGAAGGTCAGTCCACTCGCCTGGAACCCGCGCACCGGCTATCGGCCCTGACAGGCGAAACGCGCCAACCTGCCAGGCAAGGTTGGCGCGTTTCTGAACAAGGGCATCCGCCGCGCTCTACTTTGGCACGATGCCGGCCAGAGGCGTGCATTGACCGAATGCACCGACGCTGGTCGTGGGTGGGCGACGGAAGAGGGTCGCCTGTTCGTAGGAATAGGCGAATTTGAGCAAGGACGGTTCGCTGTAGGCGCGACCGAAGAACGACACGTTGATGGGCAGGCCGTCCTGGGCAAACCCGACCGGCACGCTGACGTCGGCAAAGTTGCCCACGTTTGCGTAGTTGGAAGCCCCAGGACCGGAGCGGCAGATGTAGTTGGGGTCCACAGAACCCGGCAACAAGCTGGCGGTACACCTGGAAGTTGGATAGACGAGCGCGTCCAACTGGTTGGCATCCATGACACCCAGGATGCTGTTTTTGATCACGGTGGCTGTGTCGAGGGCGCTCAAGTAAACGGGATCGGTGAGCGGCCCTCTCGCCTCGGCTGCTCTCAAGCGCGACAGGACGCCGGGGAAGACAGGAAATGCCGAATTGACGATTTCGGGCGACTCGCTGAATGTGATCACCTTCTGAAGGGTATCGACGGGCGTAATGTCCGCAATGGCCCCCAGAAAGTCGTTGAGATTGGCCTTGAATTCTGTGTCGGAGATGGTGGTGTAAGTCGAACCCAAAGCGCTGACGGTACTGTCGGGAAAATCGACCGGATCGATGATGGTTGCACCCAGTGCGCGCATCTGCTCGATTGCAGCGAAAACCGCCGCATCAACTTCGTCATTACCACCAAAGAACCGGCGCGCCACACCGATGCGGGCGCCCTGCAAACCGTTGCGAACCAGGAATTGCGTGTAGTCCGTGTAGGATCTACCTTCGCTCTCGTAGGTGCGCGGGTCATTCGGGTCTATCCCGGTCATAGCACCCAGAGCAATCGCCGCGTCGGTGACCGTCCGGGCCATGGGACCGGCAACATCGAGGCTGAGAGCAAAAGGAACGATGCCTGCGCGGCTGGTCAAACCAAGGGTCGGCTTGATGCCGACCAGACTGTTGGCTGCTGAGGGACCACGGATCGAGCCGCCGGTATCCGTGCCGATAGCGAGGACCGCGAAGTTTGAAGCCACGGCCGCCGCCGGTCCGCCGCTGGAGCCGGCCGGTCCACGCCCGAGATTGTAGGGGTTGAGCGTCTGGCCACCGGCAGAACTGTAGCCCCCACCCGGAGCACCGCCGTGTGCCCACTCGTCGAGGTTGCCCTTACCCAGAATGATGGCCCCCGCACTGCGCAACTGGCTGGCGATAAAGGCATCGAACGGCATCACAACGCCTTCGATTGCCCTCGACCCGGCATTGGTGGTCATCCTGTCAGCCGTACCGACGTTGCCTTTGAGGATGACGGGGATACCATCGAGCGGCCCTCTCGGCCCGCCGCTCCGGCGTTCGAGGTCTTGCCTGGCTGCGATCCTCAAAGCTTCAGGATTAATCTCGATAATCGAATTGATATTTGGACCAGCTTTATCGAAGTTTCTGATTCTAGCCAGATACTTTAGTACCAATTCTTTTGACGACAATCTTCCAGATCTGTAAGCTGCCTGGATATCACCAATCGTTGCTTCTTCCAGGCAGGATTGCGCTGAAACACTGGAGATACTAACTCCAAGCGCTAAAACTTGTGCCGACAAAAAAACAACACCCCACCTCAACTTACTTATCATCGGCAGCACCTCGGCGCGAATGAAATAGTTAGAAGCTTGACCTTAGATTTCATTTATTAAAAGTTGGTGACCGTCAAGCCGAAGTATCAAAATATACAACGAAGCAATTGAGTTTTAAATTGCAATTCAATCAATTTACAAATCCCAAAATAGCAAGCTGATATTCGTTCTGAAGATTATCAACTATTGAGAAATTGCAGAGGACAATCGAGACTTACTCTTTTGGGTAGATAAGTAAGCTGTCCTCTCAACTGCTCAGCGAACAGTTGCAGGCTTTCAAGCGTGTGCAAGTTCATCAAGTCCCTGGTGGGATGAGTGACAAAAGACCTACCAGTCGCATAGCTATCGCTTTGCTGTTCAGTGCTTGCGACATCACCGTACCCTTCTTGAGAAGGGGCTTGTCTTGTCTCTAAAAATCGGTTTGGCTCCTGCTATCATGGCAAAGCATGCCGATGTGGCGCAGTGGTAGCGCATTCGATTCGTAATCGAACGGTCGGGAGTTCGAATCTCCCCATCGGCCCTCACCAGTTCAGAGTTTTCACCGTAGACGCAAAATGGCGTGTGCAGACCAGAGGTTGCACGATGCCGCCGCTGCAGGAAATCTGGGCGTGCTCTGTACTGTTGGACGTAGGCGGTTGACTCGAACGCTATCGGCATCGGATTTGCCCCGTTGATATGATCGACGTTGGCCGATCAGCCGGATGCCACTCAGTTATGGGTCGAGTCCGGCGCTATCCTGATCAGGCACTGGAGCAGGTCGGAATGAACATCAAAGCTGGAAGGACACGTCTTCGTACAGCATTTCCAGACTGCTCGAAAAATTGACGCTGTTGAACTGAAAGGCTTCTTGCTCCTGGGTGTAGGACTGCAGTACCCACAGCCCGGCACCGTTGCGACGGAAGCATTGGACCGATTGCCGTTTCGAGCTAACCAGCACATACTCTTGCAGGCTTTCGATGGTCTGGTAATCCTCAAATTTATCCCCACGGTCGAAGGCTTCGGTGGAGTCGGAGAGAATTTCGACGATCAGGTTGGGGAATCGCTTATGGTTAGGGGTCTCCTGATCTCGATCTCGACTGTCACAGGTAACGAGCAGATCGGGGTAAAAGAATCGGTTGCGAGATTCGATGCGTACCTTCATATCGGAAAAATAAACGCGACAGCCGGAACCTCGCAGATGGCTGCGAAGAAGCGTTATAAGATTACCTGCAATAATATTATGCGCACCACTCACGCCCACCATTGCATAGATTCGACCATCCATATACTCATGCTTGATTGGACTCTGTTCTTCGATCTGAAGGTATTCGTCCACAGAAAAGTAAGGATCTTGAGTGGTGACAAGCATGAGTGTGGCCTTAGAGCGTGAGGAGGCTGGTTGCTGCTTCCAAAGTACACCAGGTTGAATGAGCAGAGTCTGCCAGGATTATCGTCGTAGGCTGCGGTCGAACTGCTCCAGTCCCCGGACAGCAAGGCGCCAATTTGCCCGACATCGCGGGCGCAAGTGTTTGTTGCCCGACCTATTGAAGCTATCGGTCACGATACCGATTGGTTGCTTCACACCTGAACCCTGTCTACCGGCAGCTGGCCACCTCTGCTTGCAGGCTGCACTCCGGTGGCGCATGGTCGTCCTGTCTAAGGTTGAGGGGGAGTGCGACTGTAAAGGTGGTCGTGCGGTGCTCGCTCTTCACCCAGACCTGCCCGCCCAGGCGGTGGGTCAGGCGTTGCACCAGAGCAAGCCCCAGGCCTGTGCCCCCCTGACGCCAGGGGTCACAGTTGGGGATGCGGTAGAACTTCTCGAAGATGCGGAGTAGTTCTGCCTGGGGAATCTCAGCGCCAGTGTTGGCCACCGTTAGTTCCAGGTGGTTCCCTACCTGGCATAGACCGATTGCTATCCGCTCGCCCGCCAGGGTGTACTTGCAGGCGTTGTTCAACAGTTCGTAGACGACCTGCTCCAGACTCGCAATTTCTGTATAAATAACGGGCAGGGTCGGCGACACCTGCACCGCGAGCGACTGCTGGCGTTCGTGCGCTCGGTCCAAGAAGGGCGAAACAATGGTAGGCAGCCATTTCCCCAGGTCTACTGGTTCTC
The DNA here is from genome assembly GCA_031399965.1 of Gloeobacteraceae cyanobacterium SOY_34_metabat_159. Classification (GTDB taxonomy): domain Bacteria; phylum Cyanobacteriota; class Cyanobacteriia; order Gloeobacterales; family Gloeobacteraceae; genus JANNPH01. Next base: position 720 of record JANNPH010000149.1, on the reverse strand, counting down.
TTTCGAGTGAACAAGAGGAAGTGTCAAGGCGTTGCAAGTCGAGGAGGTTGTTGACCAGAGAGATCTCCCGGCCGCACTCGCTTTCAAGAATGGCGAGGTACTGGCTGCGCCGCTTTTCGTCGGTGGTCTGCTGCAGCATGTGAATGGCGACCCGCATGTTGGAGATGGGAGTGCGCAGTTCATGACTGACGGTACTCAAAAAGTCGTCTTTGAGTTGGGCCAGGTGTTCGAGCTCGACAACCTGAGTCAGGCTTGTCTGGTAGAGAGCGGCCTGCTGCAGGGGCACGCTCAGTTGGGTGGCGACCTGGTAAATCAGGCTGACCTCGGACTCCTCCCAGTGTCGCGGGCCGCTGTTCTGGTAGACCGCAAACAGGCCCCAGAGTTTGTCGCTCGCGAAGAGGGGCACGATCACGTAGGCACGAGCCTGGTAGCTTTCGAGCAGCCGCACATGGCACTCAGCAAAACCAGCCTGGTGAATGTCCTCGACCACCCGAAAACTTGCCGGGTGCGAGAACGTAGCTCCCTCGGTATTTTGAAGGTGGGTGTCGGTGACGGATGGACGATTGGCACCCAGGGTGAGCGCACTGCAACTCGAGATGTTCTGCTTGAGCACCGGGTCGCAGTCGTGGAGGTCAATGAGCGATTTCCAGCCGGGGGAGACCAACTCAGCCACGAACGTACCGCTCCAGTCGTCGTTGAAACGGTAGACTGCGACCCGGT
>JANNPH010000139.1:0-8463 GCA_031399965.1 Gloeobacteraceae cyanobacterium SOY_34_metabat_159 | reverse complement strand
CGCGGCTGGCAGGCAATTGTCAGTTCCCTCGCCCAGTTGCAGTCCGAGTACGAACTGGTCGTCTGCGAAGGGGCCGGTAGTCCGGCTGAGGTGAATCTTCGCCACCGCGACCTGACCAACATGCGCGTGGCGCTGCACCTGAAAGCACCGACGTTGCTTGTCACAGACATCGACCGGGGCGGGGCACTCGCCCACGTCGTCGGTACGTTGCAGGTTCTGCCCGCTGAAGAACGTGCCCTGATTAAAGGCATCGTGATCAATAAGTTCCGTGGCTCACTTGCCCTGCTGCAGCCCGGCCTCGACTGGCTCGCGTCTTACACGGGCATCCCGGTAGTCGGCGTCTTACCCTGGCTTGAGATGGCATTACCAGAAGAGGACTCGGTGGGGTTGTTTGACCGCCGGGGGGCAAGCAAGCAGGCAGAGGTTGAAGTCGCGATCGTCCGGCTACCACGCATTGCCAACTTCACCGACTTCGACGCACTGGAAGCAGAACCGAGCGTGCGGGTGCGCTACGTGGCACCGGGCGGGCAACTCGGTACGCCGGACGCCGTGATTTTACCCGGCTCGAAGGCGACCATCCCGGACTGGCTCGCCCTGGAAGCGAGCGGTATGGCCACCCAGTTGCGCGCCTACCGGGGCGTGATCGTCGGTATCTGCGGCGGTCTACAGATGCTCGGACGCACAATCGCCGACCCGGAAGGCTTTGAGGGGCAGCCGGGGCAATTTGACGCCCTGGGTTTATTGGACGCTAAGACAATCTTTCGCTCGACGAAGACGACTCGCCAGACTTCCACCGAGGCCCGACTCCCGGCTTCAGCGCCGGTCCTGGGCTACGAGATTCACCAGGGGGAAACCGACTTCGGACCGGATGTCGAGCCTTTGTTCGTCGATCCTGACCTTGGCGTGGTGAGTACCGATCGCCGCGTCTGGGGCACTTACCTGCACGGTCTATTCGATAACCATGCCTGGCGGCGGCTCTGGCTGAATGCCCTGCGCGAGCACCAAAACCTGGCCCCGCTCGCAATCCAGAGCGGACACTACGCTCAGGACCGCGACCAGCTTTTCGAGCGCCTTGCCGACGCCTGGGAACCCCACCTCGACCTGGAATCCTTCAGCGTCGAAGCCTGAAACGCTTCAAGGCCGCACAACGGCTGGAACGTCAAGATTGGGGCAATCGGCACAGGCTCAAGAGCCCGGCCAGTGGTGACGGACGGGCAATCGCGTAGCCCTGTACATAATCGACGCCCAGTTCTCTCACTTTTTGCAGGATGGCCTCGTTCTCGACAAATTCGGCGACTGTGAAGATGCCCATCACGTGGCCGACGTGGTTAATCGCCTGCACCATCGCGCAATCGACGGAGTCGTTGACGATGTTACGAATGAAGCTGCCGTCGATCTTGAGATAATCGACGGGCAGGTGTTTCAGGTAGCTGAAAGAAGACATGCCGCTGCCGAAGTCGTCGAGGGCAAACTGGCAGCCGAGCACTTTGAGTTCGTGGATGAACTGTGCGGCTTTGAGCAGGTTGGCAATGGCAACCGTCTCGGTAATTTCAAAGCAAATCGTCTTCGGCGGCACTCGAAACTGCAAAAAGCACTCGCGCAAGAAGCCGATAAACTGGTCATCGTTGAGGCTGGCCCCCGATAGATTGACGCTGTAGAGGCGGTCGTCGTCGCCTGCCGCGTTTCGGCAGGTCTGCAACTGCTCAAAGAGCGTACGGATAATCCAGCGGTCGAGGGTGTGCATGAGCTTGTAGCGCTCGGCCGCCGGCATAAAGGCCATCGGCAGCACCATGTGGCCCTGCTCGTCCTGCAGGCGCAGTAAGATTTCGCAGTGCTGAAATTTTTCCGGCGTTGTCGCCGCCGCTATCGGTTGATAGTAAAGACAGAAGCGTTTGTCCTCGTAGGCCTGGGCAATACGCGCTACCCACTCGGTCTCCAACTGCCGCTTGAGCAATTCTGCGTCGTTGGCCCGGTAGACCCAGACCCGGTTGCGGCCACTGTCCTTGGCCGCGTGACAGGCGGCATCGGCCGCTCCGAGCACGGCCGAGAGGTGGATACTCTCCCGGTCGATTGCCACCAGCCCGATGCTCGCTCCCACGTTAAAGCTGCGGTTTTGCCAGTTGAAGCGAAAGTCGCGGATCTGCTTGTGGAGAGCCTGAACAATTTTCAGGCTCTCGTCAGGCCCACAGGGAGAAAATAAAACAGCAAACTTATTGCCACCCATACGCGCCACGGTATCGGCCGGGTGCACGGCCTTTTTCACCAGTGCAGTGAACTGGCGCAGTAACTCGTCGCCCGCCTCGTGACCGCAGGTCTCGTTGACGACCTGGAACCAGTCGATGTCGATGTAGCACAGGGCGTGTCGATCGCGGGCGATTCTGGCCTGGGTGAGTACCGCCGTGACACGGCGTTCAAACTCGGTGCGGTTTAATAACTCCGTCAACTGATCGTGACTCGCCTGCCAGTACAGGTTAATCTCGCGCACGACGATGGCGGCCAGGTCTTCCAGGGTCGAGCGCATTGCCGCATCGAGGGTGCGCGGCCTGGTGTCGGCGATGCACAGGGTACCCAGGTTTAGATTCTCCCGGACTTGTAGAGGCACACCAGCGTAGAAGCGGATGCCGAGAGGGCCGGTCACCGCCGGGTTGTCGGCAAAGCGCGGGTCCAGGGTGGCATCCTCGACGACCAGCATCTGCGAGTGGAGAATCGTGTGAGCGCAGAAGGTAAACTGCCGGTCGCTCTCAGTGACGTCGAGCCCGCGCACGGACTTAAACCACTGGCGGTCGCGATCCATCAGGCCGACCAGGACAATAGGAACTGAGAAAAGGCGAGCAGCCAGGTTGACGATCCGGTCGATGGCCTCCTCGGGAGGCGTATCGAGGATGTTGTACTGCTGCAGCAGTGCTAATCGCTCGGGTTCGTTGCCGGGTAGCGGGGCGGAAGGCATAGTCTCTATTGAGCTGGTCTTTTCAGCATGCCCCAGGAGTGGTGCAGCGCCCACCAGGACGGAGGGATACGATAGGAAAATGCCCAATACCTTACCACGCGAAGAACTGCTCAAGCACTCCGAGTACCGCGACGCACTCGCCCGAGTGCTCGATCTCGCCGAGGTGGCCTTGCGCGACTGGTCTGTGACCTATTCGGACTTTTTCTCGCCCCCCGAAATCGGAGAGGCCCTCGGCATCTTCTCGCGTCTGGTCGAGTTGCACGGTCTTGCCTGGGGCGGCTACCCGCAAGCCGAGCGGCAGCGCCTCGCCATTGCCCGTGAGAGCGTCGCTATCGAGCCGGAGGCAGTCCCACTCAAAGCCATCGATATTCGCGGCAACTTTCTATTTGACGCCGCTGCCCACCGCGACTTTCTGGGGGCAATCCTGGGCACGGGCATCGTGCGCGGCAAAGTGGGCGACATCCTGGTGCTGGGAGACCGGGGTGCCCAGGCAGTCGTCGCGCCCGAACTGGTGCCTTTTTTGCAAATCGAACTGAAGACCGTGCGCACTGTGCCTGTGCAGGTGGTCGAGATTCCGTTTGAAGAACTGCGCGTGCGCCCACCGCAGACCAAAGAAATGACCTCCGTCGAGGCGTCGCTGCGCATCGACGCCCTCGGCTCGGCCGGTTTCGGGCTTTCGCGCAGCAAGATGGCCGAGGCCATCGAGTCGGGAGAAGTTTCTCTCAACTGGAAGACTGTCACCCAATCGAGCAAGACGGTCCAGACGGGCGACCGCATTACCCTGCGCGGCCGGGGCCGAGTCGAGATTGGGCCAATCGACACAACTAAAAAAGGGCGCTACCGCGTGCAACTGGTGCGGTATCAATAACGTCTTCTCCTTACTATTTGGGCCGAATGGACGATCACTTTAACGCCCTGGCTTCAACGCATTTCCTTTGAGCGCCTGCAATTCTCCAAGTGGCCGCCAGTCCCCTGAGGGTACGAAAGCTGCCCAGAAAGCCGGATGGGCGCGACGATCCTCCGCGAGTGCTGCCAGTTGTGAACGCCGGAGGGCTTCGCTGCGTCCGACACCTGCCAGCAATTCCTGGTAATAGCGTTGCATCAGCTTTTGTGTGGCCCAGTCGTTTACCTTCCAGAGACTCAACAACTGGCTTTGTGCCCCGGCGATCACCAGTGCCCGCCTCAGACCGTAGACACCCTCACCGTTGCGTACCGATCCAACCCCCGTGTCACAGGCCGAAAGCACTGCCAGCTTTGTACCGCGCAGATCCAGACCGGAAACCTCCAGTGCCGTCAGTACCCCATCCTCGCCATCACCCCCGTCGCGGTTGTTAAAGCCCGCCAGGGCTAACCCCGTACGCAGCAGGGGGTTCTCAACGAAACTGGGCTGGCCGGGTTTTGATGCCTCCGGTGTGCCTTCATTGAAGAAAAAACCATGGGTGGCAATATGCATCAGAGCGGGGCTATGCACCTGCTTGAGGGCACGCTCACTTGCCTGTGAACCGGTGAGCGTGCGTATCCCAGGTAGCAGAACCTGCAACTGCTGAGCTTCTGCCACGACCCCGCCCAGGCGAGCGACGTGCAGTCGGGCAAAATCAGCATCCGTCGAGCGCAGCGCGCCACCGGAGCGGTTGCTGTCTGCGCTGTTCGGTTTGCCTAGGATCAACCCCTGCCCCGGTTGATCGTAGGCGGGATCTGCCAGCAGCACAGGGCCGGAGCGAGGTGGGTCTAAGTTCTGTAGACGGAGCAAATCGCGGCCCGATCCAAGGTAAGTAAACGTGTAGCGCTCGATTAAGTGCTGTCCTCGTTCGTCTACCAGAGCAGCAAGGGGTAATAGATTTATCTGCCCATCGGGGGCGACGAGCAAGTGGCGGGCACCACCAGTTAGTTTTCGCACGGGGGCGAACCAGCGAGCGTCCAGTCGGCGGGACAACCGTTTGAGGGTGCCGGGGGCAGTTTCTGGTTTTCCGAGCAAGGCGCGCAGGGCGAGTGCTTCTTTGTCCAGTTGGGCGGCCTCCCCCAGGTCCACCGCCTGCACCGTACCGTCCGGCAACAAGACATAAGCTGCGTAGCGAGATGGTTGCCAGCGCTGGTTCGTATTCGCTATTTTCAGGTCGAGTGGTCGGTAGCGTACCCACTCCACCAGGGCTGAGTCGGTCGGTAACAGACGTTGCACCGCATCGATCGTGACCGGAGGCGAATCGAGCTGTAGCATCGCTCCCGCCTGGTTCAGCTTCGCTTCTAGATTGTTTGCCTCGACTTCCAAAGCGGCAGCGGCGGTTCGGGATTGCCCAGAAGCGTCGCTAAAGACCAGGTTCGCCAGACGACTACGGGTCGCCACAAGCTGGTCAAGTAACGGCTGCTGCTCAGGTTGCAGGCGCGCTCGAGCAGCGTTCAGGCTTTTACCGAGGGCGTCGAGCACCCGACCTTTGCGGCGCAAGAGCGTGGTCAGAGCCAGTCGCAGCGCGCCCGTATCTCTCGGCGCTTGCTGCAGGTGCAGCGAAAGGGTGGTGTCGGTGGTGTCCTGTAATCTGGTCACAGAGGCAAGCTTCTGGGCGTCGGTGCCAAAAGGCAAGTTGAGCCTGAGGAAGCGCTCCTGGATATCGAGACTTTGACTCAGCGCCTCGACAGCGGCGGTCAGGTTGCCTTTGCGAGCCTGTAGAAGTGCCAGGGCATTGAGGGCAGAACTGACCATCGGGTGCTGTGGGCCGTACACTTTCTTCCGAATGGATTGAGCCTGTAACAGCAGCGTCTCCGCTTCAGCGAAACGGCCCTGCACACTGTATAAAGATGCCAATTGACTCTGGGCAATGGAGACCTGGGGATGTTCTGGGCCGTAGGCTTTGGTACGGGCCAAGAGGAAGCGTTGGAATGCTTGTTCAGATTCGGTATAGCGGCCCTGATTGAGATAAATTTCACCCAGAGTGCCGAGGTTGCTGACAACAGCCGCACGCTCTGCACCAAAAGCTTTTTCCAGGTTGGCAATGGAGCGCAAGAGCAATGCTTCCCCCTCCTCATAGCGGCCTTGCTGGATAAAGAGTTGCGTGAGGTTATTGAGATAGCGGGCAACCGTGGGATGGTTCGGGCCGAGGGCTTTTTCGCTGGTGGCCACCGCCCGCCGCAGAAGCACTTCTCCTTCGCCAAAGCGCCCCTGGTTAAAATTCACCACGAATAAATGGTTCAAAATGGCGGCGACCTCCGCATGTTCTGGGCCAAGCGCTTTCTCGCAAATGGCCAAAGCCCGTCGGATTAGTCGCTCCGCTTCAGGGTAATCGCCCTGTTCCCTGTACAGTCCCGCCAGGGCGTTGAGGCTGAGACCGACGTCCGAGTGCTCTGGGCCGAGCGCTTTTTCACGGATGCTCAAAGCTCTTCGGTGCAACGATTCTGCTTCTGCAAAGCGGCTCTGACTACTGTGAAATTTAGCCAGGCCAAAAAGGCTTTGGGCTACTGCTGGATGTACCTGGCCAAAAAGTTTCTCTCGAATCGTCAAAGCCCGCCGCGCCAGTGCTTCGCCTTGCTCAAACTCGTACATCTGTTGGTACAGTTCAGACAATTGATACAGACCCGTTGCTACCTGTGGGTGATCGGGGCCAAGTGCTTCTTCCCGGAGGCGCAGTGCTTGCTGCGCCGGTAATGAGGCTGCTTTGTACTTACCCTGGCGCTCGAGATCTGCCGCTTCTTCGCTTAATCGTCGCGCCTCAGGCGGCTCCGTCTGCACCGTGGCGTCAACAACCCCCGCAGGTTGCCCCGTTGCGGCAAAGGGCATTGCTACTAACAACATCGCTGCAGCAGCCGTCACCAACCAACGTTTTGAACCCAGGGTACAGGAACCATGTGCCATACATGATTTCCTTGGCATTGCAGATACGAGTGACTACAAGATACATCCATTCCAGCGAAGCAAGCGAGTCGGCGGTTGATTTTCTATTCTGGTCGGCAATCGAGTGGCTGCTTCTCGCCATTGTCAAAGGTGAGCAAGAACTGTGCTGTACGTTCTGCACCGTCTGGCCATCTGGGTAGTCCCTGTGTCTCCAGGGCCAGCAGTGCATTGAGTAATGCCTCGTCCTGCGCAGTGCCACCGGAGATCAACACTTCGGGTACTTTTTCCAGGCGAACCTGACCCGCCGTCACGCTCAACTGCACCGCAAGCACCGTCGGTCCCTCGGCATTGGGCTGGTAGGGCAACCCACCGATGGCCCGGCAGAGTGCGCCGGCATAGCTTCGAGCAGCGGCATCTGTGTTGCCGCGTACGACGGTATTCTCAGGGGCCGTGGCGATGAGCGGCTCCGGTAAGCGCTTCATCGGGAGAGGCACCTGTGGGGTGTTCTCAGAAGCGGGAACTGCTTTCGTCGGCTTTTTGGTCTGAAGCAGCGAAGGTGTTGTGTTGAATAAGGGGGTAGAAGGATATTTCCTGGGCTGTTGGGTCTTGCGGGGCGGTAGGCTGTCGGGTCTTGTCGGGGAGTGAGGGACGGTTTTCGGTTGTGGTTTAACCTCTGAAGGCTCCAGTAGTGGCTGTGGATCACGAGCCAGAGTTGGCGGAACTGGGGAGTCGATCGGTCGGGTACGGCCGGCGAGCAACGCTATGGCAATTCCTGCCGCTACCGCCCCCAGATACCACCAGTCTCTATTTTGAGGCGGAACGGGTTTGTCCATGAGCAGATCCCAGCGGTCTTGCTCGACCGGGTCTGAGTGGGGTCGGATGGTGAGTGCAACGCCAGGCCACCCGCTGCGGTGCAACAGTTCCGGGATTGCTTCTGATAGATCCGCTGCACTGCGTAGATCCTGGGCTACGGGTGCGCCTGCGGGTTGTGGACGCGGCGATCCGGAACCCGCCCTCTGTCTGCGCGAACACTGAGCACCACGGCAAAAGTTGGTATCGCCGCACTCGTCGCTAAAATCTGGCCCGAGTAGTTCGGCCAGGCGCTTTTTGATGTCGCTCAATTTTTGGGAAATCCGTCCGGGTGAACAGCCCAGAGAGCGGGCAACGTCCTGTTTGACTTCACCGCGCAGGAAAATGCGTTCGAGCAACAGGCGGTTCGCTTCGCTGAGCTGCTCCACGGCCTGTAGAAACTGCTCATGACACTGCTGCTCCAGCAGAGTATCCCCGACTGATTGGATAGCACAGATGCTTTCCAGCAGATCTGGGGGCGCGTCCCCCCCAGAACCAACCGCTTTGCTGACTGATGTGGCTTGAGCCAGGTGCCGCGCTGTTTGCTGCTGCAGTCGCCCCCGTTCTGTGAGCGCTGCCGGCCGTCCCCAACGGGGGTTGGCACTGCGCTGCAGGCTACAGAAGGCTTCTTGCAAAATAAAATGACTCAACCAGGTAGAAAAACGGCCTTGCTGAGGTTGGAATTGTGGCAGGCGCTCGTGCAGCAGCAACAGCACCTCTTCTTCAAACACCTCCACCTCGAAGCGCCCCCCCTGAGCGTTGCTGCGGGCGTTGCAGTACTGGCGGCACAGGTGACGTAGCAGCCTGTGCATCTCGACCATGCCGGCCCGATTGGCTGCACGTTCTA
>JANNPH010000101.1:0-52195 GCA_031399965.1 Gloeobacteraceae cyanobacterium SOY_34_metabat_159 | reverse complement strand
GTCCGCGCTGAAAATCTTCAGCATGAGAAGTGACGATACCATCGTGTCCGGCCAGGCGGTATAGCACCTGCAACACGGCATCCAGACTCGCCAACGTATGGCCTTCACTCCTCCCGAGCGAGGAAAGACCCAGGGCGCTCAATTGCTCCTGAAGCTCGCGCAGATCGAAGTTTCTGAGCGCCAGGTAAGCAGTCAGGTTGTGCGCACTCTCGCGGCAGGCTCGATGCGTCTTCTGAACGTCGGCATCGAGCTGCAGATCCAGTTCGACAGCGTGGGTGCGTACCGTTTCAATCTGGGCGATGAGATTCTCAAAAAGTTGGCGGTTCGAATCGTTCATAGTTTTTAGTCGGGTTTCAGGTCAGTGGATCTTGAGCGGACACATTCAGCGATGAGCGTCCTTCTGAAAAATTCGGTCTGTTGCCCTTCAGAGGAGACTATGGCTGGTCTTGGTCGGCAACTGCTCTGGGGCTTCGGTCGTATCAATGAACTGTGTTGCACCCAACTCATCGCCAAGAGGCGGCTCTAATTCCTGTACCTGCTGTTCGAGCAGTGTCGGTCCGGCATCGCTGATATCGCCAATTCGTGCGGCCAGCCGCCGTTTGAGCAAGGGCCACGGACAGAGACAGGCCAGGATGGTCACCGGCACACCGAGCCTGCGCCCCAGCACCATGACCTGGCTTCGCTGCCGGTGCAGGGGATAGCGTGCGTCGAGGACCACTGAGAAACCGGCACGCAGGCAGACCTCTGCCAGTTCGAGTAGCCGCGTGTAAGTGGTTCTGGTCATCGACGGTGCGTAGATGCCTGCATTCTCAGGCACAGTCTGGTGGATGTGGAGGGCAACGCCCGCCAGATGTTTGCGCACGGCGTCCGAGCGCAGGTGGATTGCGCCGTGGGCACGACAGACGGCGCGGGCGACGGTGCTCTTGCCCGCGCCGGATAGCCCGTGCATCGTCCAGGCCTGCAAGTCGGTCGGTCGGGTGTAACGCCCAGCCAGCCGGAAGTACTGGCGCGCTCTCGACAGGGCGTCTTCGCGCTCGCAATCGGAAAGGCCGGGTTCGTCCGCCAGCTTCGCGTGCACCCAACCGCGCACGGTGGCACGGTAGACCAGATACAGCGGCAGTACCGCTACTCCTTCCCAGTCGCCGCTCTCTTCGAGATAGGTGTTGAGCAAGATATTGGCCAGGTCGGGCCGACCCCTCGCTTCTAGATCCATGACCGGGAAAGCAATCTCGGCCATTACGTCAGTGCAGCGCAGGTCCTCGTTGAACTCGATGCCGTCGAAGATGACCGGTGCCCCATCAAAGAGAACGATGTTGTTGAGGTGCAGATCGCCGTGACATTCGCGGATGTGGTCCTCGCGGCGGCGCTTTGCCAATACCTCTGTCTGCTCGCTCAAGAATCCTGTGCAGAAACGGTTGATTTCGCCGAACGCGGCTTCTCCCTCCAGCTGGGAAAGATAAGGACTGGCCAGACTCAGGGTGCTCTCGATCACTCCGCGCAGTCTTCGGAGCGAAGTTTTTTGCACGACCGCGTCTGCATGGAAGCGAACGAGTTTTATCGCCAGCCGCTCGACTAGAGTTTGGGAAAGCTCCCCGCGTTCGAGCATCCGGCTGAACAAACATTGCTGGTCGAAGCGGCGCATGCGGATGCAGTACTCGATTGCACCCGCAGTATCCTCCGAGGCCAGCCTGAATCCAGAGGAGGTAGCGACGATCGCCTGGATGTCGAGGTAGATCTGGGGTGCAAACCGCCCATTGAGGCGAAGTTCTTCCCGACAGCAATGATGGCGCTTCTCCAGGCTCCCATAGTCGAGGATACCGAGGTTGACAGCCTTCTTGAGCTTGTAAGCATAGTCACCCGCGAGGACGACATAGGAGATGTGGGTCTGAAGGACCAGGACTTCATTCACCGGATGGGGATAGAACCCGGCGTCCTGCATTGCCACGATGAACGGTGGGAAGTGGCCCACTGGGGTAGGCAGAAAAGACTGCTCTTTGCGCGTAGAAACCACGTGGCCTCACTGGGATAGCGAACGACAGATGAGAGAAGCCAGTTAGATGCCTGCTCTCTACTGTTCCTGGGTTTTGCGACTAACTGTCGAGGTTGATCTTCACAACTTTGTTTTTCTTTTCTTCGGCCAGGGACAGCATCGTGTTCCACCGCTTTGCCCAATTGAGTGCGGTTCTGCCCGTCCTGGAGATTATCTGCGGCGGGCAGTTTGCGCTTTTTTCTGTCGAGCTTTGGCAAGGGTCCACAGTCTTGCTCTTTCAAGACTCACAGTAGTAGCCGAAGGTGAAGGAAACGAGAATTGGCTCTACCGGAAGTCCCAGGCGAGGAACACTTCTGTCGCGGCGCGCTGCAGCCCGACGGGCATCCGCACCAGGAACCGGGCCGGTCGCAACAGGAATTTGAGGGTCGCGTTCTGCCAACTCACGGCGGCCCCTCCCCTCTCAGCGGGCGATGAGTTTGCCGTGCAGCATGTTCATTCCACAGGCGAACTCGTATTCACCGGCTGTTTCGGGAGTAACCACGAGCGTGACTGTCTGGTTTTCAGGTAGGCGGGCGCGTTTACCAAAGCCCGGAAACACCACCTCTTCGCTGCAAGCAGATGCTTCTTTGCGGGTGAAATTCAATCGCACCGGTTTACCCACCTGCACGACGATCTCTGCGGGGCGGTAACCACCCTGGACCGTGATGTCCACTTCCTGCACGCCGCTCGCACCGGCCTGGGCAGTGGTCTCCTCGTTCTTGTAGAGAAAGAACCACCAGATGATGGCCCCAATCAGGCCAAAGCCGCTCAAGTTGACAAGTATCTGAATAGTGTCCATCAGTTGACCTCCACGATGGGAGCAAAAAAGCGTAGACGGTTGGCGTTGAGCACCACGGTGATGCTCGATAGAGCCATCGCACCGCCCGCAACGATCGGAGAGAGCAGCCACCCAAACAACGGGAAGAAGACTCCGGCTGCGATTGGGATGCCGACAGCGTTGTAGACAAACGCGCCGAACAAGTTCTGCTTGATGTTGGCCAGGGTAGCCCTCGATACTTCAATCGCGTAGACCACCGATTGCAGGGAGCCGCCCACCAGGGTCACGTCCGCCGCCTCGATGGCGACGTCGGTGCCCGTGCCGATGGCAAACCCCACATCCGCCTGGGCAAGCGCGGGGGCGTCGTTCACCCCGTCGCCCACCATGCCGACTGTGTGTGCAGGGCGGCCGTCTTTGCGGTTACCCTCCTGGCCCTGCAGGAGTTGCACCTGGCGAGCTTTGTCCTCGGGCAACACCTCGGCCAGTACCCGCTCGATGCCTACTTGAGTAGCGATTGCCCTCGCAGTACGTTCGTTATCGCCGGTCATCATCACGACCTCGATACCCATCTTCTTGAGGGCACGGATGGCGGCGACGGAGCCTTCTTTAACGGTATCGGCCACGGCGATGATGCCTGCGGGGCAGTTGTCCACGGCCACGAACATCGGCGTCTTACCCGCGTCGGAGAGTCGGGCGACGTCGGCCTCGAACTCGGTCATGGGCACATTCTGGGTTTCCATCAGCCGGGCATTGCCCACCAGTACCACCCGGCCGCCGACGGTCGCACGCACGCCCTGACCGGGGAGCGAGTCGAAGGCTTCGGGCTCGGCAAAATCGATGCCACGGTTACGCGCACCATCGACAATCGCCGTGGCCAGGGGGTGTTCGCTCCGGCGGTCGGCTGCGGCTGCGAGGGCAAGTAATTCATCGGCCTCGAAGTCCAGAGGGAGCACATCGGTCAATTCGGGCTTGCCACGGGTGATTGTGCCGGTCTTATCAAGCACGACAATGGTCAGTTTGGAGGCGGTCTCCAGTGCCTCACCGTTGCGCACCAGCACACCGTTTTCAGCCGCTTTGCCCAGGCCCACGATCAGGCCCATCGGGGCAGCAATGCCCAGTGCGCAGGGGCAGGCAATGATCAGCACCGTCACCGCCGTCACCACTGCCAGATTGAGCGCCGGACCGAAATTGAACCAGGCCAGAAACGTGAGGATGGCGAAGATCGCCACACCCGGCACGAAGTAACTGGACACCGTGTCTACCAGTCGGGCGATGGGCACCTTGGTGCTCTGCGCCTGCTGTACCAGTTGCACGATCTGCGACAAGGCAGTTTCCTTGCCCACTTTGGTGACGCGGAAAGTAAAAGCACCGGTCTTGTTGAGGGTGGCACCGACGACGGCGTCGCCCGGCCGCTTGTCCACCGGCACCGATTCGCCTGTGACCACCGCTTCATCCACCGCCGACTCGCCGTCCATGATGATGCCGTCTACGGGGACTTTTTCACCCGGCCGCACCAGCACGGTGTCCCCGACCACGACCTGTTCAACCGGCAGGTCCACTTCTTTACCGTTGCGGATTACCCGCGCTGTCTTTGCCTGCAAATCGAGCAGTTTTTCGAGAGCAGCGTTCGCCCGGCCTCGGGCGCGGGCTTCCAGGGCCTGACCGAGTAGCACCAGGGCAATGACCACCACCGCCACATCGAAGAACATGCCGCGGCTGGATTCTGGGAACAGCCCAGGTGCCACGGCCACCACGGTCGAGTACAACCAGGCCGCTCCGGTGCCCAGGGCAATGAGCGTGTCCATGTTGGCGTTGTGGTTGCGCAAGTTGTGCCAGGCGCCCTGGAAAAACTGTGAACCGGACCAGGCGAGGACCGGAAAGCTCAACACGGCTGCCGCGATACCGAGCACACCCATGTAAGGCATCGCCGCTGCTTGCCAGGCGGGAATGTAATCCACAAGCATCAACAGCAAAATGGGCACGGCTACCGCCGCCGCAAAGTAAAACTTGCGCATCGTCAGCCGGTAGGCGGCTTCTTGCTCTTCCGGCTCCACTGGTCTTGCTGAGCCGCCTTCCACTTCTCCTTCAGGTTGCTGGGCGCGGTGCTGTTTGTCGCTTTCATGCTCCCCAGGGATAGGAAGCGATTCGGCAGGGTAACCCGCTGCCGCCAGGGCCTCGCGGAGCGCCCCTTCCGGTTGCGTCGTCTGCACGGACACCTGCTTGGACTGGGTGTCGAAGGCGAGTTGTGCCGTGGGGTCAACCGAATGCACTGCCTGGGTCACAGTCTGGACGCAGCCCTCGCAGGACAGCTTCGGCACCTTTAACTGGATGTTCATAAGATAGAGCCCTCCCGAACGAGCGCATCACCCGTCCATCACGACGCTAAACCCTGAAGTCGGCTATAGAGTCAAGAGTTAAGTCGGCCTGTAGTCGGGCAATTGCTCGTGCCGATCCACGTGGATGATCATGAAGATCATGACCTTCCTCCGATCGATAATCTTGCCCACAGCCTAGCCCGTTCGCTGCTGCTGCCACTCCCTCGTCAGACTCATTTTGCAAACACTGCAAAATTTGAGCAACGGCACCTCCGCTCAACCATTAATGGTTAAGCGGGGGTGCCGCTCCAGGCCGACTCAGGACTTGAAGCCCGGCATTCTCGGTGCATCCTTGTTCTTCAGGTTCAATTGCCTGATGCTTTCTTGCACGCTAATACCCGCCCGGGCGTCGCGCTTGGCCGTCACGCGTCTCACGTCTGCTTACCGTCTCTGTGGCCTAACATTTGACGTCGTGCCAGAAAGAGTGTCGGAACCGGCAACACTATCCATTGCAGGACGGCAAGCCAACTGATGCCGATTCCCGGTACTGCCAGAACAGGAATGCCATAGAGCTTGAGAACGTTCACACGGTAAATTTCTGTGATGACCGTGATCAGCAACCCAAAGGCCGTGAAAAGAAGGGCCGTCTTCCAGGTCGGATTCAACAACCAGTTGCGTGAACGGAAAAGCAATGCCACAAGCCATCCGCTGACCAGCGAAATCAGGGCGTCGCCTGCACTGCAGTGAAAGAGATAGTCAATTTTTGCTGAGAAAGCGGTCTTCTCGTAGAAATCGTAATAAGGAGCCTGCCAGACCTCATAAACGAAATGGAGTAGAAAAGAAAACAGAATCAAGTTGGTTTCCGGCATTGCCAAAATGCCTTTGGACCACTGTTTTGCAGATTGGAGCACTGGGAAAGTCCTCTCGCAAAGGTGACAAAGCTGAGTGACGGTTCATCACCAGAGAGCAGAATTGGAACCAGGTACCGAATAGAAACGTTTTAGTCAGGGCGATGATGCCGCCTGCCAGTACACCGAAGACGCCCAGGGCGAGGGCGAATCGAAGAAGGAGCCTTTGCCCTGGGCGCGGCTGGTCGTGCGGTGAGAAAAGAGCACGGCTGCCACAAGAACTGAACCGACCGAAAAGACAGCCAGACCAAACAGGGTGGGGGTGGAGGCCAGGCGATTGGTAGGCTCGGAGGCCATCTTCATTCCCTGAGCCCACGCCTTTTCACCCAAAAATAGCGAAAGCAGCAAGGCGCTGAGAATGTCCGTTGGCTGGCGATACCTCACATCAAGCACTGCCCCCCAGGGGTTTATGTTCGATTGGGTGGTTGCTCACCACTCCCTCAATCAGGCTGCAGAGTGCTTCGCTGCCGGGTGCGTCCTCCGGCTCGTCCCGCCAACGCTGTTGATAGGCGGTGAGTTCGCCCTTCAGTGATTGCAGCCGGGCGATTTGCTCCTCCAGATAAGTAATCTTTTGGTCCAGCAATTCGCGCACTTTTGAACAGGCCGTGTCGCCGTGTTTGCGCACCCCCAGCACCTGCTGGATTTCGTGGAGGCTGAATTCCAGGCACTGCGCTTTTTTGATGAACTGCAACTTGCGTACTGCCTCGGGGCCGTAGTAACGGTAGCCGCTTTCGCTTCGATAATCCGGTTCGAGCAGTCCCAGTGATTCGTAGTAGCGGATGGTGCCGACGGCCACACCCACCTGTTCTGCCACTTCCCCAATTTTCAGTGCCTTGCTGGAGGCTGCTTCGTTAGTCCTGTTACTTACGGTGCCAACCATTGTCAGTCCTTAAGCTTCTTGACCCGCATCATAGACTCTCTAGTGGGCTGTAGAGTCAAGGAGCATGCCTGCGCCTTGAACGCGAAAGCGCCCATTACCTGTGTGAAACTTCACACGGAGGCAATCGATTCTATCGATTACTCAGGGTGCGGGGTGTAGACCCCTTGAGCACTGCAAGGCCGTAGTGCCGGAACGAGCGCTTAAAACCCAGGGTGGTGAGGTAATCAGGCAAGTTTAGAGCGATGGCTACTCAGGCGAACGGGTTCGCTTCGAGTGCAATTTTATTTGAAGGGGCTGTCCCAGCCCACACAAATTGGTTGTCTAATTCTCTACCCAGGGAAGTACGAGGAAACTTCTCACAGCTCACATGATGAAGGCAGGTTTTGCTACTTATGCAAAATACGAAGGAATGCACAATGCAAACAACCAATCCTCCAACGAACGAAACTGCTGTGCAATAGCTGTTGCATTGCAGGTTGCTTGATTGGTGCAAGATTTTGCTGTCTCGTTTGGCCCTTGTTCAAAACCATATAAAGAGGAATTCATCATGCGTAGTGTTTCTTTACTATCAGTCGGCTTGTTGCTGAGTGTGCTCACTGCCACCGCAGCCTTCGCCTATCCTGAGCAATCGCAACTTCTCGGACAAATCCAGCCGCAAACCGAGGACGCCAGGGTCAAGGGCAATCCCCGGCACGACCCCAACAACGACGCGAACGGACCGCGGTCGTCTGAGCCGAGGACGGACGCCACACCCGACGCAAGTACCTCGAATGCCGAGCACTCTAAATCGGCTACTCCTACTCAGGCGAAGGACACCATGGCACCGTCTAAAGGCAAAGCGGCGGCCAAGCCCGTTTGCCCGGACAACAACATGCCGATGACGCTTGCCGAGCGACCCGCCACCAGTTATCAGGACAAGGGCGTTCGCAGCTCGGAGCCTGGCAAGAGCATCCCCCAGCTTAAAGAAGAGCACCACGAGATGCGCGACCAGATGCAAGCCAACGCGGATTGCGTACCCAGGAAGAAGTAGCCCGAGGTCGCTTACCCTGAGTCGCGGAATGGGGGTTGCGGCAGTGCCGCAATCCCTGTAATGAGCATGATGCCTGCGGTACCGATCACTATCAGCCCGCACATCTTGCTCGCGACGAATAGATCCTCTAGTCAGCTACAGAGTTGGGGGACAATTTGCATTCGTCTCCGAGCACGATGGGACTTTCTCACAAGCAAAAATTCACACAAAAGTCGTTGACTCTGTAGCCGACTATACAGTTTATGCTTGGATTGTTCACTCTAGACAGTATGAGGCACAATATGAACCGTTTCCTTTTGAGTACACTAGCCACCACCGGTCTGCTTGTCCTGACAGCAGCTCCGGGCTTCGCGGCCACTCCAACCAACCTCGGTGTGACCCTCAGCCGGCCTCTGAGCAATGCCGGGCGGTTTCTAGTTCGCCACCCCTATACAAACGTAAAAGAAAGAGGGGTGCGGGTGCAGGCTCCCGGCTACACTATCCGGCAACTGCAAGACCTGCAGAGATCGCTGAGAGAGCAAGATGCAAGCTACCCAGGTACACCGGTAGCAAGCAGATAACATCTGAAGTTGCGCCGGCTTAGATCGTCGCGGAGGCCACCCCTTCGCCCGATTAGAATTGCCGCAACCCACACCACAAGACGGCGATCGATCCTAGACGCGACACGATGCGCCTCCCGTCACGTCGCTTGCCTCTTATCTAGGCCCGTGATGATGACCGACAGACCGAATTCGAACGCTTCGTCAAAATCCCAAACTTGCGGCGCGGCGGCGCGCTCGACATACTCGAATCCTGACCCTTCAAGCCTCCCGCTTCGCAGTGCTTCAACGGGATCGAGATTGTGAAACGGCCCCCGGATCTCATACGCCACCTGGCCGAGCGTGAAGTTCGTCAGGAGAAAATAGGCGCGCAGACTGTCCTGCGGGGTCATCCCGATCTCGCCCAATGCAGCCAGCGTCAGTTCCATGGGGCCGAAGATTGACAATGGGGCTACATCGGCGGTCTCCATCAGGCGCGTGATGCCTGGGTGTACCAGACAAATGCTTCTGAGTTGCCGGAAGCAACTCTTTATGCGCTCCTGCCAATCAGGATTGTCGCTGGTGAATTTCGCATTTTCGACCAGTTGTTTCGCCAAACCTTGCAGGAGATCTTGCTTGTTGCGAACGTGATTGTAGAGCGCCATCGGGCTTACCCCGAGATGCTCAGCCAATCGTCGGATCGTAAGCGCCTCCGGCCCGTCACGATCTAGAAGGACCAGCGCCTCAGCGAGCAAGCGCGAGCGCGAGAGAGTGCTGCGGCCGGCGCGACCTTTGCTGCCTTTTTTTGAGTGCCGTTCATCAGACACGGCACCAAGCTCCCCATAGTCTTGTTCTCACGTGTACACTGTATATATATGTTGTACGTTAACGCGTATCAGCACCGCGCTCGCCCGGAGGCAATGGTCCTATGCTGCCGATCCTGCAAGTAATCTGCGTGCTGTTAACCTCGGTTGCAATGGCTCTGTCATTGGCGCATGCGCTTGAGCTTCCGGGCAAATTGCGCCTCGATAAAGAATCGTATCTGATCGTCCAGGAAATCTATTATCCCGGATTCACGGTGGGAGGCTTTGGTGAAGTCCTGGGTTTGGTGGCGATCCTCGCCCTATTGCTGTTGACCCCGACCGAAAATCCGGCCTTTGGCTGGACGCTTGCGAGCTTCGCCGCTCTATTCGTAATGCATGGCACCTATTGGGTACTTACCCATCCGGTGAATAAGTTCTGGCTGAAGGACCAAGAGTTAAAGGGTGCCGGAGCAGGCTTTTTCGGAATCGGCACTCAAAAGCGTGAGCAGCCTGAGGACAGCGACGACGACCTTTGGAAACGCTATCGCAACCGTTGGGAGTTCTCGCACGTCGTACGCGCCGTGCTCGCCATGCTGAGCCTCGTCCTGCTCGTTATCGCGATCGGCCTCTGAATGGAGGCCACCAATTTGGGAAATTATGGCGATTCACCCTGCCTACTCAGCTACCGCGGGATCTTAGTCGGAAACTTTCAGTCTATTAATAGTTAGGCCTTCACATATTCCAAGTATATCGACGCATTGGAGCCATTCATGCATACAGAAGAGAAGGCGAAAGGGCCAGCTTCATATTTCCCTTCCATTGAGGAGAAACACGGGCAGCCAATCGATCATTGGTTGAACCTCGTCGGCAAGCTAGAGGACATGAAGCACATGGAGATGGTCGCATGGCTGAAGTCCGAACATGGGTTGGGTCACGGGCATGCCAATGCAATCGTCGCTCATGTCCTTGCATCAAAAGCGAAATGAAGCTTGCAAAGCCTGTCCAGGCATCTGTCACCAGCCTAACTAGTTAGTCAAGCAGCCCCCAACAGCTGCAAGCTGTTGGGGGCCTCCAGCCGTTGGCTTCCGGTTCCGCTTACCGCCGACGTTATTCACAGGAGACCGCGTCGTGGGTATCACCATCCGTCAAGATGACCTCTCTTCTACGGAGGTTCAGTCTCTCGTCGCCGAACATCTCTCCGGCATGCGCAGCAACTCCCCTCCCGACCACGTACATGCGCTCGCGATCGAAAACCTGCGAGCGCCGAGTGTTACCTTCTGGTCCGCGTGGGTAGACGACAGCTTGTGCGGGTGCGGAGCACTGAAAGAACTCGACCGGCTCACGGGGGAAGTCAAGTCAATGCGCACGCGCTCGGCGTTCTTGCGTCGAGGTGTTGGGCAAGCCATCCTCGATGAGATCATTCGTACCGGCCGTCAGCGCAGATACTCACATCTTCTTCTCGAGACCGGAACGGGCCCGGCTTTCGATCCCGCGCATGCCCTCTATCTGCGGAATGGCTTCGAGTGGAGCGGCCCGTTCGGTGAGTACGCCGCCACAGACTTCAATATGTTCATGGCCAAGGTTCTTATCTAGTCATGGTGCGGCCTAACCGGTCGCTCCACCTGACACCGCCCCGAAAGGGTGTTGCAGGTGAGCTTGGTTGTCAGCCAAAAGTCTCGGGAGGACCGTGGCTAAGGGGAACCCGGCAAATCGACTTTGGAGGGTACCGTCCAAATGGCGAGTGCTGCTCATTCAGGCTGGCTGCATCGCTAGCGCATGGTATGACAGAATCGCGATGCGCGGCGATCACGATTTGGCGCTGGTCGATGAAGTGTTCGGTGTGTTCCTCGGCGTTACGTTCGAGGCCACCAATTTCTGGGGAGTGCCTGCTGAATCTGGTTTGCTGAGTGCTTTTCGGCCACGCGTGGTTAATTCTGCTTTCTGAACTGTTTGGAGTCCTGAGCAAGGGGTGCATGGTCTTGCCTCTCTCGAACTGGCGCACCCCCAAAAATTGGTGGCCCCAGCGGCTGGCGATGCGTTGATTGGGTTGGCCGAAGCAATCGGACCAGTTGATAGCGTCGAAAACGGTGGGTGCGGAACCCGAGTTTGATGGAGGCAAAGTCTCATCAAGTGCTCTGCGCAACGATCCTAGGGCCTTACTATCTACAAGAGTGGTACTAGCCTGCAGCTGTGGCGGCTGAAACACCCGGCCCTTGAGGGGCAAGTGACACCTATCGCCAGGGACAAATGAGAGCGGGGGCTACCGAGCTACCGTTTCAGTGATCAATTTTGAGCGGCTTCTCGCGGCAAATGAGCGGATAGAGCGACGGCAGTACCAGCAAGGTGAGCAAAGTGGCGGTGACAAGACCGCCGATGACGACGGTGGCGAGTGGGCGCTGCACCTCGGCTCCGACGGAGGTGGCAAACGCCATCGGTATGAAGCCCAGGGAAGCGACCAGTGCCGTCATCAGTACCGGCCTCAAGCGCAACTGGGTTCCTTGCAGGGCAGCCTCGAAAGGAGAAAGCCCGTCCTCCGCTTCCAGACGTCGGATGGTCGAAACCAGCACGACGCCATTGAGGACCGCCACGCCAAATAGGGCGATGAAGCCGACGCCCGCCGTCACAGAAAGCGGCATCCCTCTGAGCATCAGGGCAAAAAGACCGCCTGAGAGGGCGAGCGGGATATTCAAGAAGATCAACAGCCCCGGCCGCACACTGCCGAAGTTGGCGTACAGCAATGTGAAGATCAGCGCAAGCGCCACCGGCACAAGGACCAAGAGCCGCCCTTGGGCTTCCTGCAAATTCTCGAACTGTCCACCCCACTCGATCCGGTAACCCGGTGGAAGGGCGAGTTCGTTTGCTGCCGCCTGCTGGGCCGCCGTGACGAAACCGCCCAGGTCGCGCCCGCGCACGTTGAGCTGGACCATCAAGTTACGGTCGCCGGCCAGGTGAGAGATTTGCGCCGGTCCTTCGCGGCGCTCAATCTTCGCCACCTGAGCAAGCGGCACCAGGTCGCCCGCACCCATCGCGACCGGCAGCGTGCCGATGTCTTCGGGCCGCGACAGGCTGTCGGGCGCGAAGCGGACGGTCAGGTCGTAGCGCCGTTTGCCCTGAAAAATGGTCCCGACCACTTTGCCGTCCACCGCCGCCGCAACCGTATCGAGTGCGTCCTGGGCGTCTACACCGTAAGCACTGAGTGCCTTTCGGTTCAATTCGGCGCTGACGACCGGTAGCCCCGCTACCTGCTCGACTTTGATGTCGCTGCTGCCCTGGACGCGACCGAGTACCTGGGCCAGCTGGTCCCCGAGGCCGGAGAGCGTTGACAGTTCCGGTCCGAAAATCCGCACGGCCACATCCCCTTTTGCCCCGGCGACCAGTTCGTTCATCCGTTGCTCGATTGGTTGAGAGAAGGCGATGGCTGCCCCCGGCACTGCCGCGGCCAGTTTCTTGGCGAGCACCTGCTCGATTTCTTGTTGGGTCTTGCCGGTCGTCCACTCGTCTTGGGGTTTGAGGATAACGAAAAAGTCCGTCTCGTCCGGTCCCATCGGGTCGAAAGCCTGCTCGGAGTGGCCGGTGCGGGCCACTGCGGTCGCCACATCCGGGAGGGTACGCACCACTTTTTCGATCAAAGTTGTCTGCCGGGCCGATTCTTCGAGAGAGGCGGACACGGGCCGGTTGACCGTCAAGACGATTGCCCCTTCTTTGAGGGTGGGAATAAACTCCGAACCAAGTATCGGCACAATCGCGAGACTGCCCAGGAAAATAACCAGAGCAACGCCGCCCGTCAGCCAGGGTCTGCCCATGCACGCCTGGAGCGCCCGGACGTAGGGCGGGCGCAGGGCGCGTAATAGAAAGGTTTCTTTTTCATCGGGGGCCTTGCGGATCAAGAAGTAGGCGAGCACCGGCGTCAGAAAAAGGGCAACTACCAGGGCGCTCAGCAACCCGAAGATCACCGTGAGCGCCATCGGCTGAAAAGTCTTACCCGCGACGCCGGTCAAAAAGAGCACCGGCAGGTAGACCACGGTGATGATCAAGACGGCGAAGAGGACCGGGCGGGCCACTTCTGCACTGGCCTTCCCGACGACCGCGAGCCTGTCTTCAGCAGAAGGCTTCTCCTCGCTCAGCCGCCGCAGGATATTTTCGATCATCACCACCGAGCCGTCGATCAAGATGCCGAAATCGACCGCCCCGAGCGAGAGCAAATTGCCCGAGGTATTCGTCCAGGTGAGAAAACTGATCGACCCCAGCAGCGACAGCGGGATGGCGAGGGCGGCGATTACCCCGCCTTGAAAGTTGCCGAGCAGCACAAAGAGCACGACCAATACCAGCAGGGCACCGACGGCCAGATTGTGCCAGACTGTCTCGATCGTCTTGTCGATGAGCGCCCCCCGGTCGTAAAAAGGCACGACTTCCACCCCCGGCGGCAGAGAAGGCGCGAGAGCGGCGAGGCGAGTCTTGACGCGGTTTACCACCTGCTCGGAATTCTCGCCCTTGCGCATCACGACGATGCCGATGGTCGTCTGGCCCTGGCCATTTTGCGTGACGATGCTCTGGGAAAGCTTCTTGCCGACTACGACTTTTCCCAGGTCGCGGACGCGCACAGTCCCCCTGGCCGTCCGCCGCACGGCGACATCGCCGATATCTTCTACCGAAGTGAGCAGGCCACCCGCCCGCAGGAGCACCTGGTTGCCGTTTTCGACGCTGTAGCCGCCGCCGGAATTGGCGTTGTTGCGCTCAAGGGCGGTCATCACGGCGACCGGGGTGATGTGATAGCCGTGCAATTTTTCCGGTTCGAGCCAGACCTGGTATTCCCTGGCTTCGCCGCCCATCGCCTGCACCTCGTCCACCCCCGGTACGCCCTTCAGCAGTGGAATCACCTGCCAATCGAGGATGTCGCGCCGCTGCATGAGGCTGTAGCCCGCTCCACGCACCTCGAACTGGTAGATTTCGCCCAGGCCCGTGGCAATCGGGCCGAGTGCCATCTTGACGTCGCTACTGCGGGGCATCTGGTCCTGGGCGGCTTTGAGCCGTTCTGTGACCTGCTGTCTTGCCCAGTAGATATCCGTACCGTCTTCAAAGACGGCAGTTACCTGGGAAAGGGCGTATTTCGAGACCGACCTTAGTTGGGTGAGCTTCGGCATGCCCTGCAGGGCCAGTTCTACCGGGAAGGTGACGTACTGCTCGACCTCTTGGGGGGCAAGCCCGCGCGCGTTGCTGGTGACGGTCACCTGGATGCTCGAAATATCCGGCACCGCGTCGATGCGCAGGTTGAAGAAGGCGTAGATACCGATCAAGGTTGCAAATACTGTCGCCACGACAACCAGCACCCGTGCCCGCAGTGCTCCGAGCACCAGGTTTTCGAGCCACCCGGTCGGTTCTGGGGCAACAGCACGCGCCGGGATGATTTCCCGGTCCAGATACTTCATCCCTCGTCTCCCAGGGTAGCTTTGAGCGCTTCGGCCTTGAGGACAAAAGAACCGTCGGTGACGACCGTTTCGTTGTCGGCAAGTCCAGCCGTCACCTCGGTATGCTGACCGTTGCGTTCGCCCAGTCGGACCGGCCGCATCCGGTAGACGCCCGCTTTCTTCACAAACACGACATCTTTACCGTCCACTTGCTGGATGGCGGCATTCGGAATACTCAAAACTGCCTGCCGGGTGTTGCCGGAAACCACCTGGGCGAGCACCAGCATGCCCGGTTTGAGGGTGCCTCGGGAGTTGGCAATCGTGACGCGCACCGACACAGTCCGCGACTGCGGGTCGAAGTTTTCCCCGAGTCGGCTCACCAGCCCACGGAAGGTCTGGCCGGGAGCGACTTCGCTCGTGAACTGCACCGGTGCCCCGAGCTTGATAGCGGCGACTTCCCCTTGGGGCACTTCGAGCATCACCGAGACCCGGCTCAAGTCGACGATTGTAAAGAGGCTTTCAGAAGTCGGACCGACGCTCTGACCGGGCTGGACAGCCTTCTCGGTCACTACACCGCTTGTTGGGCTTCTCAGGGGAAGTTCCGTCGTCACGCTCGCCCCCGTTCCCGCCCCCATCGCCACGAGTCTGGCGCGGGTGGCGTCTTGAAGCGTGCGGGCCGCCGCCGCCATCGAGCGGGCTGCGGCCAATTCCGATTGAATACTGGAGAGCTTCACTTCTGCTGTCTGCAGATCTCGCAGCGAACTGATTCCTTTTTTGTAGAGGATGCTCTCGCGCTCGACCTCGGCTTTTGCCAGTGCCACCCGACCGCTGACCAGTTGGACCTGGGCCTGGGCTTCCTGGATCTTCGCCCCCGACACCAGATAGGTGGACTGTGTTTCGGCCAGCACCGGGCTGTTGACATAGGCGACAATCTGCCCCCGACGTACGCTCTGGCCGATATCGGCGACGACGCGGGTGACGATGCCCGGCAGGGGCGCGATGACGACGCCGGAGCCGCCGGTGGTCGCTTCGACGGTGGATGAGAAAAGTGTCTTGCTGGCGAGCGCCCGCCGGGTCGCCGTCGCCAGTCGAATCCCAGCCCGCTGCTCCATCTGCGCATTCAGCCGAATGATGCCGGGGGGAAGCGTTGCGGCGGCGACCGAAGCTGACGACGGGGCAGGTGAGGAAGTTGCTCCTGGCTCGGAGGTGCAACCGTTCAGAGACACGGCAACACCAGCAAACAAAGCACAGATGGATAGCCAATACTTTAGTTTCATCAGAACCATCCATAAACAGCTCAATGCATTGCCGTTGGAGCTAGCGCTGTTGGGGGAGTAGGCGCAGCGAAGCCAGCACTTTTTTCAGAGGACGGTCACTCCATTCAGGGCGTGAAGGACGCGCAGAATCAAGGGTTGGTAGGGTTTTGAGCGAGACATGGATGTGCTTCCTGCCATACAAAAAAGTCCAGAAATTCAATTCTCAATTCACTCTCATGAGCGCTGATTGAGAGTGAATTGAAATCTGGAATGCCCCTTCTGATGAGACAGTCCTCTTACCTTCTGAAGTGGATTGCCTTGAGGAGGCTAAACAGCCGCCTCCCTTGAAATCTAGAGTTCAAGGGTGAAGAACTGGGGAAGGCAGGCATCGTGGCAATCATTCACCAGATCTGTGAAGGAAGCGAGAAGCGGCCTATCGGCAATCCCTGTGCGGATAGCCATAAAACGCGATAAGGGTTTGAGCATTTACCGACTTTGCCATGGGCAGTTGCGAGAAGCCGATGATTGGATGGAGGGGGGTTCGCAACTCACAACTCGTGGCTGAGGGTTGCTAGGAGTTCGCCTTTCGCGCAGTTCGCCACCTCGGCCTCTTTCCTCGCGCCTCGCTCTGGGCGAGCAGCCCGGCGCGTTCCACTTCCAGCAGCCTCTGGGCTGTGACATCCGTAATTGAAAGCAAGAGCCGGCGTGGGGTACCGACGGAGGGCGGCAGGCAACGGGCACTGAGCAGCAGGATCTTACGCCCCAACCGCTCAAAGTCGCGGTCCACCTCGAAATCCTGTACCTGACCGTCGTGCTCAAGCACCCCTTCGAGCACCTCCTGCAACTGGGGCAAGTTCCAATACCCGTTGCTCAATTCAAAGAGCGACTTGCCCTCGGTCTGGTCGGGACTGGTCTCGAAGAGTGCGTAGAACGCCCGATTTGCCGTGACCACACGCAGCTCCTCGTCGAGCACGATGAGCAGTTCGCGCACGGTCCCGACGATTGCCTCTGCGTAGTCGCGGGCGGCTTTAGCTTCCTCGGCGGCGCGCTTGCTCTGGTCAATATTGATCAGTACCAGCACCGCGCCATCGGTGGAGCTGTCCAGGGTGCGATAGGGGCGGATGCTCAGTTCGTACCAGTGGCCGTCCCGGTCTTGCACCTCCTGGGTATGGGTGCGCTTGCTTTCGATCACCTCTAGAAAACTCTCGGGCAGGTTGAGGATACTCAACTGGTGGTTGATGTCGTGTATGGATCGACCGACGTCGCTGGGGACAAAATGGAGCAACTCACCCGCCAGAGGCGTGAAGTGCTCAATCCGCTGGTTGCCGTCGAGCATGACGATCGGAATCTGGGTGTTTGTCAACAGGTTCTGCAGGTCGTTGCCGAGCCGGTCGAGTTCCTGGTTGCGCCGGTGCATTTCATTGTTAATCGTGCGGAGTTCTTCGTTGGTGGACTGGATCTCTTCTTTGGCGGTCTGCAGTTCTTCGTTGGTACTCTGCAGCTCTTCGTTGCTGGAGAGGACTTCTTCGTTGGCAACGCGCAGATTCTGATTAACGGCTTGCGCCTCCTCAATCGCCGTGCGCAGGTATTCTTCCTTAGCCGTCAACTCCTGCTGCAATTCCAACAGCCGCTGCTGGGCACTTTGATTTGCAGCCGTGCTGGAACGGGAATGGGGAAGAGATGCGGGCAACTCGACCGCCGGGACGTCTGTGAACAACACCAGAAAGTGGGTCTGCCCGGAGGCATGTTTGAGAGGGGCGACGTCAATGCGTACCCGCCGCCCCCGTTCGCTGTCGTGGAGGTTGATGTTTTGTCTTGACTGGGCGAGAGATTGCTTTTTTGCTTCCTGCAGCGCCGAGCGCAGTTCTGAGCGCAATCCAGGATGCACCATCTTGAGCAGGTTAAGGCTGGCGCGGCCGGGTGATGGATTGAGATAAGGACTGGTCTCGCCCCGAAAGTGCAGTATCTCCCAATCGGGGTCTACGAGCACGCCGACCGGAGCGTATTGATCCAGGACGGTCTGATCGGCCAGCCTTTGTAGATCAAGATTGTCCCCCGCCTTGACCTCGACGTGCTGAGAGAGATTGAGCAGGTTCACAGTAGCGGCCCTGGCACCAAACTCCAGGGGCAGCCAGGCAGATACCTCTTTTCGAGAGTAGAGCTTGGCCCGCGAATCCACCCGGTCAAACAGGTCTGGAGTACCCCCCAGGCTTTCGGAGGCGCCCAAAAGCAAAAATCCCGTCGGCTTCAAGCTGTAGTGAAAAGTGGTGAGCACCCGCTTTTGGGCGGGTGGCGTGAAGTAGATGAGCACGTTGCGGCAACTGACCAGGTCTATTCGAGAGAAGGGTGGGTCTGCCAGCAGGTTGTGGCGGGCGAAGATGCACAGTTCGCGCACCTGCTTGCAGATTTGATAGTTGCCCTCGTCTTGGACGAAGAATTTTTGCAGCCTCTCGTGGGAGAGGCCCTCGGTTTGGGAGGCATGGTACAAACCGGCGCGAGCAAAGGCGATCGCCCCTTCGTTGAGGTCGGTGCCGAAAATCTGAACGGGGGTCTGGGACGGGTGCTCCTCCAGGAACTCCAGCACGCAGATGGCAAGCGTGTAGACCTCCTCGCCCGTGGCGCATCCCCCTACCCAGATGCGAAGGGGTAGGCCTCTGGCTCTCTGCTGAGTAACAGCGGGAAGGACGACGCTTTTCACGGTCTCGAAGACCTCGGGATCGCGAAAAAAGCCCGTGACGCTGATGAGCACGTCACGGTACAGGGACTGGACTTCTTCCGGGTGGTCTTGTAGGTAGCGAACGAACTCCTGCGGGCTTTCAAGCTGGTGCATCGCCATGCGCCGCTGCAGCCGCCGCTCGAAAGTGGGGCGCTTGTACTGGCCGAAGTCTACCCCGGTGGCAGTGCGCAACAGGGCGATGGCAGTCTGCCTGACATCCTCGGTAGCAGCTGCTTCGACTGGGACGGTAGCCACTTCGGCCTGGGGAGCGAGGTAGGGGTGGTGGCCAAGTGCGGCCAACTGGGCAGCAATCTCTCGGGGCGGCAATACGAAATCTAACAGCCCGGTGGCGGCTGCACTGTGGGGCATTCCTGGGAACTGGGCCGATTGCTCGTCCTGGGCAAAGGCGAGGCCGCCCGCCACTTTGATCGCCTTGAGCCCCAGTGCCCCATCGCCGTCCGACCCCGAGAGCACCACGCCAATCGCCTTTTTGCCCCAATCTTTGGCCAGAGAACAGAAAAAAGAGTTGACGGTCGTAAACATACCGTTGGTCTGCCGGCGCGGCGCGAGGGTGAGCACACCGCCTGTGATCTCCATCTGCCGGTCAGGCGGGATGACGTAGACATGGTTTTGCTCAACCGCCATGCCATTTTGTGCCTGGATGACAGGCATGCTGGTTGTTCTACCCAGGACCTCAGCCAGGAAGCTTGGCTGGTCAGCTTTCAGGTGCTGGATTACCACGAACGCCATACCGGTGTCGGTCGGCAGGGCAGCCAGCAACTGCATGCAGGCTTCGATTCCCCCCGCCGAGGCTCCGATGGCAACTATGGCAAAAGGACTCGCCTGCACCGAAGCATCGGCCTCCTCACAAAGGCCTACCATCCCGCCTCCCTCTGTGCCCTGGCTGAACCTCCACCCCTCGTAGAGAGAAAGTTGTGCAGTGCTTCTGGATTGACGGAATACCGAGGACACAGATTTAGCATGAGTCCACCAAGTAAACAGTTGAGAGAACCAGATTCGGAAAGGATGCCCGTGCCCTTCTGAAGAGATTCTCTTGCCTTAAGGAGAATAAACAACTACCTGTCTAAGTCTAGATTGCAAGAGTGAAGAAACTGGGAAGGCAGGCACCGTCGGAAACAGCGGTGAAAAAGCAAGCGCCTACCATGAAAAGTATGAAACTGCTGCTGGTTGAAGACGAACGCGTCCTCGCCCCGCCCATCAAGGAGGCCCTCGAAGGCGAGGGCCACACAGTCGATTGGGTGGAGGACGGCCAGCTTGGTTGGGAATACGCCCAGACCTTTCCCTACGACTTGTTGATCCTCGACTGGATGGTGCCGGGGTTGTCAGGAGTAGAACTCACCGGTCGTCTGCGCGCCCGCGGCAACCACGTTCCGGTCTTGATGCTGACGGCCCGCGATGCCCCTCAGGACAGGGTCGCAGGTCTCGATTCCGGTGCTGATGACTACCTGGTTAAGCCTTTTCACCTCGACGAACTGCTGGCCCGCGTACGCGCCCTGGGTCGCCGTGCTTTGCCATTTACCCCTGAGCGTTTGTGCTTTGCGGATCTCGAACTGGACACGCGCACGATGGTGGCCCACCGCGCGGGACGCTCGGTGCAACTCAACCGCAAAGAGTTTCAACTGCTCGAATTACTCATGCGTCATCCCGGACAGGTGTTTACCCGGGAGCAGATCCTGGTGCGGTTGTGGGAAGCGGGCGGCGAACCGGAAAGCAATGTCGTCGCCGCTCACGTCCGCCTGTTGCGTCGCAAAATCGACGAAGGCTTCTCTATCTCACTCATCCAGACGGTTTATGGCATCGGTTATCGATTGGCTGACCAGTAAAACCCGGCCCTCGCCGTCCCTTTTTCAGAGCACTCGCCGCAACCTGGCCCTCTGGTACACCGGCGTGATGGGAGCGATTATCCTGGCGGCGGCAGCCGGGTACTACCTGGTCACGGTGCATCAGCAACTGGCCGAGGTCGATCGCGATCTGGCCAGCCTCAGCCAGACCTTGATTGCCGGTATCGAGGTCAAAGACGACGACGAGGACAACCGGTACGGGCCCCGGCTTCAGCTGGACCATGTGCCTTTTCTGGGCGAGGAGAGCCGGACGACTGGTTTTCCCCAGGGCTACATCCGCTGGTACCGCCCCGACGGATGGCTTCAGCAGAACGTCGGCAAACCGCCGCACCTGCCACCGCGCCCGCTGCGAGATAGTCTTGTGACCCTGGATGGAGAGCCTGCCCACCGGGAGCAGACCACGGCCCTGGTTCAGTCCGGACGCACCCTGGGTTATCTGCAGGTGGGACTGTCGCTTGCGCCCCTTGAGGAAGACCTCCATCAAGTGCGGTTGACGCTTGGGTTTGGTGCGCCGCTGGTGCTGGTCATCGTGGGGATTGCGGGCTGGGTACTGGCGGGCATCGCCATCGTCCCCATCGAGCGGTCCTACGCCCGGCTTCAACAGTTCACCGCCGACGCCTCCCACGAATTGCGCACGCCTCTGGCCGCCTTGCGGGCCAATGCCCAGGCAGCCCTGAAGCAGCCGGTCTTCTGCGAGGTCGAGACCCGAGCAAAACTCGAAGCGATCGACCGGTCGAGCGAACGGATGGGTACCCTGGTGGCCGACTTGCTCTTCCTGGCCCGCGCCGACAGCACCGAGGCCGCCCGGGAAAGAGAAGTGTGCAATCTCGCGGAGGTGCTCACGGATTTGTGCGAGGAACTGGCCCCGGTTGCCGTGGGCCGAGGCGTGCGGCTGAGCTTCCAGGGACAATCGATGCCAGTATCCATCCTGGCCAATCTCAACGAGTTGTACCGCCTTTTCACCAACTTGATCACCAACGCCGTCAAATACACACCGGTGAATGGAAGGGTGGTGGTGGAGTTGACGGTGGCCATTCATCAGGCAATTGTGACGGTCGAGGACACAGGAATCGGCATTCCGGTAGAACACCAGCCCTATATCTTCGAGCGTTTCTACCGGGTCGATTCCGTCCGAGGCCGGGAAGTGGGCGGCAGCGGATTGGGACTGGCAATCTGTCAGTCCATTGCGAGGCTCCACGGTGGAACGGTCGAACTGACTCGTAGTTCCAGTTCGACGAGCGGTATCAGTGAATCGGGCTCCGTATTCACAGTCCGCCTGCCGCTACATTCGAGCGAGCCTCCACCAGTGCAAGCGTTGGTCCTCAAAGAGCACTACCAGAACCCTCCGCAACGTGCTAAGTAGCTGCAGCGACGCCTTTGCGGTGAACGGCGGTGCGGATGCGATGGACCAGCAAAATCAGGACGCTCGACCCGGTGATGCTGTAAAAACCTTGTGCCCAAAGAGCAGAACTGTCCGTGCCGCTGCCCACACCATGTGCCAGAGCCAGTCCGAAAGCGAGGAAGCTCAGAAAGTGAATGGCCCGCCAGAGCTGCTTGCCTATCTGTGGACGCAGATAAACGCTCAAAGCGACGAGTGCCACCAAGTAAAGACCGAGTTGGCCCAGTCCAACCCAGACAGGGCGGTAACTCGCCGTTGTGAAGGGCAGCAGCACCTGGACTACCGTCAAGCCTATGTAATGATCTCCAAGCAAGATCAATCCATGAAAGAGGGCAAAGCCCAGGCCCAGTAGCCCGGTGTGTTGATGCAGTTCGTAGGTGATCGGTCCCCCAGGCCAGATGGGTGCCAGTTTGCTCGTCACCAGCAGCCCAGATACCATCGAGGCCCATAGCAACCCATAGGCGACGAAACCCGAGGAACGCGAAAGATACCAGAACGCCTTTGGCTCGGGACCCGCCACGGATGCGCCGAGAGCAGGTAGCCAGGAGGGCAACACGGCGAGTGACACCGCAGTACCGACCACAACCGCCAGTAGCAGCAGTAGCACCGTGCGCCAGGAATGGGTCGGTGGTAGCTCGGCAAAAGGACATGTTTCGTTTGTGTTCATTGTCCGTCACTCCACAAATGTGAACCGAGTCGTTCGCTGCGTAGAAAGCGACCGTCTTCGCAAATGACTAGACCCGCAAGTCCGGGCCGCTCCTCCAGCCAGCGCAACCCATCTCGGCTTCCGAGGATGAGCACGACCTTTGCCGCTGCTTCTGCCTCCCAGGTGCTGGGTGCGATGACCGTAGCAGTCAGAACATCGGTCATTGCAGGCTGACCAGTGCGCGGGTCGAGGATGTGATGTCGATGGGTGCTGTCCTGCCTCCAGAATCGGTAATCTCGGCCCGAGGTGGCGACGGCACCGCCCGTCAGCATCAATGTCTCCACGATGGAGCCACTCGGATCTGCCACACCAATGGGCCAGGGGGAACCATCGAGCCGGGGGCCGCTGACAGCGATGTCTCCGCCTGCGTCCACCAGAGCCGGGCCATAGACGCTCAAGCGCCTGGCGGCTTCCCCGGCAGCCCAACCCTTGGCGATCCCTCCCAGGTCTAATCGACTATTCGCGGGCAACCAAATCGTCTTCAAATTAAGATCACAGACGATTTCCTGCCAGTTCCCAACTGGAATAGGCAGGGTAATTTGTCCTGTTCTGCCCCTGGCCCCGATTGTCTCAAAGCTCCGGTCATAGCCAATTGTCTCCAGAGCCCCAAGCACAGTCGGTGTGACAAGCCCCTCAGTCCATCGCGCAGCATAGAGTGCAGTCTGCACTGTTTCCCAGAGCACTTCGCCGGCCGCGAAGGGGATGCCATGGCTGCGGTTGAGACGGCAAAGTTCGCTATCAGGAAGAAAACGGCTGAGGCAGTTCTCCCACTTGGCGAACCAAATGGGAACCTGGGCAATCTGCTCAGCTGCTCGGTGTTCATCTCGGTCAATCACTGCTGTTATTTTGCAGTGCATGGCCTGAAAATTCAGAGTTTGCATAACCTTAACGCGATGAACGCGTCACAGCGATAGGAGTTGGGCGAGACCTCGATAAAGTTTGGGGGGTGGAGGGTTTTGGCAGTAACCGGCGGCCGATATTTCGGTTCTCCTGTGGCTGCACTTTTGAGCCAACTGTTTTCGGTGGGGTAACCTCGCCCTGTGCGAATGCCTGCCAACCGAAAAGTGTGGCGACCAGGGCTGCCGCAAAGACAAATTCTTTCATTCCTGTTAGAGGTTTAAGCGGTCGCTTTTTCTTGGCTTGTGTCTGCATTGCACAACTCCTTTTCGGCAAATCTGTGCCTGTATTCAATCTTCTTCTCTTTCTTCTTCGTGCTCTTCAGGAGACAATCGTTCGTTATCGTCACCGCGCTCAAAAGGTCTGGAACTGATACTGACCGGCTGCTCACGAATGCTCTCGGGCACCAGAATATTCTCGCGAATCTCAGGCTGAGCCTGAATCGGTAAAGCAACTTCGTTACTTGTTTTGGGAACGAAGGAGTGGCCGAAAACGCCGCCAAGCATCACAAGCACAAAGGCCATTGAGGCGGCACTTCCGAACAAGAGATATTGCTTCTGCATTGCCTGATTTCCTTTTTTCAGTGGACAATTCATTTATATGAGGGAATAGTGAAACCAGAATGAAACGTGGGCACAGTCAATCAAATAAGAATCGTTCTCGATAGAAACTCTGCAATTCGTGAATGCCGAATGGCTACAAATCATTCAGTCGGCTTCTGCAGCAGTGCCTGCGGCGTATTTGCGGCTGCGCAATCAGTGGGAGTATGGGCATGCAGCGGCGTTCGTCGCAACCCTGATTGGATTCGGCCTGTTTGGTGGGAATCGAACCCACAACTACAGTTTGGAAGACAGTGACTCTGATCGTTTGCTAACGCTGAAACGCTTGTCTACTAAGCTTTTTGAAAGTGGCTTTTTATCTGGTTCGCCCTGGTATCAAGTTGGTAACAAAATTCCCGCACAATTTGGCTGCGCCTCAATCTCGCTCCTGACCAAGATAGAGCGTCCCGGCCGCTACCTACTCCGATATCTGCAGTTGCTCCACCGGGGTGGAAAAAGGCTTGCACCAGGGTGCGTGCCAAATAAGCTGGCACGCAAAAGCGATTACGTGCCAGCTTATTTGGCATGATAAGACAGTTGCGTGCCACATAAGGATTGGTTTGTGCCAAAGCGAGTTGCACCGGATGAAACGGAGCGATTGGTTGACGCTGTCCGTGGTCATCCAGGAGGGGTGGGGGTGGGCGGACTGCTGAAGGGGGCGATGCCGGCCCTGGGCTGGAGCGAACGTACCCTCAAGCGCCGCCTGACAGAACTGGTAGCACAGGGACGTTTGCGGCGCGAGGGCCGCTCGCGGGCAACCCGATACCTTGTGACCGAGCAGGCACCTGTAACGGTGCAACCGAGAGCGGACCAGGCGGTACAGGTGCAAATTCCTGCCTCGCCCGAGGGAGAAGGGATACGTGCTCTCGTGCGCAAGCCGCTCATCGAACGCAAACCGGTCGGGTACAGCCGAGAGTTCCTGGACAGGTACCGTCCCAACGAAACCACTTATCTTCCTCTGGACTTGCGACAGCGCCTGCACATCCTGGGCAGGTCCCCCGATGCCGAGCGGCCGGCCGGCACCTACGCCCGTCACATCCTCAACCGCTTGCTCATCGACCTTTCCTGGAATTCGAGCCGACTGGAGGGCAACACCTACTCGCGCCTCGACACTGCACGTCTGCTTGAAGAAGGACTCGTTGCCGAAGGCAAGGCGGCACAAGAAACCCAGATGATCCTCAACCATAAAGACGCCATTGAGCTTCTGGTCAGTAATGCCGAGACGGTGAACTTCAATTCCTACACCATCCGAAACCTGCACGCCCTGCTATCCAACAACCTGTTGGGCGACCAGGCAGCGGGGGGACGCCTGCGGAGGATTCCGGTTGGTATTACCGGCACCGTCTACGAGCCGCTCGCTATTCCCCAATTGATTGAAGAATGTTTTGAGCAGATCCTGCAGACCGCACGAGTGCTCTCGGACCCATTCGAGCAGGCTTTTTTTACGATGGTCCATCTGCCTTACTTGCAGCCTTTCGAGGATGTCAACAAACGCGTGTCGCGCCTGGCCGCGAATATTCCCCTCATCAAGCACAATCTTTGCCCCCTATCTTTCACAGAGGTGCCGGAGCAGAGCTACATCGAGGGCATGCTCGGGGTCTACGAGTTGAACCGGATCGAGCTGATGCGGGACGTGTTTGTCTGGGCCTACGAACGTTCTTGCGACCGCTATCTGGCGGTGCGCCAGTCTATTGGCGAACCCAATCGTTTCCGGATGCGCCACCGCGCACAACTGACCGAGGCAGTGGTCCATGTCGTCGAGAAGAAACTGGAGCGCGAAGACGCAGAGCAGTTTGCCCGCCAATTTGCCGAGGCACAAGGACAGACCGACGAACGGGACCGCCTGGCCGCAATGATCCTCGATGAACTGGAGAGCCTCCACCTGGGCAACATTGCGCGTCACCGCTTGTGTCCGTCCGACTACGAGGATTGGCATACTCGGTGGAATACATGAAGACACCGGCATTTGTACAAGACGTCTGGGTGCAAGCCAACTGGGAAAGCTTTCTGGCCCTGGCGGAGGAGCCGGCCTTGAGCCTCGCAAAGCTCTACTACAACCACTGCCGGATCGAGGTAGCCAGCGCGGCACATATGATGGGCCATTCTGTTCAAGTACATTTGAAGGCTTACCACCGCTGGTTTGGTAGGGAGCACTACCACCGAGCCTACGAGGCAATCGTTCGTCGCCAAGACCGACCTCAACCTCCACAGCCAAACGTAGCTGAAATCGCCCGGATATAGCGGTGAGGTGGTTTCTGCACTTCCCACTCTCGGTAAACTGGTGGACTATCGAAGACTTTTGAGCGACATCGATTAAGTTCACTCTGCGATGCAGAAAGCCGTAGCCTGGTCGGTCAACCGGATGTTGAGCCTAAGTTTTCGCGTACCTCTCGCTGCAGAAGGACGGTGCGCGATTGTCGGGCAGCGTTCGTCACCCATGCGGTTGGCAAATGTTGCTACAAGCATCGGCGAATTGCTTGGTCCTTCTAGCCCTTACCTCAGCACCCAACGAGCTGACCTGGAAAGACAGTCGGCAGCTGTTGCCAGCCGCAATTTCTTTCCATCACAGTGATGCGTGAGAGATGCTGAAACTCCTCGCTTGTTCGGCAATCCAACCACCAAAGGAAATCGTCAATGCCCCAGGTGTATCTCATCGGTGGCCCAAACGGTGCTGGCAAAACCACCAGTGCCTTCCAACTCATGCTGGACGAACTGGTCGGTATCGAGTTCGTTAATGCCGATATCATCGCCGCCCGGCTCAACCCCCAGGCCCCTGAAACAGCAGCCTTCCAGGCTGGACGACTCATGCTTGAGCGTCTCGAACAGCTAGCCGCATCTGGTAGCGATTTCATCTTCGAGTCCACCCTGGCTACCCGCAGCTTCGCCCCATTCCTCATTCGCTGCCAGGAGGTAGACTACATCGTAAACTTGCTGTACTTCTGGCTCGCCTCGCCGGAGATTGCCATCGAGCGTGTAGCAGAGCGTGTCCGTGCTGGTGGCCACACTGTCCCTCCAGAGGATATTCGCAGACGTTACAATCGCAGCATCCTCAACCTCAGAGAGCTTTACATCCCTCTCGCTGATGGCTGGTACGTCTACGACAATTCCCTTGGTCTGTCCCGGCGTGTCGCTGAAGGCAGTCGGTCTGGAGACGTGATCATTCACGATGCAAAAACCTGGCAACTGCTTGCAGGAGGGCAAGATGTCTGAGCAACCTGACCCGAACATGCGGGCAAGTGAACAGTTAAGTGAATCGGAGCGCTTTTACCGGGCTATTCGCAAAGGCTCGGAGGAGGCGATTGCCGCTCACGGTGCTGCAGGCCGCACCATTGCTGTGTGGAAAGATGGCAAGGTTGTGCGAGTTTCTGCAGAAGAGCTTTTGCGCGAACTCGAGCCCCAGGCCACCGGTTCGTAGCACCTGCTCACTCTCCTCCACCAGGGTGGTTTGCTACTTTGCTCCGTACCCGTACAAGTGATCACTGGGCGGCTGATCCTGGAGTGCTTCCAGCAGATCCGCCGGGGCAGGAGGGCGCCTCCGCTGCTGCTCCTCGGAATCGAGGCGGGACGGACCGCCAGATGAGCGGACTCCACCGCCGCGTCCAACCCGACGGATGAACTCGTCGAACTCTCCTTGCCGCAGCAGATCGTAAGGCAGGGATCCATCCTCCCCCGCCTGCATGATCACTTCGCGGTTGCGGCGTGCTTCACCCCGGTCGATTAGCCGTAAAGCACCTAACAGGCGTTGCAGACGCTGTTCCTTACCGGCAGTGGCGGGTTTGCCATTTGCCCAATGGTGAAGCGTGCGGGGGGTGACACCCATTACGTTTGCAAGTTCTTCCCAGGTGAGGCCACAGAACCTGCGGATTTCAAGGATTGTTGCTTCCCCCTGGGAAGCAGAGAACCTACCGGAGAAAAGGGGAAGTTGCAAAGTTGGTCCGGCCACGGTTCCGTGCGAAAAGAGCGGGTACTCATACCCATTGGCAGTGGACGGTCGCGAGATGCCCGGAGCTGACACGTAAATCGCCCTATTGTGCCGGTGGCGAAGCACTCCGGCCGCTCCTGGAGAGGTAGAAGGGAATGCCCCGCTCGATTGAGGGTTCAGCAAATCGGCATTCACGGTGTGCCTCCGTATAACTTCAAAAAATCGTCCGTCACAATCCAGCGGAACACGGTGTAGATCCGTTCCGCGAACATGCTTGTCACGACACCCAGTTCGTCTGCAGCGAACGGCTGTTCATCAAGCGAGAACATGTCGAGGTCGATTATCCAGCTGCGTTCCCCGGTCGGCTCCAACAGATTCGGATCGACAGTTGCATTTGCTGGCAGCAGGCCCCAACGCGCCTGGAGCAGACCTTCTTCTACCGGCAGCAGTGCTTCTGTCAGCAGTTGCTGGGCGACCCCGCCGAGCGGAGCGGTTGCCACTCCAACAACTTCCGGTCGCATCAGGCGACCGAGGTCATCCAGGATCTCCCCTGCCATCTGATCCACGTACCTGAGGCCGACTCTCAGGGCTACTTGCGGGTCGAACGTTTCTTCTACAGCAGTGAGTAGTATTCCCAGACGATGCAGGAAATCCGTGCGACTCGTGTATTTGTCCGTGTCTAGCGCCACAAAACCGTCCCCCAGGGAGACCCGCCAATGGCGCGTGCGATCGTAAAACCGCCACACCACATCCTTCTCAATGCGAGGGTAGCCCTCCGACTCAACCACGAGGCGCTGGACGTGTTCCTCCCTCAGTAAGGAATAGTCTGCACGAAGCGCCTCTTGAAAATCGGCCATCTTATCGCCTTTCTGGCGAATGGCAAAACTTGGAGGGAACAGCACCTGGGCGATCACCCGCACGAGTGGTGACTGCGCAAGTGG
Organism: Gloeobacteraceae cyanobacterium SOY_34_metabat_159; assembly: GCA_031399965.1. GTDB lineage: Bacteria > Cyanobacteriota > Cyanobacteriia > Gloeobacterales > Gloeobacteraceae > JANNPH01. The sequence goes on along the minus strand of JANNPH010000101.1, from coordinate 23,231 downwards.
CACCTCCGGGGGAGAACCTCCGGTTAAAGGAGGTGGTAAGAGTACGGCCATGGCAAATGCAGTGGGATACTCTTCAGTTGTATGTGAAATAGAGTGTGAAATTCAAGGAATCGAGGTTGGAAATCCAGGAATTCCATGGAGCATGCTTTCGACTTGGTGCTTGAATTCCCGCTCGGACCAAGCAGCCTTTACAGGCTCCCTGTGTCCAAAGCGGGTGCGAGGCTCTCGCCAGGGAAATGTGCGAAGAGGCCTCGAAGCCGGTGCTTAAATCGTGCTTAAATCGGGGCCAGAATTTCCAATTGAGGCCGACAAAGACCCATGGTTCCAAAAGAGGCGTAAAAGGCCAAGAGCCGGTTGTAGAGCTTGAAAGGCTTGAAGCGGGTGGTGGGAATCGAACCCACAACTACAGTTTGGAAGACTGTGGTTTTACCACTAAACTACACCCGCAGATGGCTCGTGGACTATTGTAGCCCAGGCCGGTCAGGCTCAGGGGCCTGCTTTGAGATTCAAGTCCGCGAGTTCAGCCCGCAGACGTTTCATGAATGATGGTCCTGGATCGCTCTTACCGGTGAAGTAGCCCGGTACCCGCTCGCGCCAAAGGGTACTACCCCGAAAGCGGCCGTATTCAAAGTGACCCAACAGGTAAGCAATCGCATGACGCTTTGTGAGATCGCGCACGAGCCAGGCGTTCGAGTGCAACTGTGCTTCGGTGAGGGGTGCCTTCGGCCCACCGATGTTTTCGATGCCGATTGCAGTCCAGTTGAGGCCGATGGTGTGCCGGGCCAGACGGTCCTCGGGCATCAGCCGGTAGATCTGACCCTGGCGATCGATGAGGAAATGCGCAGAAACATTGAGCGGTCCGCCGCGCTTGATGTCGGCACGGACGGATGGCAGGCGGTCTGGGGTAAAAGTTGCAAAGCCTCCTGCGAGCGTACCGCCGCCCGTCCAGTGCACAATCACCATCTGGGGAGTAATGCGGGTGTCGGTGGCACTCGGGTCATAGTGGCGGTGGATGTAGTCGAGGGTGAGAGCTTCGCGTGCCGGACCAAAAGGAATGGGCCGGTCGACAATCTGCCCAGCTGTGACTGCCGGTAGCAAAACTGTCGAGAGCAAATAGATGAATAGTCCAGTCTTGCGCACAGTGGTGTATCGATAGCGGCGTCCCGGCGCTATTCTAAACTGCCGACTTTCGGTGCCAGAATGGAATCACGTTTGGACCATTTCAGGCATGTTTGGAACTTTTCAACAATCGACTGTTCGTATTCAGGTGGCTGCCGATGCCGCCACCATCCGGCGTTGCCTGATCGAGTTTCCACTGGTGCGTCAGTGGGCCTGGGCACAAAATTTTCCGAATACCCTGCCCAGGGCGATGACCGGGGGGCTTGAATTCAATTCTTACTTTGGTCCGGTGCCCCTGTCGCACCGGGTGGCCGAATTGGATGACGATGCCCTCGAACTTGTCTTGTGGGGTGGTGTCGATGGCCGCATCCGCTGGCAGTGGGGCGACGGCTGGATTCAGAGCACCGTCGAAGGAGTCTCGCTCCTGCCGCTCGGCCTTGGCCAGACGGCAATGCTCGATAGCCTGAGCCGATTTGCCGTTGCCCTCACAGCAAAGCCGCAGAAAGAACCGAGCGTCGCTTAAACTTGTGACGGAAGACGCTTAAACGGGCATGGATTGCCCCTGAGGAGAACGACTTTGCAGCTTTCCCGGTCCAGTGGAATCCTCCTGCATCCCACTTCGCTGCCGGGTCCTTACGGCATTGGTAGCCTCGGTGCCCAGGCCTACCAGTTCGTCGATCTGCTGGAGTCCTGCGGGCAGCGCTTCTGGCAGATCCTGCCGCTGGTGCCGACCGGGTTCGGCAACTCTCCTTATATGTCTTACTCGGCCTTTGCCGGTAATCCGTTGCTCATCGACCCGGAAGCACTGGTCCGCCTCGAACTGCTCACTCCTGATGACCTGACTCCTCATGAATTGACGACGACTGCTGGCTGGCACCATACGCGAGTCAATTTTGCCGAGGCGACAGCCTACAAGACGCGTCTACTGGCGACGGCCTGCCAGGTTTTTGAGAAGCGCAGCACGGCCGATAAAAAAGATTACGAAGCTTTCTGTGAAAACGAAGGCTGGTGGCTCGAAGACTATGCGCTCTTCATGGCCCTCAAAGAAGCCAATGACGACCTGCCCTGGCCAAAGTGGGCCGAAGGCACCGCTCTACGCGAGGAGCCGGCTATTGCCGCTCAGACTCGCGAACTGGAAGACCGGGTTTTCTATTACCGCTTCACGCAGTATCTATTTGCCCAGCAGTGGAGCGAGCTTAAAAATTACGCCAACGCCCACAACGTGCGAATTATCGGCGACCTGCCCATCTATGTCGCTGCCGACAGTGCCGATGTCTGGGCACACCCACACCTGTTTCGCCTCGACGAAGACGGCAACCCGGCCTTTGTCGCCGGGGTGCCTCCTGACTACTTCAGCGCCACGGGCCAGCTCTGGGGCAACCCACTCTACGACTGGGACGCGATGAGCCGCAGCGACTACGAGTGGTGGATCTCGCGCTTCAAGCGCACACTTGAAACTGTCGACCTGGTGAGAGTCGATCACTTTCGCGGCTTCGAATCTTTTTGGGAAGTACCGGCAGGTCAGACCACAGCAGTCGAGGGCCAGTGGGTCAAGGGGCCGGGCACTCAGCTTTTTGACGCGGTGGCAAAAAGTCTGGGTGGCTTACCGGTGGTGGCCGAGGACCTCGGCGTGATTACGCCCGAAGTCGAAGCCCTGCGCGACCACTACGGTTTGCACGGGATGAAAGTGCTGCAGTTTGCCTTCGACGGCACCACTAACAATGTCCATCTGCCCCACAACCACTTTCCCAAGTCGATTGTCTACACCGGCACCCACGACAATGATACGACCGTCGGCTGGTACCACACTTCGCCTCAGTGGGTACACGAAGCAACTCGCCGCTACCTGTATCTCGAAAGCGACTGGGAAGTCCACTGGGCACTGATCCGCACTGCCCTGGCCTCGGTCTGTAACCTGGCCATCATTCCTCTACAAGATGTCTTAGGGCTTCCCAACGAAGCGCGCATGAACAGGCCAGGTACAGCAGTCGATAACTGGAGCTGGCGGTGCAGTACGCTCGATGCCGTCGAGCCCTGGATGCGCGAGCGCCTGTCGAATTTAACGGGTCTTTACGGTCGATGGCCGTCCTAGAAGGGAAGTGCTAGCTTAGAAAGCCTTTGGTCAAAGACCTGGTCCGTGGAAGCAATCGATTTAGTTTATCCAACGAAACTAGCCGTTTCTGAAAAGCGGCTACCTGCCTTCGAGCGCATTCAAGTCGCGCTGGTATTTGATGGGCAGGCGCATCTGGTTCCGCGCCTGTTGAGCCTTGGGCTCGATAGTGAACTGGAGCCTTCACCGGCTCAGCCTGTCTATGGCGGCGAACTGTTTAACCTGGCGATGGCACAGCTCATCGGTGGCTATGGCGGACATTCGTTACTCGTCGCTGCCGGCAGCCTGCCTGAACTTGAGCCGATGAACGCGCTACTCGATGGGTTGGCAGCCCAGGCCATCACCCTTGTGCAAGCCAAGCGCGGCGCGCCGGACGGTCGTGAGCAGTTGCTCGATCAGTTGCGCTCGGAGCTGTTTTTGAGGGTGCCGACTGCCGGTCCGCTTGATCTGCTGCGCACCGAGGAGGCGATTAACCGCTTCTGGCGCGAATTGTTCAACCACCGCGAGGCGATTTCCCGGCTGCACTCCGACTTGCAGAGCGACCTGCAGCAGATGCTCCAGCGTGGACAGCTACCGCAGTGGACCTGGCGGGTCAGTATCGTCAATGGCCGCCTGCGAGCCCGGCAAGTGGCAACGCGCTGAGCAGCGAGTCGAGAGCTGGGCGTCGGACCACAAGTCTACTTTTCTTTGCCCCGGTCCATAATTTTCAAGTACAGCAATTTATAGCCGGTTTCGAGGTCGTTGCCGGGAGCAGTCAGCTTGCCCTCGACAGGGGTTCGGCCGTAGACGCTCGTGAAATCGTAACTATCGCCCACATAGCTTGCACTGTTGACGTCGGTTGTCTCGGTGCCCCGCATCAGTTGCCAGCGGCCCCCGACAAATTCAAACTCATAGCGGGCCTTGTCTACTGTCTTGGAAGGACGGAGAATCTCGGCGCGGATCAGACCCGTAAAAGGACGCTCGGGTTTATCTGATTTTGTAACGCGCCAGCGCACATCGCCGTAGCGGCAACGGCCGCTCTGGCAGAAGCGGGCTTTTTCCATCTGGTCGATGATGCGCGTCAGACGGCTACGCGCCTGGGCCTCCGTCACCGGGTCGGCCGCTCCCAGAGAGAAACCGGCGACCACGAGCGCCATGAGCAGATTGGGTAACTTCGACACCGCAGACCTCCAGTTAGATGGCTACCGGCTGGGGCGCTTCGAGGGTGACCCAGACGCGTTGCAGCAGAGCATCGAGTCCCTGGTGTGCCACCGCTGAGATGACGATGACAGGAGCACCGACGAGAGCCTGCAGACGCGACCGCTGCAACTCGGCTTCATCGGGCGCACAGGTGTCGGCTTTGTTGAGGACGACGATTTGAGTTTTGTCCATCAGGCCGTGCCCGTAGCTTGCGAGTTCGTCGTTGATGGTGTTGTAGTCGGCAACCGGGTCCGGGTTGCTGAGGTCTACCAGGTGAATCAGGACGCGGGTCCGTTCAATGTGGCGCAAAAATTCGTGCCCGAGGCCAACACCCATGTGCGCACCTTCAATCAGACCAGGAATATCGGCGAAGACGACGCCGTCGCCCGTCGGTTTACGCACCACTCCCAGGTTGGGAACCAGGGTCGTAAACGGGTAGTCGGCAATACGCGGGCGGGCCGAGGAGAGTACCGAGATGAGCGTCGATTTGCCGGCGTTGGGTAGGCCGATGATGCCGACCTCGGCAATTAGCTTCAATTCCAACAGCAACCGGCGTTCCTGTCCCAGGCGTCCCTCAGTGGCATAGTCGGGGGCGCGGTTCTGGTTGCTGGCAAAGTGGGCGTTGCCGTGGCCGCCTCGTCCGCCGATGGCAACCAGGAGCCGGTCGCCATCTTCGGTCAGGTCGCCGAGGATTTCCCCGGTGGTCATGTCCTGCACAACGGTACCGCAGGGAACCCGGATGGTCATTTCCTCGCCCTTCGCGCCGGTCATATTCTTGGGACCGCCCTTGGTGCCGTCGTCCGCTTTAAAGAGATGGCGAAACCGGAAGTCGAGCAGTGTCTGCAAATTGCTCGTCGCTTCAAGCACTACCGAACCACCGTTGCCGCCGTCGCCGCCCGCCGGACCACCGGCCGGTACATATTTTTCACGCCGGTAGGCGACCATGCCGTCGCCACCTTTGCCGCCTTCTACTTGAATTTCCGATCGATCGATAAACTGCATTGTTTCTTACCTCGCGATCCCATCCTAGTGTCTGAGGGCAGAGGCGGCATGCTCGGACCTGTTTAAAAGGTGCTCGTCAGGCCGATTCTAAAGTTGATGCCCGGTGCTGGGTTGCCGTAGGACTTTTCGTAGTAGGTGTTGAGCAGGTTGAAGATGTAGCCGTTGAGGGCCAGATTCGGGCCGAGGGGAGCGCGCACCGAGAGGTCCACGGTCGTGTATCCGGGGAGTAACGAGCCGGGGAGCAACCGGGCCGGGTGGGTCGTGTCAAAAGGACCGACGTGATTGACGTCCACCGAACGGCCACCGGAGACGTTTGTGTACAGGCTCACCCGCAACCCGTTTTGTTGCTCGTAGTTGACTCCCAGTCGGGTGGTGAGAAAGGGCACCAGCGGGTATTGCGACTGGACCAGGCGGTTGCGTTCTTGCTCGTCCACCCGAAATACGCCCTCGGTGATGTCCTCAAGTTGGGCAAGTTGGCCATTGACGATGTCGGCATCCGGTGGTTGGATAATCCGCGAGTCGGTAAAGGTACCGGTCGCGAAGACGCTCCACTCGGGCGCGACTCGCCAGTTGAAGGCCAGTTCCAGTCCTGAAGAATTGATGCGCGGGTAGTTGACCCGGAAGCGCTCGGCGTTGGAGCGCGGGTCGTCATTGCCTTCTTCGCGCACCAGCAAGTAATCGGTCAGGTTGTTGACGTCGGCATTGAAATAGGTGAGCCGTAGCAAGCTATCGCGGCCTGTCTGCCAGTCGATGCCGACGTCGAAGGCATTGCCCGTCTCAGGATCGAGGAAAGGGTTGCCGATGTGGGTCGTGCGCCCGAATAGATCGTTGAAGTTGGAGGCGCGGTAGATGCGCTGGTAATTGGCGCGAGCGGCCACAGACGGCACGATCTGGTAGCGAACTCCAAGGGATGGGTCTACGGAACTGGCGATGGTGCGGTCGATGCCCCGAGCGACGATGTTGTCGGGAAAAGTGCCGCGTACCCCGGCAGTCAGGACCAGGCTTTCTATCGGACGCAGGGTGTAGAGCGCGAAGGCAGCCGGCCGCGCAGCCCCGGTGTCAAAGCTCAACAGGTCACTGGCGTTCTCGCCGGAGCGGCCGAACTCGCGGATGTAATCGAAGCCGTAGGTGATGTTGTTGGTCGGGTTGAACTGCCAGTTGTGGCGAATCTGGAAGTTGAAAGCCGAGACGTCTGTGTACGTGCCCGGATCTGCGATGTTCACTCCCGAGAATTCCTCGACCAGGTTGCGGTCGATAGCCGCGAGCACTTTTAGCTGTGAGTCGCGCCCCAGCCCGAGGTCACTATCGAAAGTAAAGGCGACGCCGTGGGACTGGGTGGTCAGTTTGGTGATCTCGAACTGTGGTTCGTCGAACTCGTTGAGAAAAGGACGGGCCGGGTCAAAAATCGAGAAGGGTGCCACGCCCTTGGTGTTGCCGCGCAGGTAGGTGTCGAGGCGCACCCGGTTGCGGTCGTCGAAGTCGTAGCTCAAGTTGAGGTCGTAGAACTTGGCCTGCACGTAAGCGTTGGGCCGGTTGCCTGTGAAAAGCTGACCGCCCGGCCGCTCGACTTGATAGTAGTAATCGTCGCTGGTGTCGAACTTGCGGTAGCCGAGCCGGTAGCCGAACTTGTCGATTTTGCCGCCGTAACTGAGCTGGTAGTTGCTGTAGCCGTAGCCGCCGAACTCGACTTTGGCATTGCCTTCGAGGGGACCGGTCGGTTGCCTGGTGATCACGTTAATCACCCCGCCGACTGCATTGGAGCCGTACAGGGTGGCACCGCTGCCGGTCAGCACTTCGATGCGCTCGACGTTGTAGACGGGTAGATCCGAGAGGTCGAAGTGCTCCTGGTTCAAGTTGGTGATGAGCCTCCCGTCGATCAGCACTCCCAGGCCAAGGTTGGGCAGGCCGCGGATGAAGAAGTTGTTGTGGACGTCGGCCCCGGTACCAAAGACGTTCGACTGCACGCCGGGTACCCCCTGAATGGCGTCGCCGACACTGTTGGCTCCCTTGGATTCCAGTTCTTTGCCGGTGATTACATAGACAGTGCTCGGGGTCTCGTTGAGCTGGACCGGGCGGCGAGATCCGGTGACAGTGACCTCATCGAGGTTGTAACCGCCTGACTCTCCCACCGGGTCTACTGGTGAGGATGCTGGAGTGGGCGGCGGGTTGCCGGATTTGGGCGGCTCAGCAGGCGTGTCCTGGCTTTGCAAAAGCGCCTGGACCGATCCAATGCCGTCGCGCTCTAAAAGCTCACTCTTGGTCAGGACCGCAATCGGTTGGGAATAGACCGGCAACGGAGTGCCAATCAAGACCCCCGTCAAGGCAAGCAGAGCAACGCTGCGGGGAGAATGCATTTAAGAATTGCCGTATCAGTAACGTCCTTATGAAGATTTGCAGACTTCCTGAGTTTTCATAATCCCCTGGGGGGGCACTGCGTTCGAGGAACGCCTAACTACAGGCGCGGTCCTGTCAGGCGGAATGATTCGTCGTCGCATGCCCCCGGTGGGGATGGCAGGCTACTGCTTCATGAAGTTAAATTGCGAACAGTTAAGAAACTTGTCTGGAGCAACACCATGACCCGCAATTCGAGCACCGAGATTAATGGTCAGGACCGCAATGCTTTTCTGTTCGGCTTCACGCCCCAAGCCGAGATCTGGAATGGTCGACTTGCAATGATTGGCTTCGTTGCCTACTTGCTCTGGGATCTAGCAGGTGCCAGCGTCCTGCGCGACGTACTCCGCCTGATCGCTAGATAACCTGCACAACCGCGCCGGTCAGTCCGAATCATCCCTCTTTCAGTGAGGGAACGTACTTCGCGTGAGCTGAAGCGCTTGCGAACTATCGGGATGACGGCGATCGTTGGAGCCGTGAGTAGCGTCGTTCAAACGTTCGTTAGAATGACGCTACATGCGCGGGTCTTCTCATGGGTGATTGTTGCCAGGCCAAGTCCTGCCAGACTGAGCAGTTAGCCCGACGCCAGCGGGGTGTTTTACAAATAGTGCTGGCCGTCAATGGCGTGATGTTTGCTGTCGAGTTGAGCGCGGGGTTGTGGGCCAGCTCCTTGTCACTGACCGGCGACTCGCTCGACATGCTGGGTGATGCCGTCGTCTATGCCGGTAGTCTGTTCGTAGTCGGGGCGGGGGCGAGCGCCAAGGCAAAGTCAGCGATCCTCAAGGGCAGCATCATGGCCACAACGGCGGTGGCGGTCGCCGCCCGTGCCCTGTGGCAGGTATTCCACCCGGCTGCTCCCGAGTCGGCACTCATGGCTATCTTCGGCACATTGGCACTCGTGGCCAACCTGTACTGCCTGTGGTTGTTGACCCGCCATAAAGAAGATGACATCAACATGTCGTCCATCTGGCTGTGTTCGCGCAACGACATCGTCGCCAACACTTCGGTTCTAGCCGCCGCCGCTGTTGTGGCCCTGGTGTCATCGCCCTGGCCGGATTTGTTGGTAGGCATGGGACTGACGGTGCTGTTCGCCAGAAGTGCCTTCGGTGTTCTGCGCTCCGCTACCGAACAGTTGAAGTCGCCTGACGGTGTACCGCAGTCTTGAAATATCTATCTTGTTGACTGAGCAGCAAAGATGATCTGCGTCCGGCAAGCAGGTTACGTGCGTTCAATATTCTCGCCTGGAGCAAATTTGGCTAATACTTCTGCTTCTGTCATATTTAAGGTCTGATTGGCAAATTCATAGTAACCAGGTTTCATGTCTATAAAGATTTGCTCCTCAAACTCAAACTCAATTTCGTCTTGAAAAAGACCTGCTGAGACAAAATGCTCATTAGTAGACAATAACCTGTAGAACATATGCGTACCGCATCCACCACAAAAAGCTCTTTCAGCCCATTCTGAGGACTTGTACACTTTTTAGTTTATCAACGCCGTCTATTTGCACGTCTGAGCCACAATTCAGGCCAAATGCCGGTCCGCCTCCCCATCGCCGACACATCCCACAATGACAGGCATCTATGCTCTTTTTGTCTGGCGTTCGGACAACTATTTCACCGCAAAGACACCTACCATCCATGCCGATCTCCTCGACTTTCAGTGTTTGCCGTCTAATTTTTGCACACAACAACCCTGCTGGAGGCCACCAATTTCCGGGGGTGGGTAATTTCTGGAGGGACGGTCGGGGAAATCTAACTCCCCAGCATCTGCCAGCAAATACTCAATACGTTAGTTTCGACCAGGCGCTCCCCGCATCTGCCCGCCAGTCTCACTCCTGATCGACCAGAATCCCCTCCAGTCCCAGGGCTTTGCGCTCCTGTTCGGTAACCGGGGGTACCGTGCGGGTGCCGAACTGCTCGAAAAGGGCCGGAATCACCACCAGCGTCAGCGCCGTAGAAGTGAAGAGCCCCCCAAAGACAACCACGGCCAGAGGTTGGAGGAGTTCTTTGCCTGCGGGCTCGCCCCACATCAGGGGCACCATCGCGAGTGCTGCCACCAGGGCCGTCATCAGCACCGGCGAGAGCCGTTCGAGCGAGCCCTCGAAGACGGCTTCCTCGAACGAGTCCCCCGCAGCGAGGCGCTGGTAGTAGGTGGTGACCAGGATGATTCCATTGCGGTTGGCAACACCGAAGAGGGTGATGAAGCCCACCAGCGAGGCCACCGAGAGCACACCGCCACCCAGCTTGACAGCGATGATGCCGCCGATGAGGGCCAGGGGCAGGTTGAGGAGGATGAGCACAGTCGAGCGCACCGAGCGCACCGACCAGTACAAAAGCCCCGCAACCGCTACCAGGGCCAGGGTTCCATAGAGCAGCAGTTCGCGGGTCGAGCGTTCCTGCGCTTCAAACTGGCCACCGTACTCGATGTAATAACCGGCCGGCAATTGCACCCGTTCACCGATTGCGGAGCGGACTTCGCCGATAATGCCGCCGATGTCGCGGCCGTCGGAGTTGGCCGCGACGACGATGCGCCGCGAGACGCGCTCGCGGTTGATCGCATTGGGGCCGGTGTCCTGCACGACGGTGGCCACTGCCGAAAGCGGAATCTTTGCTCCAGTCGGGGTGTCCACGAGTAGTTCGGAGATTTTCTCCGGTTGGTCGCGCTCCTCGGGGGCGAGCCAGACTATCAGGTCGAAGAGGCGCTGGTCTTTGAGCACCTGGGAGACGGTGCGACCATTGAAGGCTGTCTCGATGGTCTGGGCCAGTGCCCCGACCGTGAGACCGTAGCGGGCGGCACGCTCACGGTCGAAGCGCACCGAGAGTTGGGGCACGTCCACCAGCGGTTCGACCGACAGGTCCACCACGCCCGCCACGCCTTGCATCGCTTGTGAAATTTCTTGCGCTCTGGAGCGCAGCACCCTCAGGTCCGGGCCATAGAGCTTGACGGCGATGGCGGAGCGGGTGCCGGAGAGCACTTCATCGATCCGGTGGGAGATGTAGCCGCCGACGTTGACGGCCACGCCGGGGAAGCGGTTCAGTTCGTCCCGGATGAGGTCCAGGGTCTTGCCGTAGTTCCCAGCTTTCTCGGCTATCAAGACGTCGAGTTCGCCAAAATCGACACCCCCCGCATCGTCGTCGCCGATGGCCCGGCCGGCCCGAAACTGGGCCGATTGGATCTCGGGGTACTTGAGGAGCGCCCGCTCCATCGCAAGACCCAGTTGCTGAGTCGAGGCAAGCGAAGCCCCCGGCAACTGGACAACCTTGATGACCAGATTGCGCTCCTGAAATTCGGGCAGGAAGGTGGTGCCCAGCGAGGGGACAAGCAGCAGCGAGGCCACCAGGGCAACGGCCGCCCCCCCCAGGACCGGGAGCGGGTTGCGCACGGCAAACGTGAGCACCGGGCGGTACAAGCGCTTGAGGTTGCGCACCAACCAGGTCTCATCCTCCGGCAACTCGCGGCCCGCGAGGAACACATAGCAGAGCGCCGGGGTGACGGTGAGGGCGACCAGCAGCGAGGCGAGGATGGAGAGCACATAGGCCAACCCCAGGGGCGTGAAGATCCGCCCCTCGATTCCCGAGAGCGCGAACAGGGGGGCGATGACGACGCAGAGGATCAAAGTGGCGAAGACCACCGAGCCACGGATCTGTACCGAGCCCTCGAAGATCACCTTCAGGGGAGGATCGGGCTCGGCTTTGAGTTGGTTTTCCCGGAGGCGACGGTAAACGTTCTCGGCGTCGATAATCGCATCGTCGATTACCCCGCCCAGGGCAATGGCGAGACCTCCCAGGGTCATCGTGTTGAGACCCACCCCAAGCCAGTTGAGCACCAGTAGACCCAGCACCATCGAGAGGGGCAGGGCGGTGAGGGTGATGACCATCGTCCGCCAGTTGCCCAGGAAGAGCACCAGCACCACGGCGACGATGATCGTGCCGTCTCTGAGCGCTTCGATGACGTTGTCCACCGACTTCTCGATGAAGTCCTCCTGACGGAAAGTCGTCTGCACCTTCACATCTTTAGGCAGGGTCGGTTTGAGTTCCGCCATCGCCACCTCGACCGCCCTGGTGACCGTCGGGGTGTCGGCAAAAGGCTGGCGGATGACCGTCACGATCACCGCATCCCGTCCGTCCACCGAGCCGTCGCCGCGCTTAACGCCGGGACCGGTCTGAATACGGGCTACGTCTTTAAGCCGGACGGGCACTCCCCGGCGCACTATCACCACGGCATTTCCCAGGTCCGCCACGGTGGAGACGCGGCCGACGCCTCGGATCAGCAATTCCTGGTCCGGCGTCAGTAAGAAGCCGCCCGCTGCGTTCGAGTTCGCCTGACGGGCCGCCTCGGTCACTTGATCGAGGGTGACGCCGAATTGTTTAAGTTTCGCCGGTTGTGCCAGCACCTGGTACTGCAACTCACCCCCGCCCAGCACCAGCACATTGGTCACGCCGGGGATACCGAGCAAGCGGTTGCGGATCTGCCAGTTGGCAATCGTGGCCAGTTCCAGCAATTCTGTGGAGTCTTGAACACCCGCTTTCGGGTCGATGGAAAGGGCGAACTTGAGAACAATACCCACGGGCGAACTGGCAGGCAGGAGCAGAGGAGCCTTTGCGCTCTGGGGTAGGCGCGGTGCTGCCTGCTGCACCCGCTCGGTTGTCAGTTGGCGCACCCGAAGGATGTCTTCGTTGCCGTTGAAAATCAGGGTAATCGTCGAAAGACCGACCGAGGAGTTGGAGCGGATATCTGTGAGGCCCGGCGTGCCGTTAAGCGCACTCTCCAGGGGCAGGGTGACCAGGGACTCGACTTCCTCGGGAGCAAGCCCCGGTGCAGCGGTCTGGATGGTCACCTGGGGCGGGGCGAAGTTTGGGAAGACGTCCAGAGGCATCCGTAGGATGGTCGCTACCCCGACCGCGAGCACCGCGACCGAGGCGATTACCACCAACCAGCGTTGAAGCAAAGACCAGAGGATAAGACGGTTGAGCACGGCGTATTCTCAATGCCTGGGTTGAGTGGCGGGATTCGCCGAAATCTTCTCGGTCCCCTTGCGCAGCCCCTGGCGGGCGACCAACATCCCCACCCAAAAAGTGAGTGCTGAGAGTGCTACCGCTCCTGCGGGCCAGGCCCAGCCAGGCAGGCTAGTAGGCTCCTCTTTAAGCTGTGATCCTCTCTGACCTTCCTCCTCGCCCTCGGCGTGGCCGTCTTCATCCGCCACGGGACCGCCTCCCTGGCTTTTAAGCGTCTGGGCGCGCAACTGAAAAGCGCGCTCGACTACGACCCTGTCTCCAGCACGTAGACCATTCGTTACCTCGATGAAGCCGCCGCTCGTGCGGCCGAGTTGCACTACCACAGGCTCGAAGCTGCCCAGGCCCTTCTGGACGTAGACCATGCGCTTGCCGTCTACCGCCAGTACCGCCGTTTGGGGAACGACCGTCACGGTGGAACCACGCTCGCCCGTGGCCAGACTCAGGGAAGCAAACATCTCTGGTTTGAGCAGGCCGCCCGGGTTGTCGAGCACCGCCCGCACCGCGACCGTGCGCGTCTCAGGGTCAACCACCGGGTCTATCGTGGCGACCCTGCCCCGGAAAATTCTTCCCGGGTACGCCTCTGCTCTAATTTCGACAGATTGTCCCACGCGCACCCGGCCCAGGTCCTTTTCATAAACCTGAGCCACCGCCCAGACTTGTACCGTGTTCACCACTTCAAAAATCGCTTCACCAGGCTCGACCGCCTGGCCGGCACTCACCCGTTGAGCAGCGACTACGGCTGCAATTGGCGACGCAAGGGCCACGGTACCGTCCGCCCCCGCCTTCGCACCACTTTGCCCAAGCTGGCTGAGGCGCGCCGAAAGTGCTGCCCCGCTCAGGGCGATCCGCGCCTTTGCGGCCTCGACTTGTGACTGGGCTAGGCGCAGTTCCGACTCGGCCACTTGAAAGTCTTTGCGTGCCGAGATTTTCAACTCGACCAGTTCGCGTTCGCGCTCATACGTGGTCTTCGCGAGGCTCAGACGCGCCGTGGCCTGGGTGAGGTCGGCCGCAGCTCCAGAACGCGCAAACTGTTGCTCGACCGCGAGTTGCCGGATCTCAGGACTATCTATGACCGCCAGGGTCTGACCTCGGCGCACCGCCTGTCCTGGAGAAGCTGTGAGTCGAAGTATGCGGCCCGTCACGGGGGCATTGACCGCACTCGTCTTACCTGGGACGGCTTCGATGCGGCCATTGGCTGAGAGGCCTACTGCCAGGAGACGTTCAGTGACCGGTGCCACCTTCAGACCAATCTCCTTCTGAAGTTCGGGGGCGACCGTCACTGTCGTACCTGTCCCCGTGGGCGAAGCCCCACTGAGCGCTTCGCCCGCGAGTGTCGGGGTCGCGGCGAGGGCTAAGAGTAACGCCGCCCCGATGGAGTGACCAATCGCCGGATAAACCGCTCTGCTTGTGTTCTTTCCCATGGGACATTTCCTCAAGAAGTAGTGAGCGGCAGACCCACGGCCTTTTCCAGGTCTGCTAGAGCGGTCTGGTAATCGTTTAACGATTGGTAGTAGCGCCGACGGGCCAGGTTCGCAGCCGCCTGGGCGTTGATGGAAACAGTCAAATCCGATTTGCCCCGCTCGTAGGCCAATCGCGCTATCCGCTCGATTTCCAGGGCTCCCGGCAGCAGGCTGTCCTCGAAGGTTTCTTGCTCCTGACGGGCGGCGAGCGCCCGGGTGTAGGCGGATTCAACCTCCGCCTCGATCTGGCGCACCAGGGCCTCGCGTTCTGTGCGCAACTGGAGCGAGCGCGCCTCGGCGCGGGCGATTTCCCCTTCCTGTCGGTAAAACACCGGCAGGGTAATACCCACCGATGCCGCGAGTCCCCAGCGGGTAATGTCTTCTTTCTCGTAGCGCGGCCCCAGGCCAACGGTCAGGTCCGGGGTGCGCTGCGCTTCAGCGAGCCGTCCCTGGAAGCGCACCACGTCCGACCGGTTGTTGAGGGTCCGCAGGTCGGGCCGGTTGGCCAGGGCCATCTCGATGAGCGCGTTCAGCTTTCGCCCCCGCTCCTGCGCATCTAGCGGATTTTGGGGCAGGTAGACGTTCTGTTCGACTTGCAGGACGAAGCGGGACACCGGCGGCAACTCGACCGGCGGCTCCTGCCGGGTGCGGCCGATGAGGGCAGAAAGGGCGATGCCTGCCGCTGCTTCGCGGGCGCGGGCGGCGCGCAGTTCATTTTGGGCAGCCCCAAGTTCCTGCCGGGCGCGGATGAGGTCCAGTTCCGGGATGTCTCCGAGCCGGAAACGCTGGGCCGCCACGTCCACCAGACGCCCGTAGCCCACCTCCGATTCTGCCAGCGAGCGACTGATTGCCCCGGCTGCGAACGCTTCTGAGTAGGCACGCCGCACCCGCGTCCGCAGATCTAAAAGCGACTCCACCAGACGGGCACGCGCTACCCCTACTTCGCCCTCGGCAACAGCAATCCGGGCCGGACGCTTGCCGCCCAGCTCAAAGGTCTGCTGCACGAACAAGAAGCTGGTCTTGATCACGTCGGGCAAAAATTCACCGTTCACCAGACCAAGAGTGGGATTGGGTACCGCCCCAGCTACCAGGATCTCGGCCTCGCTCACGGCCAGGGAGCGGCGAGCAGCGAGCGCCTGCGGGTTTCTCGCAAGGGCCAGAGCAATCGCCTGCTCCAACTGGAGCCCACCACCTGTGGCTAAATCCGCTGCTGGAAGAGGCTGGGGCGACGGTTGCGCCGGGGCTCGGCCTGCGAAAAGCAACACCCATAGCAGAGGGAGCGGTAGGACGATGAGTGCAAAGGCAGACGGCACGCAAACAAGCCTCAGATACCATATCTTCTATTTTGTATGGCCTTCTATATTTTGGGAGCAACTAATTATGAAAGAATAATGAGAACGATTTGCATTTTTGTTCCCGACGAGCATGAGCACAGCGGGTGGCCGAGATAGACTGGCGGATAGTACGGGGGAGGGAGCCTTTGGATATCAAGAACGTGCACGCCGTGTTCCGGCCCAACCAGAGCGGCCTCAAGCAGGTGTTGGGGGATCTGGAGTCGGAGGTGATGGAGACTTTCTGGGCCGAGGGGAAAGCGATGTTGGTGAAAGATATTCACCCCAGGTTGCCGCTGGGCAAAAGCCTCACCTACAGCACAATCGTCTGCACGACGACGGCTCTTGCGGAGAAGGGGCTGTTGCGCGAGGTAGGGAGAGTGGGCAAGGCGCGCGTCTACCTGCCCGCGATGGGCCGGGAGGAGTTTTTGCACCGGGCACTGGGGCACGTCATCGACAATATCCTGGCCGCGTTCCCGGACACGGCGGCAGCCTTGCTGAATGAAAGGCTCACCCCCGAACGGGCCAAACGGTTGCACGGGTACCTGGAGGCTATCGAGGCGGAGGCAGGGTCGTGAGTTGGGAATGGTTGTTCCCGCTGGTATGCGGAGCGGCGGCACTTCTGGGAGCCAACTGGAGTCTCGGACGCCGGCTGCAGGGAGCGGCGCCCGGTGAGGAACGCGCCCAGGCCCACCTGCTGGGGTTGTTTTTGCCGGTGCTCGTGGGCGGTATTACGGGTTGGCACTTGCTCGAAGACCTGTACCTTGGAGGATCTCACGGCCTGCCCCCAGCCCCAGCCGTGGGATCTCCTGTGTTGTGGGCGCTCGGGGCATCCGCAGTCCTGTTCGTGGCTGGGGCACTCTCTAGAGCGCTCGATCACCTGCGCCTCGACCGCAGGCTCAGAGATTGCAGCCAAGTAGATACCGAAGTGCGAGGAGCCCAACGCCTGGTAGACGACCTGGCGCAGGGAAATCGGGCGGTACGGGTGCGCCGACTTGTCACCGATAAGCCCACAGCGCTCCTGGTGGGTTTGTTCCGGCCGACTTTGTACCTGTCGAGCTGGTATTTCAAATGCCTGACAGAGGCTGGGCTGCGTTCGGTGCTCGCCCACGAACTCGGCCACGCGAAGCGCCGCGACAACCTGCTTGCGGCCGTGGGCCAGGGACTGGTGTGGGCGACTTTCTGGACGCCTACCGTCCACGCCCACCTGCGCGGGCTCAAGTCAGAGGCGGAGGTGGCTGCAGACGCACTGGCAGCAGAGCTCACGGGCGAACCGCTGGAATTGGCCCGGACACTGGTACTCTCCGCACTGGCTGAGGCCCCCGACGCAAACAGCCCAGCGTGCGCCTTCACAGGTGACGGAGTCGAGGAGCGCGTCGAATGCCTGATGCATCTGCACCGCCGGGGTGCGCAGTCTAAAGAGACGAAAGGCATCCATCCTGTTGCCCTGTGGTCACTCACTGCCGGGGCGGTGTACCTGCTAGCCGACACCCTGCCCCACCTGCTGGATGGCCTGGCCCACTGAGATTGCCCGGCCTGGCTGCGGATTGTGAAAAGAAAATCAAACGCCCAGCCATGTCCCTATCGATTTAATCGCGGATGCACAGCTGGTGCGTCCGTTTTTTGATTTTGTTTTGGGTAGCAGACTGCTCCGGGTATTTCTCAACCCCGGGGCCAGTACATGATGATAGCTACCCCCACCAGGGCTACCAGAGCGCCCAGGATATCCCAGCGGTCCGGCGTCACCCCGTCTATCTGCCGACTCCACAGCAAGCTCAGCGCAATAAAGACCCCGCCGTAGGCGGCATAAACGCGGCCGAAGTTAGCACTGGCCGGCTGCAGTGTCGGAATAACCCCGTATAGCACCAGCAGGACCGCGCCGAGAGCGGCCCACCAGACGCTTTTGTCCTCCCGCAACCATTGCCAGACCAGATATCCGCCCGCAATCTCGCAGAGCCCGGCGAGTAAAAAGTAGAGCACCGATTTGAGAATTTCCACGTCCACCTCACGATCGGCACCGACCACCCCTTCAGCCGCCGATGTGGTCCATCGCGTCCTCTTTTTCGACCTGCTCTAGCAGAAAGTTTTCAAAACCATCTGCATCGCCCTGCTGCTCGATGTAACTGAGTAGAATCCGCACCTGAATCTCGGCGGGCCAGCCCTGCTCGTCAGCTATTTGCCGGAAACTCTTCATCGCACTGATCCCTCTCACCCACTTCCTGGAGTCCATGCTATCGCTGAGCGTGTTCGCGGCCCCAAAAACCAGTCCGCGTTCTCCAGGTGCGTTGTGCAAGGAGCCTACTCAAAAACTTTGCCCAGAGATGATCCAGCTCGAGGCGGGTTTGCGCCTTTGTTGATGTAGAGAGCATTCAGGCCCAGGAGCCAGATCATGAAACAGCACACTTTTCCACAAGTTTCCGCCCACACCTCGATTGTGACGGGTCTGGTGCTCTGCGCGGCCATGGCAATCCTGACCCGCCATGTTCAACCAGTCAGCTATGGCGTCTCGCAGCCCACCGCTACCCCGGTCCCGGCCAGGACGGCTGAGCAAGACTTCGCACGCCAGTTTGAGGCTCGCTTCGTGGGTCGGCCGGAATCAATTGCGACGACCGGACACGCTTACACGCGCTACCAGATGCAGTCGGTATACTACTTTTTCAACAACGGACAACTGGTACTGACCAGCCGCACCGGCAACCCGAGCCTGCCGCACTAGAGGGTGATGGTGTCTTCAAGCGCTCTGGTCGGGCCGATCTTCGAGCGCCTCGGGCAGCTGCAGTTTCAGTGAGCGCTCCACGTAGTGACGTTGCTGTTCGACGTTGGCCTGCTGAATGCTCGCGATGACAAGCGGCGGCAGGGAACCAGCAATCTGCTCGGCGAGGTGGGCGCGTACGGTCATCACCCGCCCGGCCAGAATTGGATCCTCGGCAAACAAGCGCAACAGATACTCCTCCCCATCGCGGATTGGTGCCTGGCCCGAGAATTGATTGAACCAGGAAGCTCGGCGCGGACTGGTATCGAGCAGTTGTGCCGCGACAACCTGGACGGCTTGATAGGTGAGGTAGGTGATGAGCATCTTCACAGTCGCGTCGGTAATCGCCTTGAGATTCATCGCTATCCGGTAAGGTGAGCAAAGCGTCCGATGGGCGACAGGCACCCTGGGTGAGTCACAGCTTATCTGCCTGACTGTTGATAAGCAACTGGCGTATTGCCTGGCCCAGGTCGTCTATCTACCGCCCGTTCAGTGGGAAGGGCCGCTGTCAGATAGCGAATGCGGTTCCTGGCTGATGCCTTGTCGGGGCAGTCGCACGGTGAAAATTGCCCCCTTTCCAGGACCAGGGCTCTCGGCCGTCACGGTACCGCCGTGCAGTTCGACCAGTTGACGCACAATGGCGAGACCCAGGCCGAGGCCGCCGTAGACTCTGGTACTGGAACTGTCGGCCTGGCGGAAGCGCTCAAAGACGTAGGGCAGGGCCTCGGGGGCAATACCGGTGCCGCTGTCGGCGACCGTGATCTCGATGTAAGCACTCTTGCGTACCAGCTCGACTTGTACCCAACCACCGCCGGGGGTGAACTTAACTGCATTGGAAAGCAGGTTCCAGACCACCTGCTGCAGGCGGTCGGCATCGCCCGGCACCAGTCCCGCCAGCGGATCGATCACGGCACTCAGGCGAATCGACTTAGCCTCGGCGGCCGGGCGTACAGTGTCGAGCGCTCCCTCAACCACTTCAGCAAGTGAAACCGGGCCGATCTCCAGGCGCAGTTTGCCGGTGATGATGCGCGAGACATCTAGAAGGTCTTCGATGAGCCGGTTCTGGGCGCGGGCGTTGCGCTCGATGATGGCAAGGGCCTGCTTTTGCGTCGCGTCGTCAAGTTCTCGAGTGCGCAGAATCTGTGACCAGCCGAGCACGGCGTTAAGGGGTGAGCGCAACTCGTGGCTGAGGGTGGCGAGAAATTCATCTTTGACGCGGTTGGCTTGCTCGGCGGCGGCTCGTGCTGAGCGCTCGTTGGCGAGTAACTGCTCCCGTTCTTGCTCGTAGCGCCTGCGCTCGGTCTGATCGAGGATAAAAGCCACCCCCTGATCCGGCGACCCATCGAGCA
The DNA here is from genome assembly GCA_031399965.1 of Gloeobacteraceae cyanobacterium SOY_34_metabat_159. Lineage (GTDB taxonomy): Bacteria > Cyanobacteriota > Cyanobacteriia > Gloeobacterales > Gloeobacteraceae > JANNPH01. The sequence goes on along the minus strand of JANNPH010000101.1, from coordinate 3,523 downwards.
CTGCACCATAGATCAAAACCGGCACCCGGCTGCCGTCCTTGCGCAGATACTCCTTTGTAAACGGTTCGCACACCCCTTGCTGTGCCAGCTGGGACAGGGCTTGCTGGTCGATGGCGCTGTATTCCGGCGGGGTCATCTTCAGCCATTGCACTTCCCCGGCGCGCAGTTCTTCGCGGCTGTAGTGCACCATTTGCAAAAAAGCGTCGTTGGCCTCGCTAATCTCCCCTGTCGCATTCCAGAACACGATGCCGACGATGTTTGCATCGACCACACGCCGAAAGCGCGCCTCGCTCTTGCGAAGTTCGCGCTCGGAGTGCAGGCCCGATTCGCACAGGGCGCTGATGCAGGCACCCTCGACCAGGAATACAGCCACGCGTACGACATCGGGAAAACCGATACTGAAAGAGTTGGCGGGCATGATGAAAACCCAGGTGGCCGCGAGTCCCGAGAGCAGCGTTGCCGATAGACCAGGGCCCAGCCCGCCCAACCAGGCACTGAGGATCACCGCCCCAAAAAACAGAATAAAAGGCGGCGCAGAGCCGATGAACGCGCCCAGTAACAGCTGCAGCACCAGTGCAGCTGCGACACTCGCCATGCTCACCAGATAAGCCAGGCGTTCGCGCCCTTTCAGACCCTGCACAGTCCTTCTCCAGCTCCCCGTTGGAAGCTCGACCGGGCAGAAAGCCGGACCAGCCACTCATCACTCTATCCCGGCGCGGCAAACTTTGCCGAGGCAAGCCCCGAGCATCTGAAATCGACCCAATCAACCCGCCCAGGAGCACTGGCCGTGGCTGAAAAATAGACATGCGAACGAGTGCCAGGAGCCAGACTTGAACTGGCGACACGCGGATTTTCAGTCCGCTGCTCTACCAACTGAGCTATCCCGGCTTGTTTTCCAAATAATCATTGTTGACGATGGGGAGCGCCAATGTCAATCTTTCGGCCGAGTTTACGTGGATAAGGCCGTACCGGTCGGCAGAGGAGCAGCCTTCGTAAAGTTGAGTAAACTGGACTGATTAAAGGCAGGTTTGACTGTGCAGAGTACCCAACCCAGCGAAAAGCATCTGGTCATCGGCGTGTTTGCCAACGAGCAGATGGCGCTAGAAGGCTTTCGCGTCCTTCAGAAAAAGGGCATGTCTCCCGAGAATGTCGCCATTGTCGGCAAGGGCTACCGCGACGCCGACGCCGTCGGATTTGCAGACCCACTGAAAGTGGCCAGGATGCGCGCCCTGCGCACCGCCATCCTGCCCGGTCTCGTCGGTCTTGTGTTCGGGCTGCTCTTCAACGTCCTCACCCAGATTGAGATCGTCCCCGGTAACCGCATTTTGACTTTGATCATCGCCGCCTTGCTCGGCGGTGCCTCGGGCATTCTCGGCGGCCTGATGGTTGGCGGCGGCATCGGCCTGATCTTCGAGAGCGGTGAGTCGATTGCCTACCGCAACCGCATCGAGAAGGGTCAGTATTTGCTGCTCGTCGAAGGCAAAGAGGCCCTCGTCAAAGAAGCCGAGAGCGAACTGCGCCTGTTGCCGACCGAATCTCTTGACCGCTACTACTTCCGCAACAGCACAGGCTAGGAGCGCACCTCGGCAAAGATCTGGTCGAGGATGTCCTGGGCTCCCTCGGCGCGCAACTGGCCCGCCACCGTTTGCCAGAGGGCCTCGGGGTCGTGGCTCGGACCAGTGGCATGGGCTCGTACCAGAGTCTTGCCGTCGAGAGACGCGACAATACCGGAAAGCGACAAGGTTTCGCCCAAGATTTCTGTGTAGACGCCGATCGGTACCTGGCAGCCGCCTTCGAGGGTACGCAGCAAAGCGCGTTCTGCCCGGCAGCGCAGGGCGGTCGGCTCGTGGTTGAGGGGGGCAATCAGTTCGAGAATTGCTGAATCCTGGTCGCGGCACTCGATGCCGAGCGCTCCCTGTCCGACCGCATGCAGCGAAATCGCCGGCGGCAGAATTTCGGTAATGCGGTCGTGCCAGCCAAGGCGCTTGAGGCCCGCGACGGCGAGCACGATGGCGTCGTACTGGCCCTCGTCGAGTTTGCGCAGGCGCGTATTGAGGTTGCCACGGATGTCGCGGAAGGTCAGGTGTGGATAGCAGCTTTTGAGTTGGGCGAGTCGGCGCAGCGAGGAGGTGCCGACAATGGAGCCCTCGCTGAGCGTTTCCAGGCTGCGGGCTTCCAGGTCTTCGCGCACGACGACCGCGTCGTTCGGGTCCTCGCGCTCGGTAATCACGCCCAGGATCAAGCCCTCGGGTAGCGTCGTCGGCAGGTCTTTGAGCGAGTGCACGGCGAGGTCGGTGCGACCGTCGAGCATGGCGGTTTCGAGTTCTTTGGTAAAGAGGCCCTTGTCACCAATCTTGGCCAGGGCGACATCGAGGATTTTATCTCCCTGGGTCTTCATCTCCAGGACATCGAAGTGGCGATCGGGGTGAGCGCGTCTTAGTTCCGAGCAGACCCAGTTGGTCTGAACCATCGCCAGTTCAGAATCGCGCGAACCAATACAGACGGGGCGAGACAAGTAAGGAGGCTCCAGACAAACGAAACTCTCCAAGCATAACTGAGCCGTCCGGTCACAGAATACACAGCCCATGCACCGATCTTCGTTACACTGGGTCGGGTCCGGTCCTGAGTCAACGGCATGATGCGCCTGCAAAAATCGATCGCCAACCGCGCTCGTCGCCGCCGTTCACCGGCTGAGAACCGCGACTTGCTGCAGAAAAAAATTCTGGACGCGCCGACCGGTCCCCAGATTGTCGCCTTCTTCGACATGGACCAGACTCTAGTCGCGGCCAATTCGTCGCTGCTGTACGTGCAGCGCGCCTTCGCCGAAGACCGGGCCGGTATGTCGGATCTCTTTAAGACGGTTTACTACTACTTGCTCTACCGGTTCAACCGGCTATCGGTCGATGCCGTTCTCAAGCCGACCCTCTCCGGTATTTGCGCCCAGGATGAGGCCGAATTTGCCGCTTTTTGTCGGCAGATAGCGCTCAAAGAATTGGTGCCGCGCGTTGCCGCTCAGGCCAAGGTCGTGCTCGCCGCCCACCGGCAGCAGGGACATCGCTGCGTGCTCCTGACCGCCGCCACCTGCTACCTCGCCGACCCGCTTGCAAAAGCCCTGGCGATGGACGCCACCCTCTGCACGCGCCTCGAAGTTAAGGATGGCTTGTTCACTGGTCGCTTGACTGAGGGCGGCCTCTGCTACGGGGCCGGTAAAGTCAGGGCAGCGCGGGCCTACAGCGCCCTTGAGCAGGTAGACCTGGACCAGAGCTTTTTCTATACCGATAGCGCCTCTGACCTGCCGATGCTGAACATTATCGGCGTGCCGGTCGTCGTCAACCCAGATTGGGCCTTAAGGCGGTGGTCGCGTCGTTGTGACTGGTTATCGTGCCGCTGGCCTCAGCGCGACCGCAATTAGCCCAGTACTCAGAGGCTTTAACCGCCTCAAACTGTTGCATAAGGACAATATTCAGAGCGACTACCGAGCTTTTCAGTATCTCTACGTAGAGAACTTCCGCATCCCATTCCA
>JANNPH010000090.1:0-2019 GCA_031399965.1 Gloeobacteraceae cyanobacterium SOY_34_metabat_159 | reverse complement strand
CCCGTAGCCGAGCACTGCGGCCACCAGTGCCAGGACTCCCCCCCGCGCAAAGCTCTGAGGCAATAAGTCAAGACCGGCAATCGCCAGCAGCGTGCCCGCGCTGAAGGCAAACAGCTCTCCCGGCAACTTCTGAAAGCGCAGCACCACGAGGCCACCGGCAACAGTAGCGGCAAGCGCCAGAAAACTCAACAAAATAGCGAGCAAGAGTATCGGCCGTCACGGACTAAGCAATCCCCATCATATCGGGAAAAGAGGACTGAGAATCATTCTCTTCAGATAGAGGCTCGATGGCTAGCGCTCCAGGGCCAGGCCATCGAGCCATTCGAGCACGATCCGGTTGACCAGGGTAGGGTCTTCGTCGTGCGGACAGTGGCCGAGGCCGGGTAGAGCCACAAACTTGGCCTGGGGTGCGTAGCGCGTGAAAGTCCGGCCGCGAGCAATGGGCGTCCAGGGGTCTTTTTCTCCCCAGAGCACCAGCAGGGGCGACTGTACCTGGGGTAGCAGCGTTTCGGGCGTCGGCCCCGCTTCAGCGGTGAGCACCGAGACAAACACCTTCGCTGCCCCCGGCTCGGTCGATGGAGCATAGAGCAATTCGACCAGTTCGTCGGTCACAGCCGACTGGTCGCCGTAGACCTGCTTCAAGGTATTGCGGATGTTGCGTCGCGAACGGGCGTATTCAAAGAAGCGTTCGGCCAGCCCCGGTATGCGCAAAACAAACTGCATCGCCCCCATCACCGGACGGACGAGCACGGGCAGTTCATCGGGCCGGTGAGTAAGACCACCGGCACAGTTGAGCAGTACAGCCGCTCGCACCCACTGCGGAAAATGGGCGCTGACCATCAGTGCTTCGAGGGCTCCAATCGAGTTACCGATGAGCACGACCGGTCCGCCTACTACTTCAGCGCAAAAATCGACGAGTTGCGCTTCCCAGAGTTCGAGGTTGTAGTCGAGCGGCGGCTTTTCAGAGGCACCGAAACCGAGCCAGTCCAGTGCATAGACCCGGCGACCCTTCGCAAGCTGGGCAATATTTTTGCGCCAGTGTCCGGCTGAAGCGCCAAAACCGTGCAGCAAGATGATCGGCGGTTGCAAATCGGGACCTTGCGCCGGTACCTGCCAGTAATAGATGCGATGACCACGCCATACCCAGCGCCCCTCGGTTGCCGCCAGCGGCTTGATGTCCGTACGCATCGTCAGTCCCTTTACAAAGCTTTACGTTCGATCTTAACAGTCTTTCCAGCCAGTGCTGTTCCTTCAAAAAGAACGGTTCACCGGTGCTGGAAATGGCTAAAACACTTCGTCTTCGATCCCTTTCCACCACTCGCCCAACTTCATCAGTTCTTCGTGCAGTTCGGCGAGTTCTGCGGTGTAAGCCTGCGGGTCCAGGGTATCGCGCCGCTCCTCCAGCATCTTGAGCCGCAATTGCAGCAGCAGCCAGGGCTTGGAGATACCATTTTTGGCCTCGATGTATTTTGCCAGGGTTTCACTATCCATGCTTTCACTTTAGAAGAAGGCGACGGCGAGTGCCAGCAGGCATTGCGCCGCCACGCTGCTCGACTACCGCCGGTTTACAAAGTGAGGCAGGCTCTCGTTGTGCTTCGACGCGGAGATTGTGCGGGAGTTACACGGAGAGAATTGACGATGCTCAGGCCCAGGTTCACCCTGATTGGCACCGCTTCATCAAAGCTTTATTCAGAGTTCATCTCAGCTATAGATTTCAGCTCTCTGCCGGCAATATTCTGTTACAAAGCGCAACTAGATTTGCCAGGTCTTGTGAGTTCGGGTGCTGAGTCATCAGTAGGGTGTCTCGATCAAGCGCCCAATCCTGGAACGTCCTGAATCGTTGCGGAGGGGCGGTTTGCTGAAGCTTGCCATGTCAATTTTTTTAGGCCCGGCTACTTATGCGCAATGGAAATTTGAGTGGGACTCCGATAGTCGCTCTGCTGAAGCAGGCCCAACAGAATCATTTCACCGGGACATTGCTCTTTGAGCAACCGGGGGGGCAGGGGTGGACGCTCTACT
>JANNPH010000074.1:0-7869 GCA_031399965.1 Gloeobacteraceae cyanobacterium SOY_34_metabat_159 | reverse complement strand
TTTTGAACTTAGGAGAGCGCAATCTTTTACCTTTTCGCTTCCCGCTACAGGAGTCAAAAAAGTTTTGATAGGCTGTCGCTAAATGTCTCAGCGATTGTTGCAAAGGAACAGACGAGACTTCTTTAAGCCATTGCCGCTCTTCTGTCTTTTTGGCCTGGGTCAGCATCGCTGAAAGCTTGTGATAGCCCGGCCACTTTTCGGAAGACTTGCAGAACGCTAGAGCATCGTTCCAGGCTACCCGAACACAACCAAACAACTGAGCCAAGCTGAGCCGCTGTTGGTCAGTAGGGTAGAATCTGTTCTGATACCTGGCTTTCACGGCTCATTTTAGAATTGGTCTGCTACTCAATTTTATATTGGTCTGCACAAAATGACAAGCCACCTACGCAAGGATAGGCATAGCATTTCAAGCCTTAAAATTCACTTGGTCTGCATTGCAAAATATAGACGTGATATTTTCACGGCTGAGAGTCTTGCTGTACTTGAGGATTCATTCAGAGAGGTTGCAAAAAAGATGGACTTTCAAATTCTGGAATTCAACGGAGCAACGGACCATATTCATTGTTTGGCAGAGTATCCACCAAAGCTGTCTATCTCGCAGATGGTCAACGCTCTGAAAGGCGTTTCAAGCAGACGCTACGGGCAGGCAGGCTACCCTAAGCCATACGGGAAAGAGGCTCTGTGGAGTCCCAGCTATTTTGTTTCCTCTGTTGGGGGAGCGCCCCTGGAAGTGCTTAAACGGTATATCCAGGCTCAAGAAAAGCCGTCCTAGAAGGACGCGGTTTTAGACCCAAATTCTTGATAACTGCTTCAGCAGCAAGCAACACAGCCATCACCAGGAGCAGTTAGGTCACAATAGTAGACGCTGAGGAATGATTGGCAGTGTCTCGTGGAGCCGACCTGTTTTGAGCACTGCCTAAGGCAGTGACCGGTGCAGCTCCAGAGCTATACCCTGCTTCATCTCGACTACTAAAACGGGATGTCGTCCATGTCCGGTTCAGCCGGGCGAGCCGGGGCGGCAGGCCGGGCCGAACGGGCGGGCACTGCAGCCGGAGTCGCTGTTCTACCGTTAGCTGGGGCGGTATTTGTAGTAGTGGTAGCTGGGGTGTCGTAAGAAGCTGGTGCTGCGCCAGCAGTAGCAGAGTGCACTCTGCGGGCGATCACCTCGGTCACTTTTTCTTTGGTGCCGTCGGGCTTGGTGCGCGTCTCCGACTGCAGACGGCCTTCGACGAGGATGCCATCGCCGTGATGGAAGTTTTTGTGGATCTCTTCAGCAAGGGTGCCAAAGGCGACGATCCGGACCTGATAGTCGGCTTCCTCGGCGCGACCGGCAGAAAAGCCGATCATGGCTGAGAAGCGCGCCAGACCGTCCTGGGTGTGGCGCAGTTCCGGTTCAGATTGGAGAGTTCCCATCAAGGCAATGGCGTTCATGGCGGTTAATCCTCGTCGCGTACTGTGATGAATCGAACGATTTCTTCGCTGATGCGGAAGCTCTTTTCCAGTTCGAGTACGGCGGCGGCGGGGGCCGTGTAGTTCATCTGGATATAGATGCCTTCCTTGAGTTTGTTCAGCTCATATGCCAGGCGGCGCTTTCCCCGGTGCTGCGTTTCGATTTCACCCGAACCATTCTCTGTGAGCATGGTCTGGTACTTGGTGATGGTCTGGTCCACGATTTCCTCGGCCAGATCGGGTCTGAGGATATACATGGTTTCGTACTTTTGGGACATTCTACGCTCCTTACGGTCGAATGTGGCCCCCGGTGAGGGAGCAAGGAACACATCCAACACGGTAACAAAAAGCGACCAGGAGCGCGAGGGCAGCCGCGGGAAAAGCTGGTACCTTGAAATGAGCTTTTACTGACCTCCATGAATTTATCGCTTGTTCTTGACCGCCAGGTCCAGCTTTGCCCCGATGCCACTGCCTTTTTAAGTGATGAGAAGACCATCAGTTTTCTGGAACTTTTGCGCTCAAGTGCTGCTGTGGCAGGGGGTCTGGCGCAGTTGGGGGTGGTGTCGGGCGATCGTGTGGCGGTGATGCTGCCGAATATCCTGCCTTTCCCGATCGCGGCTTACGCCATCTGGCGGCTGGGTGCCCAGCTGGTACCGGTCAATCCGCTCCTCAAGCCCCAGGAAGTGCGGCACCTGCTGAGCGACAGCGGCGCGAAGGTCCTGATTGTACCCGCCCAACTGTTGGCTCCACTTACCGAACTGGTGGCAGAACTCGGCGTTCAGGTTGTCGTCGTCGGTGGGAGTGAGGGGGGAGTTCCTTTCGAGCGCCTGTTCGTCGCGCCGCCCGTGCTGGAGGCACATCCGGTTTCAGGAGATGACGTAGTTGCTGTGCTCTACACCAGCGGCACTACCGGCCGGCCGAAGGGGGCGATGCTCACCAGCCGCAACCTCGACTACGACTCCCAGGCCTGTGTCGACGCACTTGAGATGAGTCCTGCCGACCGGCTCTATTTGATCTTGCCTCTCTTTCACGCTTACGGCCTGCTCATCGGGTTGCTGGTCTGCGCGCGCGGTGGAGCGAGTGTCTTCCTGGAGCCGCGGTTTGTGCCGAGGGTGGCGCTTCATAACTTGAAAGCCTTTGAGTGCACCGCCTTTCTCGGCGTACCGGCCCTGTTTGCCGCCTTGCTGAGCGCTGAGGGGACGTCGCTTGCCACTTTGCGTTTTTGCATCAGTGGCGGTGCCCCACTGCCGATACCGGTACTGCGAGCCTTTGAGGCGAAGTTCCAGACGGTCATTCTAGAAGGAGACGGTCCGACAGAAGCTTCACCGGTGACCAGCGTCAATCCGCTCCGGGGTGAACGCAAGCCAGGCTCGATCGGCATTCCGCTGGTCGGCCAGGAGATGGCGATTCGCGACCCGCAGAGTGGGCAGTTTTTGCCCGATGGCGAAGTCGGTGAAATCCTGGTGCGTGGCCCAAACGTCTTCAAGGGCTATCTCAACTTGCCTGAGGAAACAGCCGGTGCATTTTTTGAAGACTGGCTGCGCACGGGCGACCTGGGGTACCGCGATGCGGACGGCTACTTCTACATCGTGGACCGCCTCAAAGACCTGATTATCGTCGCCGGGCTCAACGTCTATGCCCGCGAGGTGGAAGAAGTGCTCCAGTCGCACCCACAGGTACGGATGGCGGCGGTGGTCGGCGAGTTCGACGAGTTGCGCGGTGAGGTGGTCCACGCTTTCGTCGAGCCGGTGCCGGAGCAGGCTGCCCCCGAGCCACAGGAACTGGTGCGCTACTGCCGTGAACAGCTGGCCGACTACAAATGCCCACGTCGGGTGACGGTTCTCAGCGAATTGCCCCGTTCGACCACTGGCAAAATCCTCAAGCGGGTCTTGAAAGAAGGATTCAAGGGTCATCCGGTCACTTGAGATGACGAGGATCGCACCTGTACTGGGGTGGGTCGCCGGGTTCGTCCTCGGTGCGCATGCCACTTTTGTGGCGGCCGGCCCCGAGCGGCTTCAAATCACCGCTGACCGGGTGAGCCACGACCCGAGTGTAAAAGTGGTGACGATGCAGGGCAACCTGGTAATCGACCAGGAGCAGACTCGCCTGAGTGGGTCTGAGGGCACGTTTCGGGCTGAGACGGGCGAGAGTTTGTGGAGCGGCGACATCCGCCTGGAAGAGCCAGGCCGGATAGTGCAGTCCGAGCGCTTGCTCGCTCAACATAGCAAGCGAATTTATCGCTTTACAGGGCAGGTCGTCTACCGGAAACCGGCAAGCGGGTTGATGGTCACAGCAGACCGGCTCATTTACCGCTCCCGCACTCAGGATGCAGAGTTTGATGGCAACGTGCGCCTTACTTTCCGGGACCGCATCGTGACTGCTCAGAACGCTATGCTTACCCCGCGCTCGATTGTGTTGAGTAACGAGGTGCTTTCTGAGCAGTTAGCCGGTCCTCTGGTGGTTCCGGCCCTCTATGTTGCCGCGAAGCATATGTCGATTGACCCTGCCACCGGGGACACCCGTTTTTGGGGCAACGTCGAGGTGAGCAAACTGGACCGCATGGCTCGGGGCGACCGGGCCACTTTCAGCGAGCAGACCCGGCAGATCCAGATTTTTCCGAGCAAGTTGACGACAGTCTTTATCGACAATGGCCTCACGTTTACCAGTAAGCAGGTTGACTACGATTTTGGGACGGGCGAATTTAGCACCCCCGGCCTCAAACAACTGAACCTGCGCATTCAGTCGTCTCCGCAGAGCCGATGATTAACCTGGCCGATTGTTCTCGTCGGGAGGCGGAAAGTCCCCTGGTTGTAGATCTGCCGGCGGTGGAAAATCTTCCTGTCGTAGCGGCTCCGGTCTGTAGCGCTCTCGGGCCTCCTGGGCCTCACGCGCCCGTTCAATTGAGCGCGTCACCGGGTCGGGCGACAAGGGCGGTAGGGGAGCGGGCTTATCGTCGCCAAAGAGTCTGTCCCAGGTGTTTTCTTTGATATCTTTGAGCGTGATCGGCGGATCTACTTCCTTTTCGCCCCGTCGCCGGGCTTCCTCTTGGTCCTCGCGCTCGCGCCGGTCGCGCTCTTGGTTTTGAGGGTTGTCACGGCTATCGTCGGTACCCGTTTTCACAGTCGGCTTGAAAGTCCAGTCATCTAGAAAACTATTCTGTGAAGCCACATCGCCGTAATTCACATTAAAAGTCCCGCCGGTCTCGGAGAAATCCTCGTTAGCCTGGTTGCCGCCGCCATATTCAGGACTGAGATATCCGGCCGCTTGCTCGTAGACCTCTCCAAAAAAGCTGGAGCCGGTATCTTCGCCCGAATTTGCAATGGCGAAGGGGTCATTTTGAGCTGGCTCGAAAGAGTCGAAGCCAATGCTGTCTGAGTCATCCACGGGTTCTGCCGCTTCTGGATAATACTCCGCTTGGTAGGCTTCCCCGACCGGTCCAAAAGCGGTGTCGGTGTTCTCAGCCGCTTCCTCAAACTGCTGGTCGTAGACTTCCTCTGCGTATTCGTCGTGAGTCTCGAACGCCTCGCTGCCGCTGTTGCCGGGGTTAAATTCTTCCTGCTCCTCAAACTCCATGACATTCCCTCCATATTGAAGATTGCTGGTGATTGAAACGAGCGTGAGCGAACGTCTCACGGGCCACGTCGCCAGTCGTGGATTTTCCTGTCTACTCCAGGGCTCTAGGGTCAGCATCGTGCGAACCATGCACGAGGCATCTGAAAATACCCTGGCAGAACACTCACTTTTTTGAGATTCTGTGCAAAAGCAGGATGCTTCTAGAGATCATTCGACGGGCTTTGAAGTTGTGGCGACAGTTTATGCACCTCTCGAATGCAAAATCAGTCGGCCTCGTCTACAGGAGCACAGAACTTTCAGGGACGTGCCTGTCCATCTGCCAGCATTTTAATCACTTCTGGCGAAGCAGCCCCACCGGCGTCGATCAGCATCTGGATAACCGAGCCCCGGACTTTATACAGGTGGGGGTTGGTAAGGACGATATCTGGATCGGCATGGTTTTCAAGCAGAATGCGAACGACCTCTATCTGGCTGTAAAGTGCTGCCTTGAGAAGCGGTGTTGTGCCGTCCTGCTTGCCTTTTTTATCCGGTAGCGCTCCCCACACAAGCAGTAACTTGACCAGTTCGGGATTATTTTTGCGCACCGCCAGTTTTAATGCGGTCGTGCCGCTTGTCGTATCGTTCGCGTCCGCTCCCGCTTCTAATAGCGCAGCGACGATTTCGAGCTGTGCTTGCTCGACGGCTTCGAGCAACGGGCTGGCGGGCTGGGGCAGCCAGTCGGACAACAGACTTTTGGCCTGGTTGACCTGGGCACCTTGGTCGATCAGTCGTTTTACCGCTTCGAGATTGCCCGTGCGGATTGCCTGGATCAGTGTTGTCGTGCTCATCGAACTACTCGTCTTTGTGAATGAGATCAGCGACTTGATCAGCCGCGAAGAACCCGGCGACACCGCCTATCAACCCACCGGCGATCCCGGTGACGATGGCACCTGGGCCGGTCGTCAGACCGACTGCGGCTCCAAGAGCCGCCCCGGCCTGTGCCCCGGCGACTGCCCCGCCCCAGCCGCCTACCTGTCGCACACCCTCGGCGATGATGGGAGCGGGTGTTCCTTCCTCGATACTTTCCTGGGTCGCTTCTGCCAGGTCGTAGACCGTCAACGCAGCACCGGCGACCCCGGCGACCCGGCCCGCCGTCTTCAGAGCCCGCATGCCGCCGGTCTCGACAGCACTGGCCGGGACATCGCCTTTGAAGAGGGCTTCTTGCTCACCGCGCAACTGATTGGCCTTCCACATCTCGGTACGGGCCTGGTAGCTCGGGTTCTCTTTTGCCATCGCCTCCAGGTCAGCAGTCACGTCCGCGTTGGAGTAAAACTCAGCTCCGGCTCGCCTGGCTTCCTCGACGCCAATATGGTAGGGCTTGCCGCCGATATTGGGTGCGCCTTTCGGGTTCTCACTCGCCGAAATGAACGGTGTCGGACTCGGCCCCCGCGGATTGAGGTGGTCTCCAAGGGCGTGTTCACCAGGCCTCAACTCGACTTCCGGCCCACTTGCTTTAAATCCATACTCAGTCGGGTTCGGCACATTGGGGCCTTCTTTTCGGATGACCGTAGGCTCGAAAGGTGCCGGTGGCGGCACGACTTTCAGGTCGTGCAGAGACCCGAGGGGTTCTTCAGGCAATCCCCAGTCCACCTCGGCATCGGCACCCACCTCGGCAAAGGAAGTCGTGTGAGGATAGTCAAACGCTTCTAAGAGAGGCTCCTGGGTGCTGGGCTCACCTTCTAGAGCGGAGTAGGAGTCAAAGAGGACGGGCACAGCCGCATCTGGAGAATACGGCTCAAAATCGTTCTCCGAGTGACCAGTGTCCAGATCCATCAGGCCAGTGCTGAAGCTGGGGGCGCAGTCAAACTCAGCTGTTTCTCCGGCTTCTAGGGGCTGAAAATTCCACGACTCAGCGGTGTCGTACGCTTCAAGTGCTTGACAGTTGCTTGCGTCGCCGGGGTCAGTAGCACTGTCCAGGCCGGTCAAAGCCAGAGCGTCCTCGTAAAAGCGCGAGGCAAGGTTGTCGGGTCGCTCGAACTGCCCAAAATCCACGGCCGGATCGTAGACTCCGCTGAGTACTTCCGGACCGAATTGGTCGTCGTTGTCGTAGTATCCCTCGGGTTCTATGACTGCCATCTCTGAATCCAGGTGGGCATCGAACCTGTCTAGCAGTTCCGGGTCGTCGGTCTGGTTGCCTTCCTCGAACGACTCGTCGGGTGAACAGAGCGACTCCCATTCCATAGCGGTCTCCAGGTCAAAGAATGCAGATTCAGGCGCTTCCTAGGGAGGACTCGCCCATTGCTTTAAGGTAACAATCGCTGGTTTGAGAGGACGAGAGCAGGTCCAGTCTTCTACTGGTCGCAGAAGTTCTAGCCGTTGTAGATACCGGGTGCTATCGTCGGCGTGCTGCAGGGCGATCTAGGGGGTGAGTTCATGGGTTTTTTGAAAGTCTCGGCGCTTTCCTGCTGTTGTCTGGTGGCCGCACAAGCTCTGGCTGCGGACATCGCATCGATGCCGATCGAGCGCCAGGTTGCAGAGGTCAGTGCCCGTCTGGAAGGCGTGATGACCACTTCCGCTCAAGCAGCCGCCAACCCCAAAGCACCGGATGTGCGCATGACAACCTGTCGGGTCCAGGGAGCGCAAATCCCAGACTCCTCAGCCCTGCTTTACCAGGAACAGGCGATGTCCGCGAGCCTCGACAAGCCTTACAGGCAACGCCTCCTCTGGATAGTTCCGGGTGCTGACAAGCAGACAGTCGAATCGCTGACTTTTAAACCGACCGAGCCGCGGCCCCAGGCGGGCCGGTGCAGCAAGCCCCCCAGTGGGCGGGGGGTTCTGTTAACACCGTACGCAAAAAGGGCTGACATC
>JANNPH010000052.1:0-1619 GCA_031399965.1 Gloeobacteraceae cyanobacterium SOY_34_metabat_159 | reverse complement strand
CGCCCTCGATCACGACGATCCGGTCGGGGCGCAAACGCGCGGCAAGCATCGCGCTGGCGCCGGCAAACCGGTCGCTGTCTCCGTAACCAAGATGAATGATGGGTAAAGCGGGATCATCGGTGCTCTGCATTGCTCAACTCCAAAAATTAGTTCGTAATATAACTACATACTATTGAGTGCGGCGACGATTCCTCTATGCCTCAGGTAGTGACTCTGTATCCTGCTTGAAGAGGGGACGCACGAATTTCAGGCAGATAACGACCTGCTAAATCTCTTCGAGCAGCAACGAGCCTTCTACGACGAGCCCGAGGCTATTTGGAGGGGCAAAGCGCCAGTGTTGGCGGTACTGACGCAAGAAATTCTGCCCCAGTAAACCGTCGAGGTTGTTGCGGCTCAGGAGTGGAATCGAGGCAATCACGACCGAGAGCGCTTCGACTGAGTGCTCAGCGAGCGTAAAGCGTTCGAGCGTGGCAAGCTGTCCGCTCTGGGTACCGCCAAGGCCGATCAGATCGACCTTCAGGTCCGATGAGGGATTTAACATCAGGCGGCGCGCCAGTGCAGTGGAGATGACGGTCGTATCTGCCCCGGTATCGAGCCCAAAAAGAAACGGCCCTTCGCCATTGATCGTCACCTGCGCTGTGAGAATGCCCGTTCTGCCCGCAAGCGCAATCGCCTCGGGTGGAGCAGGACTGGGTGTGCGCAGCTGCAGCAGGTCCGTCCTCGGGTCAATCAGCATGTCGAAGGCGCTCAAGAAATTGAGTCCCAATACGCCTGCTCCTCCACCGGGAATCAAGTTAGGCGGCAGGCTGAGACCGACCAGGCGCTCAACGCGGGCGTTGCCGACGCTCAGGGGCGGGAGTGTATGGGCCATCACTTTTGCCCTGGCAGGCCCGAGACTGGTCCCGATCACCCCCTGCTCAAACAGGTTGCCAGGTACTGGAAAGCTTGTCAGCCCATACTGACGAGCCAGGGGAGCGGCCAGCAGTGTCGTGCTTGCCCCCGTATCCAGCAAGAAAAGCCGGGTCTCAGCGCCGATCTTGACTGGCACCTGATAGATGGAAGACAGTTCACCGCGCACTTTGAGTTTGCTGAGCGCCACGCTGGTTTCGCCTGTGCTCTGCCGCCGGGGCAGGCTCTGGCCGGAGACTTCGAGAACGGCCAGGGTACGTTCGGGAGCATCGGCCCGGCGTTGGCCTTTGCTGTCGAGGACGACGACAGCAAAAAAACAATTTTGAGAGGCGGAAATGAGCTTTTCCTGGGCCACGCGCGTCGGGTTCGGAATTTTTTTGAGCAGGCACTGCTGAATCTGGCCCAGCAGCTTCTGGCCGAGGACCTTGGAAGTTGTGGTGCTCTGAGCCAGGGTCGCAGTTGGCAGGCTGAGGGCCAGAAAGAGGACCAGGAACAAATCTCTGTAGCGCATGGCTCAGCGAAAGCGGTTAGCCAAGTTTAACGGGCGGCTTCAGGCGTGGCTTTAGTTTTCGGTATATTGCGCCAGCAGTGTCTGCACCCGTTCGATAGCTGTCGCCTCGATGCGTGCTGCTTCAAGTACCGGCCGGAAATTGTCTGCAAGGCGGGTGCGCAGAATTAGCACCAGTCCCGCCGGTTGCCGCCAGTCGGCC
>JANNPH010000257.1:0-25786 GCA_031399965.1 Gloeobacteraceae cyanobacterium SOY_34_metabat_159 | reverse complement strand
CAGGGCATCGACGACACCGCCCTGCAAAAGCGCTACGGAGACTTTGCCCATCAAGTGATGGCGGCCAATTACCCCCAGTGGGCGCAGGCAAAACCTTTGCAAAGTCTCCAGCCGGGCGAGAAAATCCGTGTGGGCTACGTGTCTTCCTACATCCTCAGCCACAGCGGCACCCGCTGGGTACTCGGCTGGATGAAAAACCATGACCGCTCCCAGTTCGAGATTTACTGCTACCACACCGGCCAGGAAATCGACTGGCGGACTAACGAGTTCGTAGCCAACAGCGACCACTTCCACCACATTCCCCACAGTCTCGAAGCAGCCTGCGCGCAGATTGAATCCGACCGGTTGCACTTTCTCATCTTCCCGGATATCGGCATGGACGCCCGCACGACGCAACTGGCCGCCCTGCGGCTTGCCTCCGTGCAATGCGCCGCCTGGGGCCACCCGGTCACCTCGGGCCTGCCGACAGTCGATTACTTCTTCTCAGGAGCGGCGATGGAGCCTGAGAACCCCCAGCAATACTATTCTGAGCAGCTGGTCCTGCTCCCCAAAATCGGCGTCTGCTACGCCCGGCCACCGCTGCCTGAGCCGTGCCGGACTCGGTCAGAGTTTGGCCTGGAAGACACCCAGGTTATCTACCTGTCCTGCCAATCGCTCTTCAAGTACCTGCCCCGCTACGACGATGTCTACGTGGCGATTGCCGAACGCGTTCCCGAGGCCAAATTTCTTTTTGTCGCCCATCCGAGCGAACACGTCACCGATATTTTCAGGCGTCGCCTCGCCCGCGCCTTTGGCGCCCGTGGTCTCGACAGCACCCAATTCTGCTTAATCTTGCCCCGGCAGAGTTACAGCGACTATCTCAGCTTGCTGAAAGCGGCGGACGTGTTTCTCGACACGTTTGATTTTTCCGGGGGAAACACGAGCCTCGAAGCCCTCGCTTTCGGAGTGCCGATTGTCACCTGCCCGAAAGCGTTCATGCGCGGTCGGCTGGCTTACTCGATGCTGAGTGTGCTCGGCATCGAGGAGACCGTGGCAGCGAATGAGGCCGAATATATCGAGATTGCCGTCCGCCTGGCCCACGACCGCGATTGGTACCGGCAGATCACAGGCAAGATTAACGAACGGCAGGACAGGCTCTTCGAGGACACCACCTGTGTCGCCGCACTCGAAGACTTCCTGACACGGATAGCCTTGGCAGCGAACTCCCGCTAGAGCGTCGGCGTAAAACCAGAAGTGCGAAGCGCCAATCTGTGGCCCCTATCAGCGGCGCGGTGTTCCAGGCTGTCTGATGTCAGCTACGAGGGCTGGATTTCGCAATAAACGTGTCCGGTGCTTCTCGTTCTAGTAGTGCGCGTTTGCGCTCGACACCCCAGCGATACCCGCTGAGATCACCATTGCTGCACACGACCCGGTGACAGGGGATAGCCACTGCCAGCCTGTTTGCAGCACAGGCAGATGCCACTGCTCTGACAGCCGACGGACTGTCTATCTGTCCAGCGACCTCCGTATAGCTCGTGGTTGAACCCGGTGGAATCGCCTGCAACGCTTTCCAGACGCGCTGCTGAAACGCAGTGCCTTGAATATCCAGCGGCAGATCTAACCCGCGCTCAGGAGTGTCGATAAACGCAACCACTTGGGCTACCCAGCTCGAAAAGATGGGATCAGCTTCTTGTCGTCGGGCGTTGGGGAATCGAGCCTGCAATCCCTCTGTCAACGTCTCCGGTGTATCACCAAGGTCGATTGCACAGATGCCCCGTTCTGTCGCGGCTACGAGCACCCAACCTAGAAACGATTGCTCGATTGCAAACCAAATTTCGAGGTTCGCTGCCCCTGTCCTGTATTGACTCGGTGCCATACCCAGCATCCCGGTTGCCCCTTCATAAAAACGACTGCTCGTACTAAACCCCGCATCGTAGATGCTCTGAGTCACGGATGCAGCTTGCTGTAATGTGTCTCGTACGCGCTTTTCACGGTGGGCGGTCCCATAGGCTTTAGGTGTCACTCCCACGATTTCTTTGAACAACCGCTGGAAGTGATACTGACTCAGCCCCGCTGCTACAGCCAGTTCGGCCAACGAGAGCGGTGTTTCGGATGTTTCGATTAGTTTGCAAATCCGGGCGATGAGCTGCACCTGCTCCTCATGCGGCGATCTGGTATTCGGCTGACACCGCTTGCACGGACGAAAGCCGGCCTGAGCAGCCTCAGCAGCGGACTGGAAAAAGCGAACATTGCCGGGCTTGGGCAAGCGCGAGGCACAGTTTGGACGGCAGTACACACCCGTTGTGTTGACCGCGTAAATGAAAGCGCCTTCCGCCTGGCGATCCCGCTGGGTGAGTGCCTGCCAGCGCAGGGCATCGGTCGAGAACGGTCCAGTCATTACACTCTGCATCATGATTTCTCCCAGGCTTCACTGGCCTTGCTTCTGAAGTCAGGCTCAAGCTGCCTTCGATCTCGATGTTACGAATCGGTCGGGCGAATCACCACCAGATTCTTGCGGTCTAATTCAGCGGGCTCTCCAGCCGCACTTCCAGCCCTGGTTGTGTCGCTCGACAATAAGCCACCAGGCAGGTCGGCATATTGACCACAAAAATTAGGAAGCAAGAATCCGGTAGTGGTCAAGTTTCAGCGATGCGAACATGACGATCTGTTTCCAGGAAGATACCGATGAGCTTTCGTATTTCAGGGTTGCCCGCCGAGCAATTCGCGCCGCTTTTTGATCTGTCGGATACAGAACTTGCGGGAATGGGCGCACTGCGGCAAGTTGTGAACCATAAGCCGGGCTTTCCCTGCCGTGTGAGTCTTGCCGACGCCGAACTCGGTGAGACTGTGCTGCTTGTCCATTTTGAGCATCTGCCGGTGGATAGTCCCTATCGCTCATCCCATGCCATCTACGTGCGCCGAGGTGTCGAGACGGCGAAGCCGGCAGTCGGTGAAGTTCCTGAGTTTCTGCGACTGCGTTTGCTCTCGGTGCGTGCTTTCGATCACCAGGGCATGATGCTCGATGCTGATGTGATCGGTGGCCGCGAACTCGAACCTGTGCTGGAGAAGATGCTGAGCAGGCCCGAGGTCACTTACCTCCACCTCCACAACGCCAAGCCTGGGTGTTATGCGGCGCGTGTTGAGCGCACGGAAATCGGCTGAACTATTTGTAGGTCGAGATTTTCTCCTCAACGACTTTCGGCAGGTCGTAGACGGGCATCGGTTTACCGAGCAGATACTTGTCGAACCAGTTAACGATGTGTTGCAGCCGCTCGATGCGGTAGGCGGGCTTGCCGGTGCGCGAGAGGTCATGAGTCTCGCCGGGGAAGCGGACCATCACGACGGGGCGCTTCAGGTACTTGAGCGCCCGAAACAGTAGTTCGCCCCCGGCTCCGGGCGGCGTACGCAGGTCCGCTTCGCCCTCGACCAGCATCAGAGGGGTCTTAATCTTCTCGACGAAGGTAATCGGTGAACGGGCCTTGAAGTCGGCTTCTTCCTGCCAGGGGGCACCCCGAAACCAGAAAGGGGTGAACTGCGGGAAGTCGGCGGTGTACCAGAAGTTGGTCCAGTCGGAAATCGAGCGCTGGGAGACGGCCGCTTTGAAGCGGTCCGTCTGGGTAATCGCCCAGTTGGTGAGCACGCCGCCGCCGCTGCCGCCGGTGATGCCCAGCTGGTTGGGGTCGATGTAGCCCCGCGCCAGCAATAGATCCACGCCCGCCATCAAGTCTTTGTGGTCATCGCCCGGATAGCGGTACTGGATGATGTTGCCGAAGTCCTGGCCATAGCTCGTCGAACCGCGCGGGTTCGGGTAGAGCACCACGTAGCCTTTGGCTGCCATCCACTGAAATTCGTGGGTGAAGGCGTAGCCGTAAGCGATGTGCGGTCCACCGTGGATATTCAGGATGAGCGGGTACTTTTTCGCCGGGTCGAAGCCAGGCGGTTTCTGGACCCAGGCCTGGATGCGCTTGCCGTCGAAACTCGGGTAGTTGATCTCTTCAGGAGCACTCAGGTTCAGCTTCGCAAACAGTGCTTCGTTGACGCGGGTGAGCTGAGTCGGAGGACTTGAACCTTGAGCGATAAATAGGTCGCCGATATTGGTCGGGGTCGAGATCACCATCGCCACTTTTGCACCGTCCGGGGTGGCGCTATAGGTGACCACTTCGTGATCGCCCTTGGTAAAGTCTTCGACCCGGCTGCTGCCGACGTCGATGCGCTTGAGGTTGGCGCGGCCCTGTTCGGTCGTGACGACCAGGATCGAGCGGCTGTCTCCACTCCAGAGGGGGCCTGTGTAGCGGCCACCGCGTGGGGAGTGCTGGTCGGTGGCAAGCCCTGCACCGATGTCGTAGTCGTAGTCGGCGGTGAGGTTTTTGGGAACTGCACCGGGCTTGAGGTCGGTCACAAACAGATCCGGCTGGTTGTAGGAGCGGATCGGCTTAGCGTTGAGCACTCCTAGAAAGGCGAGTTGCTTGCCGTCGGGGCTGAGGGCAAGGTCAGCCACCGGGCCGTCAATGTCCGCAACTTTGGTAAGGGCACCGCCTGCCGCACCAACCGAGTAGATGTCGAGATCAAAAGGCTGGTGGTAATCGTCCTGGACGCGGTTGGAGATGAAGTAGAGCCGCGTGCCGTCCGCCGACCAGAGGGGTGGTCCTTCATTGAAGGTGCCGGTGGTCAGTTGTTTGGCTTCGGGAGCCGGGCTTGCACCTGAGGGTAGTTCGATAGACCAGATATGGCTCGGGTGGTCGAAGTCGGTATAGCCCTCGCCATTCTGGCGGTAGGCGGCTGTCTTGATCACCCGCACGTCGCTCTCTTTGGGCTTGTCGGCATCGCTTTTGGCTTGCTTGTCAGCAATGTCCTTGGCGTTGGTAGTCGAGATGAAGGCGATTTTGCGGCTGTCGGGGGACCAAGCGGGAGCGGCGGCTCCGGCCGGTGCCGTCGTGAGGGCACTCGCCTCACCACCTTCGAGCGAAAGGACATAAATCTGCGGCGGTGCCGGTTTGCCGTCTTTCTCGACTGAGCGCACAAAAGCGAGTTGCTTGCCGTCCGGTGACCAGCGCGGGCTGCTGTCGCGGCTGCCCGTGGTCAACAGTCTCGGTGAGCCGCCTGCACTCGGGATGGTCCAGATTGAAGTGGCGTAGGTGTCCTTCTTTTCATCGACCGTCACCCGCACGTAAGCGATTTGCCTGCCGTCTGGGGACAGGCGCGGGTCGGCGACCCAGGTGAACTTCAACAGGTCCTTCTCGGTAATGACCTGTTTGGTCTGGGCAAGCCCAACTTCCGGCCGAACCATCGGCCCGGCCATTCCAAGTGCGACTGCAAGCGCGCATCCCCAGACAAAATGGTTCTTTTTCATCGTTTTGATTCAGACCGAGAGTGGTAGTCAGACTGCGAGATCTACCTAGGCAGTTTAAGATAGCTTTTTGTTGAATCGCTTATCCGGGAGGTAGTGGCCCATGCAGTATCGGCGCATTTTTGCGGTCGGGTTGCTGGTCGTCGCTCAGGCCGCGCTACCGGCGAGCGTAATGGCAGAAGTCGGTGACTTGCCTCCAGAAGACGACACCCCGGAGGAAGTCTTGCGCCTGGAGGAGCCGGGGTATGCCAATTCGATGGTGAGCGGTGAACGATTGAGCCTTGGCGACTACGCCCGCCTCGAAACGGAATTGCAGGCAGCTCAGGAAACCAGGCCGCAAATCAGCTCGAAGATTAAAGACCTGATTTTCCTGTTGAGATTGCGCAAAGTCCTGCGTACCTTCCTGCCGTTTTTTTGATGGCAGCATTAAGATCAAAGTGATTGATCAGCCCCGTTCGGAATCGTTTATGGCCGCTTCGGCAATTCAACAGACAGATAAAGTCCTGCGCTTCGACGTACCCGGTTCCCGCCGCCCCAGCACTTATTTTTTCGCCCTGGTCCTCACCCTTGGCGGTTCGGGCTTTTTGCTCGCCGGTCTCTCGCCTTTCGTAGGCGTCAACTTGTTACCTTTCACCGAGACGCGCGACCTGGCCCGCTTTCCGCAGGCGGCCACGATGATGGCCTACGGCACACTGGCTATCCTGTTTGCGACCTACTACTGGCTGGTACTGGTCCTCGATGTCGGGTCCGGCTACAACAAATTTGACAAAGAAAAGCGCCAGGTCGTTATCTTCCGCCGCGGATTTCCCGGCAAAAACCGCTTCATCGAAATCATTCATCCGCTCGAAGACGTGGTCAGCCTGAAAGTAGTGCTCAAAGGCGGTCTCAACCCGAGCCGCACGCTCTTTCTAAAGCTGAAGGGTGCCCGCGACCTGCGCCTTTCCCCGGTCGGCCAGCCGCCCTCCCTGGTCACCGTCGAAGACCAGGTCGCTGCCGTTGCCCGCTTCTTAAATATCGGCGTCGAAGGAATCTAGCGCTTGCACCGCCGCGTTGCCCTGGCCCTCGCAATCATCCTCACCGGCAGCGGCCAGGTCCTTGCGGCACCACTTCCACAAACCCTGGAGGGCCTGCGAGCCGTCTCCCGCCAGCCACTGATTGCAGGCTGGAAAGAGCACCCAGGCGACACCCCAGACGCTGCAACGCCCGAATTTAATGACAGCACCTGGCCCCTCGCAAAACCCGACTCCAAAGGCAATCTCAACTGGGGTAAGGGTAGGCAAG
Organism: Gloeobacteraceae cyanobacterium SOY_34_metabat_159; assembly: GCA_031399965.1. Lineage (GTDB taxonomy): Bacteria > Cyanobacteriota > Cyanobacteriia > Gloeobacterales > Gloeobacteraceae > JANNPH01. The sequence goes on along the minus strand of JANNPH010000257.1, from coordinate 19,179 downwards.
TGCTCTGGTTGCGCCAGTGGGTCACAGTCCCGCCTACCTTCAAGGGCTACGCAAGTACCGGCACCCAGGTAAAGCTCAACTTGATCTGGTGGGCCGAGAAAGTCGAAATCTACGTAAATGGCCGCTTCGTCCAGAGCGGTGATCTGTACGACGCCGTGCAGCGGGTGATCCTCACCCCATCGGCCCAGCCTGGTGAGCGGTTTTTAGTGGCGCTTAAACTCGTCAGCCCCGGTCATGATGCAGGGGCACTTACCCAAGCCCGTCTCGATATCGAAGCGCCTTCCGGTTCTACGGATCCAGGGATGCTTGCCGACGAACTCGACGTGCTGGACGGCTACTTAAAAGAGACCGCGAATGCTCGTGAACGGCAGCGTCTGCAACCCGTCCTGAAACGTTCCCTGGAGCGCATCGACTGGCAGGCTCTCAAACTTGGAAAACTGGCGCGCTTCGACGCTTCGCTAAAGAGTGCTCGTACCCAACTTGCACCGTTTGCCGCTCTGACCCGCAGCCGCACGATTGGTCTACTCGGTCATTCGCACATCGATATGGCCTGGCTGTGGCCTGTGCCTGAGACCCGACAGGTGGTCGAGAAAACCTTTCGCTCGACCCTTGGCTTGATGGGCCGTTACCCACAGCTCAATTTTGCTCAGAGCACCGCCCAGTCCTATCGCTGGATCGAGAGTGAGCAGCCTCAGCTATTCGAGCAAATCAAAGAGCAAGTCAGGCGGGGTCGCTGGGAACTGGTGGGCGGCATGTGGGTCGAGCCCGACCTCAACCTGCCCGACGGCGAGTCCCTGATTCGGCAGGTACTTTATGGCAAGCAATACTTTAAAGAGCGCTTCGGCAAAGAGATCAACATCGGCTGGAACCCCGACTCTTTCGGCTACACCTGGCAGCTGCCGCAAATCTACAAAAAAGCCGGCATCGACTACTTCCTCACCCAGAAGCTCGACTGGAACGACACCACCCGCTTTCCGCACCGCATCTTCTGGTGGCAGGCCCCAGACGGCTCAAAGATCCTGACCTATTTCGCGACACCTCTGGGCGAACAGGTAGATGCTGTGAAGATGGCCACCAAGGCCCGCGCCTACGAGAAAAATACCGGTTATCCAAACTTGCTCTGGATGTACGGTGTGGGCGACCACGGTGGCGGTCCCACCCGCGACATGCTCGAAACGGCAGAGCGCTGGCAGCGTTCACCCGTTTTCCCGAAGCTTGTCCCAACGACTGCTTCTCAGTATTTCCAGTCCCTTAAAGCAGCCGACCGCAAAAAGCCTTTCCCGACCTGGAACAGTGAACTCTACCTGGAGTTTCACCGCGGTACCTACACGACCCACGCGGGCCAAAAGCAGCACAACCGCCAGGCCGAGGTGCTGCTCGCCAACCTCGAAAAATTTGCCTCCGCCCGCTCCCTGTTCACCGGAGCCGCTTACCCGCACACACAACTTGCCTCGCTCTGGAAGCTGACGCTTTTCAACCAGTTCCACGACATCCTCCCCGGCTCGGCCATTCGTCCGGTTTACGTCCAGGCCGCAAGCGAACAAAAAGCCTTCCGCCAGCAAGCAGAGGCCCTGCTCGCAACGACTCTCAAAGATCTTGCAAGTCGCGCCGACACGCGCGGCGAAGGGACGCCCGTGGTCGTCTTTAATAGTCTTGCGACCGTCCGCAGCGCACCAGTTGAGATCGCGGCAGGCGTGCCGGAGGGCGAACTGGTTGCCGTGGACAGCCGAGGTCAGACCTTCCGCACCCAGCGCATCGGAGAACGGCTGCAATTTTGGGCGACGGAGGTACCGGGAGTCGGTTACAAGACCTACTGGCTACGGCCCGCAAAAGCACACTCGCCAGAGCCTGCCGGGGCTTCGGTGCTTGAAAATGACAATTTGCGGGTGACGGTTGACCCTGCAACCGGAGACTTGAGCAGTGTTTACGACAAGCGAAGCGGGCGTGAGAGCTTGAACGGACCTGGCAACCAGTTGCAGTTATTTAAAGACGAAGGCCAGTACTGGGACGCCTGGAACATCGACCCGCAGTACGAGAAGCACCCGCTACCGGCACCCAGGCTCGTCTCAATCGAGCGCGTCGAATCGGGTCCGGTGCGCTCGACTATCCGGGTGACGCGCACTTTCGGCAAATCTACTTTTGTGCAGGACTTGATCTTGTACCACGATTCCCCGGCCCTTCAGATTACAAACCAGATCGACTGGCAGGAGCGCCACGTACTGCTCAAGACTGCCTTTCACCTGAAAGCCAAAGCAACCCAGGCCACTTACGAGATCCCGTTTGCCGCTATTGCGCGCAGTACCCGCCGCGACACCCCGGCCCGCAAAGCCCAGTGGGAAGTGCCAGCCTTGCGCTGGGCGAGCGTAAACGACCTGGAAGGCGGTGCCAGCTTACTGAATGACAGCAAGTACGGTTACGACGCCCGCGAACTGGCGGACGGCACGCGCCTGCGCCTCTCCCTGCTGCGCGGCTCCGAGTGGCCCGACCCGGAAGCGGACTTAGGCCAACACCAGTTCAGCTATGTCTTCTACCCGCACGCGGGCGATTGGCGAAAAGCGGACGCGGTCCAGGCTGGTCTCAGCCTCAATACACCGTTCATCCCAGTAGTTGAGACTGTCCACACCGGAACGCTTCCTGAGCAGTTCGTCGCACTCGACAACCCGCAGGTGGTGCTTGCTGGTTGGAAGCGGGCCGAGGACGGCGACGGCTGGATCGTGCGTCTTTACGAGTCAAAAGGCAGCGCTGCAAAGACTAAATTGACTTTCCCACAGCCACCCCGCTCGGCGGTCAAGACCGATTTACTGGAGCGTCCACAATCAAACCTGAGTGTGCGCGGCAATCAAATCGACCTGCCCCTTGGCCCCTTTGAAATCCAGACACTGCGGGTCCGGTTTTAAGTAGCCGGGCGCTGGCTCCCACAGGCTAAGATCGGACTGTTGACAAAAGAGTGAGACGCGCCATGCTCAGCAAGCCGCCCCAGGAAAAATCCCTCGCCCAAATGCTCAAGGGTCAGGCACAGGTTTTGGGTGGCCTGACTGGCGTCTTCTGGGTCCTGGAGGTCGTCGATCAGTTCCTCTTTCGGGGCAATCTCGACGTCTTCGGTATCCACCCTTGGGATGTGAATTCCCTTGCCAACATCTGGTTTGCGCCCTTTCTGCACGTCGGCTTTGCCCACCTGATCGCCAACACTGTGCCTTTTCTGGTGCTCGGTTGGCTCATTATGGCGCGCAGCCTGAAAGATTTCTGGTTGGTCCTGCTCATCTCGACCGTGGTCAGCGGTCTCGGAGTCTGGTTGACCAGCCCGCCCAACACTGTCCACCTCGGGGCGAGCGGCGTCATCTTCGGTTTCCTGGGATTCCTGCTGTTGCGCGGCTACTTCGAGCGCAGCGCCAAGTCAATCGTCATCGCTCTACTGGTCGGCTTCTTCTTTGGTAGTGCCCTCTGGGGCGTCCTGCCCCTGCAGTCAGGCGTCTCCTGGCAGGGCCACCTCTTCGGCTTCGTCGGCGGCGGCATCGCCGCCCGCCTGCTCTCCGACCGCCGCAAGACCGCTTAAGCCTGACATCAGCTCAGGTTATGTCAGGAGCAGGTCCGCATCCGCTACCATGAGGTGCTTTTTCGACGGGATTTCCATGGCGACCTGGTATTCCAACGTCTATACGGTTGCGGGTCAGGAGGAAATCCTGGCAGAGTTTAGGGGAGCGGGAACACCACACGGCCTTGTGCCTGTGGATGAGAGCGACCGCCACAGGGTAGGCTTGTTCTGGTTGACTGATGCCTGGCATCTCCCTATGCCCGCTTTCCGGGCGGCAAAAGGAGAAAGCGGAAGGGCAGATGACGAAGGGCAGATGACGTTAACCCGCTCAAGCAATGCCTGAGCGCTACCTCACAAGCTGAGGATATTCTCTCTTCTGCCGAAAGGTCGCAAGAGCAGGGCACCGTCAATTGCCCGCACGTTTCCGGCTCACCGAGAAACAAGCTACGTGGCCTTGTGCCCGTAGTGTTGACGTCTCAAGTTGAGGGAAAGGTTCTCAAAAACACCTGAACGAGTCCTACCCTGTACCACTGCGTGTATCGTCAACTATCCAGCCATTGCTGCAAATCCTGAGGTACAGCAAAGTCGAGCAGCGCTTCGCTCAGCTGCTCCAGTTCCTCAACACTTAATGCTTCGACCCGAGCCTTATTCTCCGGACTCAACTCGCCAACCCGACGACTGAGCTGGCGCAGCACAATGGTCAGGGCTTCCTGCTGCCGACCTTCTTGCAACCAGCTGGTGACAATCTGCATAACCTGTTCCCGTTCGGCTGGCATGATCGTAGCAAGCTCCTGGGCAAAGCGTCCTATTTCCGCATCCGTCAAAGACAAGTAAGTATCGACGAACCCTGAGATGAGCTGCATCCGTGCCCGGTTGAGCTTGAGCGTGGCGAGCATCCGCAGGCACTCCAGTTTCACCTGTGCCCTCTCAGCTGGAGTTATGTTCATCTTCGCCATCAAGGCTGCTGCTACCGGATTGGGCTGCTTGAGGTAACTGCGCCAGTCGAGGCGGTTGAGTTGCACGACCCGATAGTTGAACTGCAACACCGGAAAGTCTGGAAATCCGATCTGGTAGAGCGTCGGTTCTACCCGCTTCGGTTCTGTGAAAGAAAAAACAGCAATCGGGTAGATCGGCAGACGGTGCTTTTCGTATAGGCGGGCGAAGTAGCGGAACATCCGATAGCCAAATTCCGACTGGGCCTCCGACTGAGTCTCGATATGCACTAGAAAGAACGACTCCTGGGTACGCAAGCGAACCTTGACCACCAGGTCGGCCTCTACCTTTTCGCCTGCGGTGACATCGGTAATCAACTCTTTATCGAGGAAGACGACCGAGTCGCGCTCCAGCAGGTCAGCAAGATCCGGAAAGAAGAGATCCACAAACTCGACAAAGAAAGTGCCGAGCAGTTCTTTGAATAGCCGATCATGGTCGAGCATGCACCGATTCTAGGGCAATTGGGGAAGGCCGCCACGATAGATGGTCATAGCCTTTCAGATCTACTGCTTGCATAGATTTGAATGGACGGGGTTCTGAAAGCCGCTTCAGGGTGAACGCTTTCAGCGCAGAGAAGAACCCGCAAGAATAACCTCCACTGCCCACTGCCCCATGCTGTAGCGGTTGGTGGCCGAGACCGAGAGAGTACCCGTCGGAGCTCCGCAGGAAGGCTGGCCCAAAGAATCTCCTTGAACTGCCGAGGCAATCGCCCGATGTAGAGCACCTGCCAGGCTCATCGGCCGGGAGGGTAAAGGTTCAGAGAAGATGGGCGGTTCGAGTGGGATCGTTCTCCGTACCAGCGGTGTGGCGGAGCGGACGACGGGCTTCTTCGGCGAGCGGGCGGGTCCGGGTGCTACGGTCACAGCCTTTTTCGGTGCCGATGCAGTTGCATTGAAGCGGTTGCCGGCCTCATAGACCCCCCAGCCAAGCCCACAGGCGACGACCAGAAGGAGAACCCCGTACAGGCCGTTGGGGCGTTTTCTGGGCCGGGAGCGCACTTTGGGAGCGGTGCGTTTCGTGTGTGGGCGCTTGTGAACCCCTCGGAAGCGTTCATTGTCCAATTCAAGCTTGCGAAGGTACAGTTCTTCGTCGAGGCCCATGAAAAGAGAATCGGGTAGTGAACCACACAAGGGTGCCCATTAACAGGAATTGTTATGTATTTTCTGGGCGAAAAACGCTATCAGGCCAGGAAGTCAAAGTAGGCGAAGGCCGAATCGTGGACTCCGGCGCGGCCTTGTCCCTGCAGTGAAGTTTCCCGCAATTTTGAGCGGTCCGGTTACTTGGGTCAAGACCAAAATCCACCGCAAACTTTCGAGACCACGGGCGACCGGCTTGCTCCGAGGTGTTCTAGAAAGCTGCATAAGACCTGGTGCACCAGTCATAGTCAAGTCTATGCACAGACACTTCTGGTTCGGAAGCACGTTTTTGGCGGCAGGCGCAGCTCTGACAGTTGCGCTCCCCGTACACGCGCAAGTGCCGCCCTCAGGCCAATTCACTGCCACCCGCACCTGCCCGGCGACCAGAAGCATCAACGGTTCCAACCCCGGCCAGGTCAGAACAGCAGTCCGCCGCAGCTACGAGGCGATCGGTTTTAACAACACAGAGCAACGATATATTCTGCTGGCTATTCCCGAGGCTATGCCCCAACAGCGCTGGGTGCGGGCCACCTGCGGCACATTTGTGTCAGGTGGAGGGGGTCTTCCAGGGGGAGGCAAACCGTTCTTCGACATCTTGAACAATCCGGTGCCCACCCGCGACAACGAAACTGTCGACATGACGCCTCAACCGCCAACCCTTTCGCCTTTTGACCAAGCGGTACTCAGGGCCTGCGGTCCTTTGGGAACTGAAGTGGAAGCCTCACAATTTCGCACACTCCTGACAGTACAGTTTCCCGACGTGCTGGCCAAACTGCAACAGGCGGTGGACGGTTCACTGACACCAGGGCGCAGCCGGCAGAATGAATTTCTCGAAGACCTGACGCGGGTCTGGTTCAAAGATGACGGCTTCGAGCACATCTTCTGCGGCGAATTTAGAGGCATCAACGGCTCCGGCAGCGACATCGGCGGATTACACTTCTTTGGCCGTTATCAAGAGATTCAAACATCAGGTGCGGGCGAGCGCACTACGGACGTGGAAGCGGTCCCTGGTATTTTCTACACTTTCGGGGTCCGGGTCCGGGTGCGCGGACGCAACTTCAGCGCCCCCGTCAAAGGCTATCCGCTCGTCAGCAACGCTCAGGAACTGCTGCTGGACGGCACTCGGGCTTATAAGCGCTACGAAAACCGAGTCTGCACCCTCACGGTCACAGACGAACAGACTGGACAAAGCTATGCGGCGACCTTCGTCAGTCGAAATGATGCCATCCGTACCTACTACCCCGACAAGACACCTGACAACCCGCCCTGTTCGCGCTGACCACATCTGTCAAAGACGAGTAGACAATTAGGCCAGCTCCTGGTCGTGTTCAGGGCTCATGTTGACTGGGTTCAATCAGCGTGCGGGCAAGAGCAATTGCCTCCTCGCGAGTCGCGACTTCACCCAGTGCCTGAGATTCTTGTAGGGTGGCGAGTAACTTGCCGATTTGCGGACCCGGCTTGAGGCCGAGGGCCAGCATCAGTCCGTGGCCGTCGAGCAAAGGCACCGGGTGCGCGAGGCGGTCATCAGGAGCGTAGTAGCGCCCGAGTAATAGTGCGACCAGGGCGTCGAAGCGCTCAAGGTCGGCCGGCTTCACCTGGGGTCCGAGGGTCGAACAGCGGTCGGCGAGGGCGAGCATCAAAAGCGCCGGCAACATTTCGCCCAGGTCGCGGCAGAGGCGGTAGACGGCGCGGTCGCTGGGCGGCAGGTGTGCGGCAAGTCCTCCTGGTCGCAGGTGATGTTTGACCAGGGCCACCACCCAGCGCTCCTCGTCGCGGCTGAATTTGAGGCGTTGCAGGATGCTCTGGCTCATCACCGCACCCTGGTTTTCGTGGTCGGTGAAGCTCGTCTTACCAGTCCCAGGGTCCACTTTCCGGGTCGCAGGCTTGGCGATATCGTGCAGTAGTGCGGCCCACTTCACCAGGGTCTGTACGCTCCGCGCCCCGGTCACCGGACGCGCCAGGTCCGCCTGCAGAGCCTCGGACTGCCTGGCCACCGCCCGGTCCACCTGGCGGACGACCTCAAAAGTGTGCTCGATGAGGGGAAGGTGGTGATAGCCGCTCGCCCCGATTGCTTCCATCGCAGTCAGTTCCGGCAGCCAGTACGCAAGTGCGCCGTCACGGTAGGCAGCAAATAACCAATCGGCACCTCGTGGGGCAGCAATCAGGGCCGAGAGTTCTTCGCGCACCCGTTCGGCAGAAACCTCTGCCAGCAATGGAGCGCAGGCCACCAGCAGGGCACGGGTGGCAGGCTCGATTTCAAAGTCGAGTTGGGCAGCAAGCCGATAGCCGCGCAGGACCCGCAGGGGGTCGTCTCTCAGGTTTGCCTCGCTCACGGCGCGCAATTGGCGGGCTTTGAGGTCGGCCTGACCATTCAGGGGATCGATGAGCACCTGGGTGTGCAGGTCGTAGGCAAGGGCGTTGATAGTGAAGTCGCGGCGGGCAAGGTCGGTTTCGAGATCTCCCTGCCGGCGGGCAAAGTCGAGGGTAAGGCCATTCGGCAATACGAGGCGGGCAATTTCGTTTTCAGCATCGAGCAGGGCAAAGCCAGCCTTCAGTCGTCCGGCGAGTTTTTTGGCCTGGGCAACGGCCGGGCCGGGGGCTACGAAGTCGAGATCGACTGTCGGGCGGACGCGGCCTATGAGCGCATCGCGAATACAGCCGCCTACCAGTGCAAGCGGGCCGGGCCAGTCGGCAAGGGCAAACGGAATGCGCTGAGCGAGGTCGAAGAGGACATACATAACGGAAAATTACAAAACCGATGCACTTTTCAGATGGCTTGCAGTAATCTAGATCAGGCCGGGGACATCAGGGCAACCTGTGAGTCTTGGGCTGGACCTGGTAAGTCCAAGTCGCTCACAGTAACCTGGATATAGACCCGCAATCAAGCTTTACCCACACCCTATGTCATTCTTACCTAACGCCGAGAGGCTGCGTTCGCAGTCCTGTGTCGCTTCGATTGGAGTGCGGCGTTTGCCCATCCGTAGTGCGGCCACTTGCGGTGTTGATCGGCTGACATTTGAACAGACCATGAGTACAGGTGTGGGCAGTCGTTCGTTCGTCGTGTTTTCTGGTTCGTCGCATTAGGAGTTTTTCATGTCAATTCGTCTCTACATCGGTAACCTCCCCGAGGAAGTCACCCGCCAGGAGCTTGAGGAAGTGCTCGGTCCATCCGAGGAAGTCGTCTCGCTCAAGGTGATTACCGACCGCAAGACCGGCAAGTGCCGGGGCTTCGGCTTCCTGACTGTCGGCACTACCGAAGCCGCCGATAGCTTCATCGAAAAGTTCAACGGCATCGAGTTCAAGGGAATCACGCTTCGGGTTGAAAAAGCTCAGCCGAAAGCGAAGACCGATCGTCCTGAAGGCGAAGCACCCACCGAAAGCGCCGTCATCGTCAAGAACGAGAGCGTGATCATCAAGAGCGAGAGCGTACTTGCCAGGAGCGAGAACGCCATTGCCAGGACCGAGAGCGCAATTGTCAGGAATGCAAGCGGCATCGTCAAGGGTGGAGCACCGACTCATGCTGATGTCGCCGACATGGCCGCCGTTGCCGAGGTCACCGACGTCACCGACGTCACCGACGTTACCGATGCGGCCGCTCCCGCCCCCGAGGCACCGGTGCGTACGACGCCTGCCATCAACATCTCCCGGCCGATCCGCAAGCAAAATAAAGAACGCCAGGAACAAAACCGGGAACGCCAGGAGCGCAGCGACTCCCGCCGCCGTGAGCGCGACGGCAACCGTGGCGACAGCAACCGCGACCGTCAGCCTCAAGTCGTGAGTTCCTCCGACGAGGCAGGCCAGCCCGATCCGCGCTGGGCCGATGCGCTGCTCGACATTCGCCGTCAGCTCACCAAAGCCTAAAAGTCCGATTGCGACGAGAATCAACGTCTGACGACCTGGGAGTGGCCCTCACTCCAAGGTCGTCAGACGTTCGTTGAGCTTCTGAAGCAAGTTCTCGATGTACTGCTGTCGGGTCAGAATCTCGGTGAATGCCCCGAGTGCCCCACGGTCGCCTTGATCCCAGCGCACGAAGGCCGTATCCAGGGTTTCGGCAAGTGTGGCCCGCTGCTCTTCCCACTCGCGCTTTGCCGATTCGAGTTCGACAACGGGTGTAGAAGGTTCGTCCAGCAGCTCCTGCAACTCAAAGACGGCCATCAGCAGCGCCTGAGAAGGTTTTTGCTCCGCGTCACATCCTTCGAGGGCGAGCAGGTGCCTGGTGCGGCGCAGGGGATCTTTTAAGACGCGGTAGGCTTCGTTGAGTTGAGCCGACTGCACCAGCGCGTTCTGGCGCTCAGCCTCACCGGCGCGGGCGTGGAAGTCGGGGTGGACTGCAAAGCTCCGCGTCCGGAAGCGGCGGCCGAGGTCTTCCAGGTCGAGCTGCAGCCGCCGGGGTAGCTCAAGCACTGCAAAGTAATCGACCACTAGCTGCGCAACTCCACCCGGTAGCGGTCGGCCAGGGCCTGGCGGATGCGTTGGTGGACAGTGTTCACTTCGTCCTCGGTCAGCGTATGGTCGCTGCGGTAGACCATCCGGAAGGCGAGAGAACGGTTGCCTTCGCTGACGCCGGTGCCGCGATATTCATCGAGCAGCGTCACCGATTCGAGGAGCGGCTCACCCTCGGCCCGAATCAGGCGTTCAAGCTCGAAGACGCTGACACTGGTAGCGGCATAGAAAGACAGGTCGCGCTGGGAAGGTGGGTAGGGCGAGTAGGGCTGGTAGACGGGTTCGCGGTCGCGCAATTTATCGACCAGCAAATCGAGGTCAAGCTCGAAGGCAAAGGTCGTCTCCGGCAGGTCGTACTGTTTTGCGGTGCGCGGGTGCAGTTGCCCGAGCACGCCGAGCCGTTCGCCGCTCGTCCAGAGCGAAGCGGTCCGGCCGGGGTGCAGTCGCTCGTCGCGGCGGTCGGGCTGGTATTCGATCTCCAGGTTCCAGGGTGCAAAGAGCACCTGCAGTGAACCCTTGGCGGCATACCAATCGAAAGGCGGTGCTTTTTTTTGCCAGTCGCCCACTACCGGGTTCTCACAGAGGATGCCCCCCAGGTGCTCGGCCTCGTAGGGGCCTTCTTCGGTCTTGATAAAGACGATGCCGATTTCAAAGGCGTGAAAAGTCAGGTTGCCCTGGGAGCGGTTGAAAGCCAGCGTATCCAGTAAGCCGTCGAGCAGGTTGGTGCGCAGGCTCGTCAGCTCGGCGCTGAGCGGGTTACTGAGGATAACCGGGTTTTGATCGCGGTTGGCGACGAGCGAGTAGGTCACCACCTCGGTGAGGCCCGCCCCCAGGCAGAGCGAGCGCAACTGACGAATAATCTGGTCTTCGAGGGGCAAGTAGCCACCGTCCGCCTGGGGTGGCAGAGTGGACTGAAAGCGGTCGTAGCCTATGATGCGGGCGACTTCCTCGATTAAGTCTATTTCGCGCTCGATGTCGCGCAGGCGGTAGCCGGGGACGGTCACCTGGAAACCACGCACGTTAGTCTGCACATCGAACCCAAGATTTTTGAGTACCTGCACAATCTCGGCGTCAGGAACCGGCTCACCGAGAATCCGGGCGAGGCGTTCGGGCCTGAGCAAGATCGTGCGGCTTTCGCGCTGGCGGTTGTCTTCAGTTGCTTGAGCAACCGGTTGCGCCCCGGCGTGGGTGATGAGCAGCGAGATCGCTCGTTCGAGCGCCATTTCGAGGGCCGAGCTATCGACGCCGCGCTCGTAGCGCGAAGAAGCCTCCGAGCGCAGGCCGAAGACGCGAGCCGAGCGGCGGGTGATAGCCGGATCAAAGATGGCGGCCTCCAGCACGATGCTCCTGGTTTCACCGGTCACCTCGGTCGCGTCACCGCCCATCACCCCGGCCAAAGCCACCGGCCTGTCTCCTGCTGTGATCACCAGGTTTGTGGGAGTGAGACTGCGCAGATTGCTGTCCAGGGTTGTCAGCTGTTCACCAGTCCGGGCGAAGCGTACACCGATGTCTTGACTCGCCAGCCGGTCAGAGTCGAAGGCGTGCAGGGGTTGCCCCCACTCCAGCAGGATGTAGTTGGTAGTATCGACGACGTTGTTGATAGAGCGCATCCCCGCCTTCTCGATGCGTTCGCGCAACCATTCAGGGGATGCACCGATTGTAATTCCGGTGAGTAGAGTCGCTGTATAAATCGGGCAGGCAGAGACTTCCTCGACACGGGCTACGAGGTCGCCCCTGGGCACGAGGGGAGCCTCTGCGATGGGCAGGTGCAGAATGCCGCCGGTGAGGGCTGCGACTTCGCGGGCAATACCGGCCATGCTGAGGGCGTCCGCCCGGTTGGCGGTCGAGGCCACTTCTAAGATCACGTCGTCCAGGTGCAGGACCGGTCGCACATCGGACCCAAGTGGCAGTTCGCGCTCGAAAATGTGAATGCCCACCGATTCTTTTTCCAGACCGAGTTCGGCAAGCGAGCAGAGCATCCCTTCAGAAGGAACACCGCGAATATTGGTACTGCGCAACTTCAGATCTTTAGCCGGTAAATAGGTGCCGAGCGTGGCTACAGGCACAAAGATATCGGCGCGGGCGTTGGCGGCACCACAGACAATATTGAGCAACCGGCTGCGGCCGATATCGACCTGACAGACTTGCAGGCGATCGGCCTGGGGATGGGGAGCGCACTCGACGACCCGGCCGACGACGACTCCCTCTGCCCAGGTGCGCCGGTCTTCGATGTGTTCGACCTCGAAACCGGCCATCGTCAGCTTCTCGGCTAATTCGACGGCACTCAGGTCAAAATCGACAAATTCTTTCAGCCAGTTTAGAGAGACGCGCATGAGTCAGCGAGCAAAAGTCCGACTCGATGCTATCAGTTCTCGGGGAGAAGCCACCATGCCCCAGTGCCGGACATACAAACCGCTCGCAGTTGGGTCGGACGTACAGTGCTCGTCGCAACTGAAAAGAAGCAAACTTGAGCTATCAAGAACTGACCGAACAGCCAATCTACAATTTGATTCCTTGAAATACCGGATAAGACTTGACAGAAACCTCGCGATTTTTTAGTCTGACTCAAGGCTAGATGGGCGGCAAATTCAATTTCTGTGGAAGTACTGCATCAAACTGTCCTCCTCGAAGAGACACTCGCCGGATTACAGGTGCGTCCGGGCGGTCTGTATCTCGACGCGACTGTAGGGCTCGGTGGTCACACCGAGGCTGTCCTGCGTACTGAAAATACCCGCGTGGTCGCACTCGATCAAGATGCTGTAGCGCTCACCCACGCCCGCGCCCGACTCGCAGTCTTCGGCGAGCGCATCCAGTTTATTCAGGTCAATTTCAGTGACTATGAGCCTGGCGCTCTACAGTTCGACGGCATCCTTGCCGACCTGGGAGTTTCCTCGATGCAGCTCGATAGCCCAGAGCGCGGTTTTTCCTGGCGCTACGAGGCACCTCTCGACATGCGAATGGACCCTGACTCTGAAAATCCAACAGCGGCCGAGCTGGTCAATTCGGCCAGCTCTGAAGAACTGAGCGATCTTTTTTGGAAATATGGAGAGGAGCGCTTCTCGCGGCGTATCGCCCGGCGGATTATTGAGCGCCGCCCGCTCTACACGACCACCCAGCTTGCCCAACTGGTCGCCGGGAGCGTCCCCCGCCAGTCGATTCATCCGGCGACCCGCGTCTTCCAGGCGCTGCGCATCGCCGTCAACGGCGAAATTGCCGCACTCGAAAAGTTTCTCAAACACAGTCCCGACTGGATGCGGCCTGACGGGCGCATTGCTGTGATCAGTTTTCATAGCCTTGAAGACCGCCCGGTCAAACACCTCTGGCGGGCCGACCCGCGCCTGGAAGTGATCACCCGCAAGCCAATCGTCGGTTCCCAGACCGAGGTCAAGGCCAATCCCCGTTCCCGTTCCGCCAAGTTGCGGCTTGCCCGCCGCCGCTCACCCTCCGAGGATCCCCTGTGAACGCGCTCAAGTCCCCCGCCCCAATTGCCAACCCGGCAACCGTTCTACCGCTCTCTCGCCCGCTACCGTTGCGGGCCATGCGCATTGCCGCCCGCCTGCGCTTTTTGCAGCAGTGCGGAATAGCCCTGCTGCTCACCCTGCTCGCTGTCACCTGCGGCCTCTACTGGTGGACTTTCGAGACCCAGACTCGCTGGGAACAGGATTACCGGCAACTGGTTGCCCTGCGGGTGCAATCCCGGCAGATCACTGCCCTCAGTGAAGCGCTCACAGGCGACCTCGCAAGCGCCGTCGCCCTCAAAGTCCCCTTGCGCGTCGCCACCCCGGCCCAGTCGCTGAGCCTCGAACCGGCTCCGTCCCGTCCTTTGCTGCCCCTTTCTCAAGGAACCAGCCCTCTCAATATCCCCGTGGGTTACTGATGCGCTCCATCCGCCGTCAAACGACCTCGCGCCTCTGGCTGGTGGGCGGAGCCATGCTGGCGATTGCCGGTGCCCTCAGCTATCGGCTCTACGAGTTGCAGGTCCACCAGGCCCCTGCCTTTCAGGCCCGTTCTCTCGCTCAGCGGGTGCGGACAATACGCCCCGACGCTCCGCGCCTGAGCGTCGTGGACCGCGCAAATCGGGCACTGGCCATCGACGAACCGATTTATGACCTGTATGTCCATCCTTACTTAATCGACCGGCAGGCAGCCCAGCTTGCCACCCGGCTTGCCAGCAAGCGCAAGGGCGTTGACCGTCAGGCGCTCATTGCCCAACTGACGAGCGAACAGGGGCGGCGATTGCGCTCCGAGATGGCCACGGTCTTGAGTGAAGCCACTAACCGTCCCCTGGCGGAACTCACAGCCAAGCTCAACCGTCCGAGCCGGACTGTACCGGTCGCTCGCGGTCTTTCTGAGACCAGCTACGAGCGGGTCAAAAGCAAGGGTCTGGTCGGCCTCGAAGTCAATACCCGCCGCCGCCGCTTCTATCCGGAAGGTCAAAACAGCGCTGCTTTAGTCGGCTTCTTAAACTATGAAGGCTCCGGCCAGGGCGGGATCGAGCAGTCCTACCAAAAGCGCCTCAGGCCAGCCGGCACTGACTTCGACCTTGCTGTCAGTCCGAGCGGTGCGCCGATTGCGCCGGTACCCGAGTCGCTCCTCAGTGACCCCCTCACCGGGCGGCTCGCCCTCACCGTCGATTCGCGGCTACAGCGGGCGGCCCGCGTTGCCCTGGAGCGGGGCGTCAAGGCCGTCAATGCGACCCGCGGCACGGCAATCGTCCTCGACCCCAAAAGCGGTGAAGTGCTGGCGATGGCGGTTGCCCCCAGCTTCGACAACAACCGCTACAGCCAGTTCCCGCCCGCCCAGTTCAAAAATTGGGCCGTAAGCGACCTCTACGAACCGGGCTCCACTTTTAAACCCATCAATATTGCCCTTGCCCTCAGTGCCGGTGCAATCAAGCCAACTACCGTGATCTACGATTCGGGCCGCGCCCAGTTTGGCCGCTACTCCCTCAGCAACTACGACCGTCGTGGTCGCGGTTCGCTCTCGGTTACCCAGGTGCTCATGTATTCGAGCAACGTCGGCATGATCCGCCTGATGCAACAGCTCAACGCGGCAACCTACTTCGACAAGCTCAAAGAACTCGACATCCGCCGCCCGAGCGGCATCGATCTTCCCGGCGAGACCCCCGGCATCATTACCACCAAAAAGCAGTTCGTCGATTACCCGGTGCAGGCAGCAACCGTCTCCTTCGGCCAGGGGATTGCCCTTACACCCCTGCAACTGGCCCGCCTGCACGGAGCCATCGCCAATGGCGGTCTGCTGGTGCAGCCCCGTATCGTGCGCGCTCTCGAAGACGACAACGGCAAGACCCTCTGGCAGCCGACGCTCGCACCGCCCAAACCGGTCTTCACTGCCGAAGCGACTGCCCAGGTGCGCAAGATGATGGAGCACGTCGTGCAAGAAGGCACCGGCAAACCGGCGCGCATCCCCGGCTACCGCCTTGGCGGCAAGACCGGTACAGCCCAGAAAGCCAATATCGGCGGGCGCGGTTACCTGGCAGGTCGCCTCATTACTTCTTTCGTGGGCTATCTGCCGGCCCAAGCCCCGCGCTTCGTGATATTGGTCGTCCTCGATGAGCCGAAGGCAGGCGTGATTGCAGGCTCCACCACCGCCGCCCCGGTCGTGCGCGAAATTTGCCTGGAGCTGATTTCTTACGCCAACCTCCTCCCCACCCACCCGCAGGAAATAGTCGCCGCTCAGGCCAAGACTGCTCCCGCCAGGCGATAAAAACTGACTGCCGCGTTACCATAGGTGCGCTGATCGACCCGTTCCAGACCGGCAATCTGCTCGGGGAGGTCGGAGCGATTCTTGTCGTGTTCAGCTGCCAGTTCCCCAGCCGGGTCGAGCAAATGGTATTCGCCCAGAGCGCTCAGCGCCAGTGGGTAGAGATCGCTCTGATAGGGCGGGTCGAAGTAGACCAGGTCGAACTTTCGCCCGAGCCGACCCAGGTGGGCGAGCCCCGACTGCAGATCGCCTCTCCAGACAACACCCCGACCGGGAGCAATTTTTTCCCAGTTAGACTGGGCAATGCGTGCGACGGCACTGGCAAGTTCGATGCCGTGGGCTTCCGATGCCCCACGGGCCAGCGCCTCGGCCCCCATCGTCCCTGCCCCAGCGCACAGGTCGAGCCAGCGGCAGCCCTCCACCCGATCGAACCAGCGTCCGAATACGGCTGTGCGCACCCGGCCGAGGGTCGGTCGCGTATCGAGCCCGTTCGGCGTCCGTATCAGGCGATTTCCATAGATGCGCACGCTCATCGCACTGCAGTCCAGGTCCGGTCGTTCATCAGAACCGTTGAAGCGCTACCACTATTAGCATGCTGCATCTCTCGATTGAGCAGGCGGTCAGGCGGGCGGCTGCCGATTGAAGATAAGATATCGACTACAGTCCTGTGAGAAGACGATCGTGCGGGCCAAAAAAGTGGTGTTGGCGTATTCGGGCGGTGTGGATACGTCCGTGTGCATTCCTTATTTAATTCACGAGTGGGGTGTCGAGCAAGTCGTGGCCCTTGCCATCGACCTCGGTCAGGGAGACGACCTCGAAGCCATCCGCCAGAAAGGGCTCGCCTCCGGCGCAGTCCAGGCGATCGTGCAGGATGCACGCGAAGAGTTCGTAAATGACTATGCCTTCCCGGCTTTGCAGGCAAATGCCCTTTACGAGGGACGCTACCCGCTTGCCACGGCCCTGGCCCGCCCACTCATCGCTCGCCTGCTGGTCAAGTGTGCCCAGGCTGTCGGAGCCGACGCAGTCGCCCACGGTTGCACCGGCAAGGGCAATGACCAGGTGCGCTTCGACGTCTCGATCGGCGCTCTCGACCCCAAGCTCAAGGTGCTCGCCCCGGCCCGGGAATGGGGCATGTCGCGCGAGGAGACGATTGCCTACGGCGAACGCTTCGGTATCCCAGCACCCGTCAAGAAGAAATCTCCCTATTCAATTGACTACAACTTGCTTGGCCGCTCCGTCGAGTGCGGCATGCTCGAAGACCCCTGGCTGGAGCCGCCCGAGGAGGTCTACGCGATGACCCGTCCGGTAGCCGATACCCCTGCCGAGCCGCTCTACATCGAAATCGAGTTCGACCGGGGCGAACCCGTAGCCCTCAATGGCAAAGCCCTCAAGAGCATCAAACTCGTCACCGAACTCAACCAGCTTGCCGGTGAACACGGAGTCGGCCGCATCGACATGGTCGAGAACCGTCTGGTCGGTATCAAGTCTCGCGAAATTTACGAGTGCCCGGCCGGGGTAGTCCTGATTCTGGCCCACCAGGCGCTTGAGGCCCTCACCCTACCCCGCGAAGTCAGCGCCTACAAGCGCGGCATCGAAGACACCTACGCCCAACTGGTCTACAACGGCCTCTGGTATAGCCCTCTGCGCGGTGCCCTCGATGGCTTCATCCGCCACACCCAGCGCCGCGTCAACGGCATCGTCCGCATACGCCTGCACCGCGGCACGGCGACCGTCGTCGGCCGCAAAAGTCCGCAGTCGCTCTACGACCCAAACCTCGCCACTTACTCGGAAACGGATACGTTCGACCACCGGGCAGCCGAGGGCTTCATCTATGTCTGGGGCCTGTCAACCCGAGTGTACGCCCAGGTAGACGAGCCCTAAAACCAAAGCGTACCCCCGGTCAGGACTACTGGCGGGGGTACTGGGTTTTGACGAAGCCGACTTCGTAGAGCTGCTGGTAGGCTTTCTGGCCCAGTTCGCGGGTCGGGTTCTGGCTGCTCGTGATCCGGACCAATAGAGGCACTGCCAGTTCGGGCTTACCCTGGGCGCGGTGGATGAGGGCTAATTGATAGGTAGCCTCGTCGCGCTTGATTGCGGACTGTAGAGCCAGCTGCTTTTCTTCGTCGGCAATGCGGTTGTCGATACCTGCAAAAGACTTTGACAGTTGCTGGTGAAAAGTGGACATCTGGTTGAGCATCGTGATCGCCTCCTGATTGCGGGCGACAGCGTCGGTGAATTTGCCGCTCTGGGCTGCTTCCTGCGCACTTTTGAGCATCTGCTCCGCCCCGGCCACACTGAGGATGCTCGACTGCTGCTCAAGCTGGCGGTACTTTTGCGAGTTGGGCATATCGACAGTCTCAGGAGCTGCTGACTTCGGGGCAGCCTTGGGAGCACTGGCCTGTTGTGCCATGACAGGCACCGCGACAGCCAGCATGCCAGCAAGCCACAGCCAGGCTGGGCGAGAACGTCTACGCATGAGCGGTTCCTAGAAAAACTCCCGTATCATAACACCTCGCTTTGGCTCACCCGAGCGGAGTAGGTCGCTCGATTGCTAGATCCGGCATTTTTGAAAGTTTTGGCAACATTTGCCTGGCTGAGACTTTGTAACATAACGCCCAAAAGGGTTTCCCAGACGGATCTCAGTCACTTTAAAATTTATTAAGCCCTTCGAGGGGTGGCAGAACGCAGACTTATAATGCTGCGTAACTGCGTATGCTCTTCGGTGGACCGCCATCATCATCTGCTTCATAAGCTAGAGACCTAGAGCGTACGTCGTGGTTCTTCGAAACAGTGCATTGCCGGTAGCCCCGGTTGTGCGTCACCGCAAGGAGATCCTTTCATGTCTACAACGCCACAGGAGCGAGAGAAGCCGGTAAGGGTTCTCGTAGACAACGACCCGGTACCGACCTCCACTGAAAAGTGGGGCAAGCCCGGTTGGTTTGAACGAAACCTGGCACGCGGCCCCAAGACCACTACCTGGATCTGGGACCTGCACGCTCTCGCCCACGACTTCGAAACGCACACCTCCGACAAAGAAGAAATCTCCCGGAAGATCTTCTCAGCCCACTTCGGCCACCTGGCCGTGGTCACGGTCTGGCTGAGCGGTATGTTCTTCCACGGTGCCAACTTCTCCAACTTCAATACCTGGGTGGTCAACCCGCTCGCCCTCAAGCCGAGCGCCCAGTTTGCCTGGCCCGTCTACGGCCAGGAGATCCTCAACGACCCGGCCACTGTGGCTCCAGGTTTTGAGCAGGGCGGTATCGTCATCACCTCGGGCCTCTTTCACCTCTGGCGGGCGGTTGGGTTTACCAACCAGAGCCAGTTGCTGAATATGTCGATCGCACTGCTGAT
>JANNPH010000254.1:0-19450 GCA_031399965.1 Gloeobacteraceae cyanobacterium SOY_34_metabat_159 | reverse complement strand
TTGGCGACGATGCCCAGCACCCCTGCTGCCACCTCCTCGTCACTCAGCATCTGATAACCACTCGACTCAGCCGCTGGCGAAACAGTCTCCTGCACTTTTTCAAGTTCCCAAGTTGCTGAAGCAATGACTGGGCTGGGCACGACTTCAACTCTCGGTGTAGCGACGACAGCTTCGACTTCCGGTGCAGGAGCCGCAACTCCCATCTGTGCCAGACGCTCCGCTGCCTCGGGCGGTAGCTCGCCTGACTGCAATCCGGCCATCAACTCCGCCATCATCCCGCTCGGCTCACCGGTGCTCGTGTTCTGGCGAGTCCGCGCAAGCTCCACCAATCGCTCGATAGTCGGGTAGTCCGTAATCTGGTCACCTTCTTCTGCCTGTACCCGGAAGCGTTCTCCCACCATCAGCAGGATTTCCATGTGCTTGATGGAATCGACTCCGAGGTCAGCGTCTAAGTCGTGGTCGAGCTGCAACTCTTCGACTTCGTAGCCGGTACAGTTGGCGACGATGCCCAGCACCCCTGCTGCCACCTCCTCGTCACTCAGCATCTGATAAGCCGGGGTGGCCATCGAGTGCGCTGGGGGCAGAACTTCTGTAGTCACGGGAGCCTCCGGGGGTAGAACTGGCATGAGTAAGATTTGGCTGGTGCGCTGCGGCTGCAACTTCTTCGCAGTAGAAGGATGGGCTTCGAGGATGGCGTGGGCATTGACGCCGCCGAAGCCGAAGGAACTGACCGCCGCGAGGCGCGGGGCATCTTCCGGCCAGGGGCGGGCGGCACTTAAGAGTTCAAAGCGCGTCTGCTCGTTGCGCAACTCGGGTCGCAGGGTGCGGAAGATAGTGGGTGGCATCACCCCTTCGCTGAGCGCCTTGCAGACTTTAAAGACTCCTGCCATGCCCGAGGCCGCGAGCAGGTGGCCAATATTGGACTTCACCGAGCCAAGCACGATCTTCTCAGGACAATCGGCAGGCTTACCAAAGATGGTTTCGAGGGATTCCAGCTCAGTCATGTCGCCCTTGGGCGTGCCCGTGGCATGGGCCTCGACGAGCCGGACCTGATGTGGGTCGATGCCGGACATCCGGTAAGCACTGCGCATTGCCCGCACCTGACCGTCGCGCTGAGGCGAGACGAACCCCGACCCCGCACCGTCCGAGCTGAACCCGACTCCGCGAATGACCGCGTGAATGTTGTCACCGGCCGCCTCGGCGTCGCGCAGGCGTTTGACGAGCATGACGCCGATGCCTTCGCCCAGGGCCGAACCGCTGGCCGCCTCGTCGAAGGGCAGCACCGCCTCGCGGGTGAAGATCCCGAGCTGGGCGTAGTGGGCAAAGCGGGAAGGCACAGCCTCGGGCGAGAGCGCAACGACGAGGGCCGAGTCGTTTTGACCCGAGTAGAGAGCGTTCCAGGCAATCTGGAGGGCGGCAATCACCGAGGCGCAGGTCGCATCCATCGAGATGTGACCGCCGCTCAGGTTAAAAGTCTTGGGAATAATCGACGCCATCAAACTCGAAGACTCGGCCAGGAAACCCTCGAAGCCGGGGTTTGGAAACTTCTGGTCGTAGGCGTCGGAAAATTCGGAGCGGATGCGCTCAACCAGGCCCGCGTCGAGGCGATGCAGGCTCGCCAACTCGTCGATGAGTGAAAGGGTCTTAATTCGGCGATTGAGCGAGGTGCTCGCTTCTTCGACCGGCATCATCTTCTGGCAGCAGAGAATAGCCAGCATCGACTCGGGCCGGGCGTTGGGGTGCAACGCGAGCAACCGGCGGACGACTTCGAGCATCGGCAGCACGCGCGGGTCAAAGTTGCGCGTGATGTTGGGCGGCAGGCGAAACTTTTGCGGTTTGACTGATAGCTGTGGCATCAGGGCGCCCAGACGACTCTCGACCCGGTCGCGCAGGCCCACCGGCAGGCTGCGATCCTCGATCGGGCCAATCGAGCAGCGCCGGTCGAGCACGTTTTGCCAGAACTGGTCTACACCGTCGGCTTCCGGAAAGAGGCAGTCAATCCCGACAATCGCCAGCCCGTCGCGGATGGGGCGTTCGACAGCGAGGGGTGAACGGGTGGGGGGAGTCAGCAGGCCAGTCATGATTTGCTCCTTGAACCGATGGTGGTGGGCAGGGCAGCAGTCAGCGCGATTCCCGTCATGCACAACACGACATCTAGGCGGTTGTTCACGAATAGTAAGTCGCCCGGACTCTCGGGTGAGGCATCACCCGTCACCGAGAGACACTGAACGCTCTCGGCATGCACCGCCGCCGGTGTCCAGCGCAAGGAACCGAAGCGCCTGGGTAGGCCGCTTGGACGGTCATAGCCGCTGCGAGTCGCCGAATCGACTTGAAACGCACCATCGAGCAGGGTGATGGGCAGCAACCGTTCAGCCGCAACGTCCCCGTTCAGGCGCAACTGCGAACGCGAACGATAGCCGTGCCCGAGTTCCATCTTTTCGATCACCTGGAAGATGGGGCCGTTTGGAAAGCGGTGGGGATAAAGCCCCTCGCCAGTGCGGCTTTGAACCGCTTCGAGCGGCCACTCGGGTGCCCGGCCGAGGGGTTGCGAAGGGCCGTGCAAGATAGTGCCGGTAGCGTGTACTTTTTTGTCTGCTCCCCGCCGCGAATAGAGTTGCACCCGCGTCACCCCGGCTTCGAGCACTTCCGCCTCGGTGACCAGGACCTGGGTGTCCTTGAGCAGGTGCAGTGCCTGCAGAATCTCGAAATCGCGAATCTCGCAAGGGGGCAGGCCGGGCTGGGCGAGGGCGGCCGCTTCGACGGCCGCTTCCATGAAGTAGACAGCCGGGACGACGACGAAGATATAAAACTGGTGGTCGCGCAGCAGGACGTCCTGTTTCGGGTCGAGCAGCCGCTCGGCGCGCACCCGCTGACCCGGCACCTGTTCGAGCACGTCGCCCAGGTAGGGAGTGGAGATGGTGGGTAGGCTCACTGGCTTAGCCTGGCGAGCTGCCAGTTCTTTCAGACTGGTCCCGCCCTGCTCGGCTCGCTGCATGCGCAACATGCACTCGCCGTGCTCGTCGAACATGTGCAGCACCGGATAGTTCGCTTTGTCCTCTAGATTGACGCGAATTTTGAACGTCGCCTTCCGTACGGAAGCGGAACCGGGACGCCAGCGAATTTCGCCGATGTAGAGGGGCGGTCCGGCCCAACTCTGCAAGATTGTGCAGAGGGTCACTCCGTAAGCCTGAAAGACACCATCGATAAAAGTAAGCGGAGAGTAGCAGCCCTGCAGGTCCGCCGTGCTCGCCATCCGTCCCTCGGTGCGGCCGACGCTGCAATTCATCGCCATCGACTCGATCACTTGAAAGGTCGGTCCACTCGTCTGGAACCGCAGCCACTCGGAAGGATAGAGGCATTGGCGGTCCTGGACTATCAGTTCGCCGGGCTCTTCGCCAAGTGGTGTCGAACCGTGATACTCAAGGCCATTGACCAGGCCGGCCTGCTGCCGCTCCGGGACAGCGCTGAGGACGACTTTCATCTCGGCAAATATCCAGGTGCGCTCTTTGTAGCGCGCTGAAATCGTCACCTCGACAATCGTCTCGTCGCCCGACTGCTGAGAGAAGCGCGCTTCGCCAATCAGCAGCACCGGCTCGTCGCGCACCAGGCGCACAGCTTTTTTAAGGGCGACATCGCGCAGAGCAAAAGGGGTCAACCCCGGATAGAGACTGGCAGCTACCTGGCAGGCGACCTCCATGCCCACGACCGCCGGTACCCAGGCAGTCCCGTCGTAGCGATGATGATCTAGAAAGGGAATGGCTCTGGCATCGAGCCAGCGCTCGGCGCGCAGATATTCACCTTCCCGGCGCTCGACGACCGCTCCCATCAGGGGCTGTTCCGCTTCCAGCGAAGCCTGCGGTTTTGCGGCTTCGAGCGCGATTTGCGGTTCTTCTGCTTCGAGTGGGGTTTGCGGCTGGGCAAGCAGGTCCGTCAACCCCGTCCAACTCGGGCTGACGTAAAGTTCGGCCGGATGGGCGGCGTCAAGCCGCGTCGTCAGTTCGCGCACAAAGCACTCGCCTCCGCTCTCGGGGGTAATGAAGCGCACACCGTAGGCCATCAGGGCGTCTTTCGTCGGGCCGCTCACGGCCATGCCAACACCGTCCCAGGCTCCCCAGGCGAGCACGCGGGCAACCGGCTGCACCCCGCGCGCGTTGTGGGCGCGGGCAATACCTGCCAGCAAGCCGTTGGCACTTGCATAATCGACCTGACCGCTATTGCCGAAGCGGCTGGCAATCGAGCCGAAGCCGATAAAAAGCGGCACGGCTGCCGCCTCGGCCGCCGCCAGGATATGCATAGCCCCGGTCACTTTCGTTTCGAGGACCTGGTCGATCACCGACCATTCTTTGCGCACCAGCATCCGGTCGGTATCGACGCCGCCTAATCCGGCTACGTGCACAGCAACATCTAGTCGCCCGAAGCGCGCCTTGACTTCAGCAAAGATGGCCGCCACTGCCTGGCGGTCCCGCACATCGACTGCGTAGTAGAAAGCCTCAGAGCCCAACGCTCTGATTGCTTCGAGGGTCTCGACGGTCTGGATGGCCTGCAACTTGCGCCGCCAGGCCTCGCGTGGCTCCCTGGGTGTACAGCCGGGGTTGGCGGCTTTGTACTCGCGCATGAATTGGTCTGCGTAAGCCTGGCGGGCAGGCGCTTCAAGGCGAGCCAGGGTCTCAGCCTCCGGTGCAAGTGGTGTGCGTCCTAAAAAGACGACCCGGCACGGCAGGCGCTCGGCCAGAGCTTTTGCGCAGACAGCCCCGATGCCGCGCGCTCCACCGGCCATCACCACCACCGACCCGGCTTCCAGGTCAAGTGGAGCCTCCGGGGCGCTCACCGCCCGGACGCTGAGGGTCGCACGGGTACCGCGCTTCCATCCGTAAGCAGTGCGATAGGGCACTTCAGGCTCAGAAATCTCTTTGACCAGCTGGTGGGCCGATTCTTCTAGGGAAGCTTTTAAGTCGAGGTCAATCGACCGAAAAGCAGTCTTCGGCATCTCCATGCGCAGCGGATGGGCCAGCCCCTCAAGCCCGACGGCAAGGGCATCGGGACTTGCTCCGCGCTCAAGGCCAAATCGTCCACCCTGCCCGGTTACAAAATAAAGAAAGCCGAGGGGCTGCTCGTTGGTCAGGCTCACCCCGCGTGCCACGGCAATCGCCGAACGCAATCGCCCCAGCGCCGCACTCACCCAGTTTTTGTCGAAGTCAAGAACGTGAGTACTAAGGAAGAAAATGCCCTCCAAACCACCCGCCACCGATTTAAGCCGGGCCACGAGTGCCTCGACACTGGATACCGCCGACCAGTTGGCAGTCACGGTCACCGCTCCTAGAGAAACCCCTTCAGAGAGCACCAGCACCCGCCACCCCCTCTGCTGCAGGGCCGTGAGCAGAGGTTCTACCAGAACTGAGCCGTCATCGACAACCAGGACATGTCGGGCAGCGTCCTGCACCCGTTCGTCCTCTCTAGACGTGAGCGGAGCAGTAATTGCCGTTACAGATAAACGATGTATCTCACTTTTGTCTGAATTTTTTGTATGCATCGATGGCCGTTAGAGTTTTGATCCGGGCTTGGGAATCTGTTTTGATCTGAAATGCAGACTTTACTATGGAATGACAGCTGACAAAACAAGACTGTACAATTTGTATACTGACTTCTTCGATTGGTGCGCACAGGTGGGCACACTGGCCTACCTACTGTCTCAAATCAACTTGACTTTTGAATGTTGTAAGTTATACCACCGGGGGGATGAAATATCACAATTTTCGTGTCCTACCCACCATATTGGGTGCAAACGTGAGCAATCTAACATAATCAGGCTTTAGGGGAACGGGCTTTCTTTTATGCGGGTAGCCCCAGTTTGCGAAGTAGCCGCCGTGCAGACCGGCCTGAGCAAGCGAGCCCGCACGTTATCATAAGAGGTAGAGCTGCTTTGCAGGCAGGCGATGGTTGCTGTCTGACCGGGTCGGCATCTATTTACCATTCAGGAAGCATTTGTGCCCATGACTGAACTTTCGGCTACCTCCGGGTCCCCCCTCAAGTACGGGGAGCGGGCAATCGAGGAAGGACAGCTGACAACCTTTCCCAATCCTCGGCCCGGTCGGCACTACAACATCCAGATCAGTCTGCCTGAGTTTACCTGCAAGTGTCCGTTCTCGGGCTATCCAGACTTTGCGACCATTCACCTCAGCTATGTGCCCGGCGAACGGGTGGTCGAGCTGAAGGCACTCAAGCTCTACATCAACGGTTTTAGAGACCGCTATATTTCTCACGAAGAGGTCGTCAACGTCATTCTCGACGACTTCGTAGCAGCGACCGAGCCGCTCATCGCTCAGATCAAGGGAGACTTCAACCCGCGCGGCAATGTGCACATGGTGGTCGAAGCCCAGTACGAACGTCCCCATTCCTAAAAGCGATGAGCAAACTGATCGAGGACGCCGAACGCCTGCAAGAGCGCCTCGCGACGCTCCCGACCTCGGCCGGGGTCTACCTGATGCGCGACGAATCGAGCGAGGTGCTCTACGTCGGCAAGGCTAAAAACCTGCGCAACCGGGTGCGCTCCTACTTCCAGCCCGGACATGACCACTCACCGCGCATTGCGATCATGGTGGGCAAGATCTTCGACTTCGAGATCATCCTCACCGACACCGAGGCCGAAGCGCTCGTCCTCGAAGACAACCTGATCAAATCGCACCGGCCCAGGTACAACGTGCTGCTCAAAGACGACAAGCAGTATCCCTACGTCTGTATCACCTGGTCAGAAGAATATCCGCGCCTCTTCGTCACCCGTCGGCGCAGCGGTGGCCACCCCGACGACCGCTACTTCGGCCCCTATACCGATAGCGGTGCTCTGCACAGTACCTTGGCCCTGTTTAAAAAAATCTTCCCGCTCCGGCAGCGCAACGGCGCAGTCTTTAAAGACAGACCCTGTATCAATTACGAGTTGGGTCGCTGTCCGGGTATCTGCCAGCGGCTGATTTCCCCCCAGGAATACCGTGCCATCGTCAAGCAGGTGCAGATGGTGCTGCAGGGGCGCACCACAGAACTGGCCCACGAGATCGAAGTGCAGATGGCTGCCGCTGCTGAAGCGCTCAATTATGAGCATGCAGCGCGCCTGAGGGACCGCCTCCAGGGGCTCAACCAGCTGGCCGGCCACCAGAAGATTACAGTCCCCGATAGTTCGGTTTCCCGCGATGCGATTGCCCTCGCAGCCGATGAGCAGATTGTCTCGATTCAGCTCTTTCAGGTGCGGGCCGGCAAGCTGATTGGGCGCCTCGCCTTCACTTCCAACAACCTGGGGGAAGAGCCGGGACTGCTCCTGCAGCGGGCTTTAGAAGAGCACTATCGCGCCTGCACCCCGGAAGAGTTGCCGCTCGAAGTACTTACCCAGTATCCGCTTCCCGAGGCGGATATCCTGCGTGCCTGGCTTGCCGAGAAAAAAGGCCGCAAAGTCGAGATCCACTGCCCCCAGCGCCAGATGAAAGCGGAGCTTATCGAGATGGTGGCCCGCAACGCCGAGGCTGAGTTGCAGCGCCTGGCCCGCTTTTCGCGCCGTCAGGAAAAAGCGCTTTTGCACCTGGCTGAGACCCTTGAACTGCCGAGTGTGCCGCGCCGCATGGAGTGCTACGACATCTCCCACATCCAGGGCACCGACACAGTCGCCTCACGGGTCGTCTTTATCGACGGGGTACCGGCCAAGCAGCACTACCGCCACTATAAAATCCGCGACCCCCGGATTCAGGCCGGTCGCCCCGACGACTTCGCCTCGATGGCGGAAGTGATCGGCCGCCGCTTCGCCCGCGCCGCTGACCAGCCTGAAACGGACTTGCCGGACCTGATTGTGATCGACGGCGGCAAGGGACAGCTCTCCGCCGCCCGCGCCGTGATGGAGGAGATGGGCTACAACGATATCTCGACCATTGGTCTTGCCAAGCGCCTCGAAGAAATTTTCTTACCCGGTCGCTCGGACGCCATCATGCTCGAAGCGGGTCACCCTTCTCTGTACATGCTGCAGCGCATCCGCGACGAGGCGCACCGCTTTGCTGTCACCTTCCACCGCGACCTGCGGGGCAAGCGCATGATCCATTCGAGCATCGATGACATTCCAGGCGTCGGTCCTGCCAAGCGCAAAATTTTACTTGACCATTTTCGCTCGGTGCCGGTCCTGGAGCAGGCGAGCCTCGAAGAGATTGCAAAAGTGCCCGGCATCGGTCTACGCCTCGGCCAGCAGGTTTATGCCTACTTTCACGGGGTACCGGCCGAGGCCGAGGTGCTCAACGAAGCCTGAGCAATCAGGGTCTGCCCTGGGGCAATATGACCGGTTGCATCAGCGGTTTCGGGTGGGCGATGCCGTAACCCTGGGCGTAGTCGATACCCAGTTCGCGCACCTGCTCGAAGATCTGGTCATTTTCGACGTACTCGGCAATCGTCTTCACGTTCATCAGCCTGGCAACCTTGGTAATCGACTCGACGATTGCCCGGTCAATTGGGTCGTGGACCAGGTCTTTGATAAAAGAACCGTCGATTTTGAGGTAGTCTACCGGCAGGTTCTTCAAGTAGTTAAATGAGGACGCGCCACTCCCGAAGTCGTCGAGCGCAAAGTGGCACCCCAGGTCTTTAAGCGCGCCGATCAGCCGCGACGCCTTACTGAGGTTGGCAATCGCCAGCGTCTCGGTAATTTCAAAACAGATGAGCGGCGGCGGAATCTGGTGGATTTGAAACTGTTCGTGAATAAAGCTGATGAATTCGTCGTCGTTGATGCTGGCCCCGGAAAGGTTGACGCAGTAGAGGTACTCCCGGTGCTTTGCGTACTGCCAGTTGTAGCGGTAGTGCTCGGCCTGGGTTGTAAAGAGGGTCTGGATCACCCAGCGGTCGATGAGCTTCATCAGGTTGTAGCGCTCGGCAGCCGGGATGAAGGCCATCGGTGAAATCACCTCACCTTCCCCGTTGTGCAGGCGCAGCAAAACCTCGTAGTGCTCACCTGGTCGGGGATGACGGGCCGTGGAGACAATCGACTGGTAGTACAGGCAGAACTGGTTGTGTTCGATGGCCCGGTGGATACGGCTCACCCAGCGCATCTGACCGCGCTGCCGACGCAGTTCTTCGTCGTCTGCTTTCCAGAAGCAAACACGGTTGCGCCCGGCATTTTTGGCGGCCGAGCACGAAGCGTCCGCGGCACTGAGCACGCCGGTCAGGCTTGGGGTGTCCTCGTCGATTGCGACCCCGCCGATGCTGACGCCAACCGTGAAGTTGTTCTCGCTCCAGCTAAAGCGGAACCGGCGCACGCAATCGAGCAGAGCTTCGGTCACCACTTTCGCATCCTCGATGACGCACCCGCGCAGCAGTAACCCAAACTCGTCTCCGCCCAGGCGGGCGAGGGTATCCCCGGTGCGCGTATTGGCCTGCAAAAGAACGCTCAACTGAACGAGCAGTTCGTCCCCGGCCACGTGGCCGCAGGTGTCGTTGACGATTTTGAACTGGTCGAGGTCGAGGTAGCAGAGGGTGTGCCGGGCACCGTCCTGACGACTGGCCTGCAGGGCCGAGTCGAGGGCGCGCTCGAAGGCACGACGATTGAGGAGGCCCGTGAGCGGGTCGTGGTCTGCCTGCCAGGTAAGCCGTTCGCGCTGTTGGGTTTCTTGTTCGAGCAGGTGGGCCTGGGCGAGGGCGAGTCCGACCTGGGCTGCGACTGCCTCCAGCAATTCGATTTCCTCACCCGTCCAGTCGCGGAACGCACTGCACTGGTGCAGACCGATGATGCCGTTCGGTCGCCCCTGGTAGGAGGTGCGGACTGCCAGCATCGACTTCAGGTCGATCTCACGGCAGAGCGGCGCAACTATTTCAAGCAGCGGCTCCGAGAAGACATCCGGGATGGCATGGGCTTCCTCACAGCTCAAAATTCGCTCCATGTGGGCGTTGCCGACCACTGGAATTTCCAGATGCATGATCGATGGGAACCCGTTGGCCAGGTACTCGGAGACAAAAGGCGCACGCACTGGCGGATCAGGGCAGTAGCTATGGATGATGCAGCGATCGACCGAAAATGCCTGACCGATTTCGCGCGCGGTGGTCTGAAAGATCTCGGTGGTGTCGAGGCTGAAACGCACCTGCTCGGTAATCTGCTTGAGTAGCAGGGTGCGCTGCAGTTCGCGCTTGAGGGCGGCTTCGCTCGTGTGCAGGGCCTGCTCCGCCTGCTTGCGCTCGGTAATATCTTCTGAGATGCACAGCAGATACTCAGGTTTTCCGCTCTCGTCGAGTACCGGCACCCGGAAGGTGTGCAGCAACCTCGGTCCGAGGCTGAGGCTCTCAACGGGTTCAACCGGGATCTCTTCGAGCTGGCCCCCGGCAAACGAGCGGCGGTCCTTTTCTGTGAAGCTGTCCGCCTGATCTTTTGGTAGATAGTCGTAGACGGTCTTACCGAGTGCCTGTTCGGCGGTGAGGCCAAAGAGCTTCTCGCTCGTCTTGTTCCACAATTTGAAGACGCCGAAGCGGTCTGCTCTACCCTCTTTCACGAAGACGGCGACCGGCAGGTAGTCGATCATCGTCTGCAGGAAAATGCGGGTCTGCTGGCTCTGGTCTTCGACCTGCTTGCGCTCGGTCACATCCTCGACCAGGTAAGAGAATCGGGCCGGACCACCCGCGCTTCTCGCGATGAAGCTGACGGTCACCGCGAGCCACAGTAGCCCAGAGCCGGTCTCGCGCTGGTATTCAAAGCGCATCGGGCGGCCGCCCTCTTCACTTTCGCGGTAGTAGTGAAGCCATTCGCTCAGGTACATTCCGGAGGTGCCGAGTTGACCTGCGAAGCGATTGTGCAACTGCTCAGGCTCAAGACCCAAAAATCGGGCCGTCGCAGCATTGGCCGAGAGGAGCAGGATGTCATCGCCGAAGACCTCGACCACGCCCATCAACATTGTCGTGCTGTCATAAAAACTGCGCAGCACCGATTCACTCGCCCGCAGGGCCGTCGCGGCGCGCTCGCGCTCGGTGATGTCGTGGGCGAGCGCAAGCACGAACTGCTGCTGTTGCGCTTCAAAGAGTGAAAGACGGACTTCGACCGGGAAAGTGGTACCGTCTTTGCGGCGATGGCAGCCGTCGAAGGTCGTCGGTACACCCGCTGAGAGCCTGGTTGCAAGCGTGATCGGTTCAGCGCAAAGGTCTTGCTCGATATCCGAGAGCAATTGCTTCAGGAGTTCGGAGCGACGATACCCGAGGCTATCGCAGGCGCGCTGGTTGACATCGAGAATCCGCCCCTGCAGGTCGCACATGATCAGAGCGTCAGGAGCCTGCTCGACAAACAACCGAAAGCGCTGTTCGCTCTCGCGCAGGGCCGTCTCTGAGCGTTTGCGCTCAACAAACTGGCCCAGCTGATCGCCAATCGTTGCCGCCATGCTCAGCAGCGAGGCATCGGGCTTTCGGACGCGGCGGTTGAAGAGGATAAGCACGCCCAGAACGCCGCTGCTGCCGACGAGGGGCACGGCGAGA
The DNA here is from genome assembly GCA_031399965.1 of Gloeobacteraceae cyanobacterium SOY_34_metabat_159. Classification (GTDB taxonomy): domain Bacteria; phylum Cyanobacteriota; class Cyanobacteriia; order Gloeobacterales; family Gloeobacteraceae; genus JANNPH01. The sequence goes on along the minus strand of JANNPH010000254.1, from coordinate 7,984 downwards.
GCGGTGTGCAGACGCGCTGCCTCGGCCGCCGCAGTTCGCCTGAAGTCGGGATACCTGGTGACTTCGTCCACCCAGACGGGACTTGCCGTTTGCCAGACGCGCCCCGGTAGACCGACGCCCCGGCTGAAGGTCAACTGGCGAGCCTCGGTTTCAAAGGCGTTTACCTCCCAACCCGGCAGCCGGTGCCAGCCTGCGACAAAGCGCATCACCTGCACCGGCGCTTCGAGCGCCCACAGTTCGCCCATCTGCCAGCCAAGGGTCTCACAGACGAGTTGCAAGACTGGGGCAGCAGCCTGCTCCAGACCAGCCGAACTAGAGAGGATGCGGGCCGTCTCGTACTGCACTTTCAGGTGTTGCTCGGCGCACGAACGCCGGTTGATGTCGCGGCGAATGAGATAGTAGATGGCTCCCATCAAGACTGAGACCAGGCCGACTCCGACAAAGAACAGGTAAACAATCCGGGTGCTCGAAGCGCGTGCCGCCTGGTTTTTTTGCTCCAACCGTTTTCGCTCCTGGCCCTCGATCTCGCCCAGCACTGTGCGGATTGCATCGGTGACCTGCTTGCCTTTTCCGGTCCTGGCAATGTTGGCTGCCGCCACCAATCCCCTGGAGCCGGACGCCTGGACCAACTCGTGGATCTGGTTGAGCCTGATTTTGACCAGCGCCTGCAAAGATTTGACCTGAGTCTGCTGCGCCGGGTTATTTCTCGTCAGTTGCTGCAGGCGCAGAGCGCCGCTAATGTTTTGCTTCTCGACATTCTTGAAGTTGTTGAGAAAGCGAACCTGCCCGCTCAGGGCGTAGCCACGGGCTGCCGACTCCAGTTCGTAGAGGGCGACTTTGGAGTCGGCCACGGCCTTGAGCACCTGGTAGGTATGCTCGACCTCGGAGCCGGACCGGCTCATCTGGCCAACCATCGGGTAGGCAATGATGCCAAAGCTGACCAGGACAGCCACCACACAGGCAAAACCGGCAAGCACTCGATTGTTAAAGGCCAGCTTCATCTTGCTCTGCATTTCCTCAGCCATGTTGCGCACTGCCACAGATTGCCACGCGCCGTTGTCCTTCAGGATGCACTCGACAGAGATGCGCCTAACGGAACCTGGGTTGCCCGAGCAAGAAGATTGGCTACCAGCACAACCGGCTACTTCAAAACCCACATTTCCCGGTGTCGCCAGAAGGCTTGCAGCGCGTAGAGGCCAATCACCCCGGAGCCGACAGCCAGGGTAGTCGCAGCGCCGAAGCGGTCGGCGACGATTCCCGCCTGCAGGTTACCGACTGGTACAAGGCCCATGAAGGCGAGGCTGAACATGCTCATCACCCGGCCGAGCAGACGGGAAGGAACGCTCGTCTGCAGGAGCGTATTGACGACGGTGATCTGGCCGACGACCGAGATCCCCAACAGGAGCAGCATGGCAAGCGACAGGACAAAATTGGTGGAAAGGGCAAACCCGGCGAGCGAGATGGCAAACCCGAGCGAACCGAAGAAGACGACTCGTCCTTTGCCAAACCGGTCTCCAACCCAGGCGACGAGCAGAGAGCCAATCACAGCACCGATACCCACTGCCCCGGTGAGTAGTCCAAGTCCGGCAGAACCGACATTCAGGACATCCGCGGCAAAAATCGGCAGCAGGGTAATGTAGGGCATCCCAAACAGGCTGCTGACCGCGACGATGAGCAGCAGCCACTGGACTGTTGGGGTGTCGCGCACGTAGCGAAAGGCTTCCATCAGGCTACAGCGAAAAGAAATCATGCTCGGTGCCGGGCGCGGCGGCAGCTTTACCCGCAGCAGCGCCGTGATCACAGCCAGGTAGCTGACGCCATTCACAAAAAAGCAGCCCGCCGAGCCGATGGTCGTCAGTAAAATTGCCGCGAGCGAGGGGCCAACCGTGCGGGCCAGATTGAACTGGGTCGAGTTGAGGGCGATGGCACTCGTAAATTCTTCCTGGGCGAGGTCTTTCGCGATTGTCTGGTAGGCCGGACCGCTCAGGGCGATGGCAAGCCCCGAGATGAAGGCCAGCAGTGCTACCAGGGGCACAGTGATCGCGCCGGTCAGCGTGAGCAGGCCGAGCAAAAAGGTCATCACCATCTGCACCGATTGGCTGATGACCAGTAGCCAGCGCCGGTCAAAGCGGTCCGCGAACACTCCGCCTACTAGAGAGAAGGCTAAAGACGGCAGCCCCCCGGCAAAACCGACTATTCCGAGCCAGAAGGCCGAATTGGTCAGTTCCAGAATCAGCCACCCCTGGGCCACCACCTGGATCCAGCTGCCCATATTGGAGACGAAGGCACTTCCCCAGAAAAGTCGGTAGTCGCGGTACTTGAGGGCCCCCAGGTGGTCGAATAGCGCAATGTGCGGTTTGTTGGTCTTTGTCTGCAATACAGGAGTAATCGGCTCGACAGCGCGCATGCGGAATCGGATAGAGGCTCAATCTCAACGTACTGCACTTACCCGGCATGTGCATCGGCGATCCGTGGGATGACGCGCCGACCGTGCGACCAGTTCGGGGTTGCATTGTAGAGAATGCCTCGACGGGAATCTACTACATTTATGCAGTTTTCCCGAAGAGCGCTTGTGCGCTATTGGTGGTGGGTAGAATCTGGAGATCGTGTATGAAAAGCTCACTCGTTGCCCTGGCCCTGGTACTCTCCACTGCCTTCAGTCTTTGTGACTGTGCCGTTTTTGCCCAATCGCCAGACCAGTCCCCGGTCTCTCCCAATAAACCGACCAAGGACGGACTGCCGATCACCCCGCTCCAGAACTACGACGTGCTTTCGACATGTCTCAAACTCGATGCCAAAGAGCGCGACTCAAAGTCCTACAAGAAACTGGGCTGCGGCCGCATTCTCACAATCGCCAAGGGCGACTGCGAAAAGCTCCAGTCGGACGCTAAAAACGACGTCAACAAGACTCAGTTCCAGCAAAAACAGTGCACAGCCGTGCTGGCCCGCAAAGAGAGCTAACGCTTGCTGTAGCTGATGCGCCAGACGACGCCCGCTCCATCGTCGGTGACAAACAGGCTGCCGTCGGGGCCAGTGAGCACATCCACCGGGCGGCCGACCACATCGCGGTCGGGCCTGAGCCAGCCGGTTGCAAAGTCACTGAGCTGAGTCACCTTGCCGTTCTCAATATGGGCACGGACAACTTTGTACCCCGTCGGCTGCGAACGGTTCCAGCTGCCGTGAAAAGCGACGAACAGATCTTTTCGGTACTCGGCCGGAAACTGTGTACCGGTGTATTCGCTCAAACCGAGCGGAGCGGAGTGCGCCTGGAATCCCCATTCCGGCAACTTGACCTCAGAACACGACCCGAGTGCGCCGAATTCGGAATCTTTATATTTGCCCGCGTGGCAGAAGGGCCAGCCGGCCGTCATGCCGTCTTTCACGACGTGCAACTCGTCGGGCGGAATATTGTCACCGAGTCGGTCGCGGCCGTTGCTCGTCGCCCAGAGCTTGCCGGTGCTGTCGAAGCGCAGGCCTACCGCGTTGCGCAACCCGCTTGCAAAAATCCGGCTGCCGCTGCCGTCGGGGTTAAACTGCATCACGGTCGCCCGACGCTTGTCACCTTCTTTGCAGACGTTGCAGGAGGAGCCAATCGAGACGTAGAGCTTGTCGTCGGGACCGAAGGCGACCGTGCGGGTAAAGTGCCCGCCTCCCCTGGGGAGGTCATTGACCACGACACTCTTTTTGCCCGCTGCCAGTTGGCCGGGTGCGTAGTCGAAGCGGACGACTTTGTCGGTCTCGCCCACGTAGACCCCGTCTTTGTAGAAGGCCAGACCGTGGGGCTGGTCGAGCCCTTTTGCAAAGGTGACTTTGCGGTCGGCTTTGCCGTCTTTGTCGCGGTCGGGCAGCACCACCACTGCTCCTGAACCGAGTTCGCTGACGAATAGATCGCCGTTCGGCGCGAAGGCCGCTACGCGGGGACGGTCAAGACCCTCGGCAAAGACTTCGATCGAAAAGCCGGGCGGCAGGTCGATGACCCCAGGGTTGGGAGCGGCGGCGACCGGACCCGCGACAGCCAGACTCAGCATCAGTGCCGCAAATTTTCGAAAGTGCATGGGCAACCTCGACGAAGGTTTTGGTAGACAGGTTATTCCTTTGTATCTGCCAGACGAACAAGATGCCTACAGAGTGCCTGCAGGCCGAGCCGGTAGCTCTCGGCTCCAAAACCGCTCACCTGACCAATCGCGACCGGCGCAATATAGGAATGGTGACGAAAAGGCTCGCGGGCATAGATATTGCTCAGGTGTACTTCAACGGTGGGGATTGCCACGCTCGCAATGGCATCGCGCAGGGCCACGCTCGTATGCGTCAGGCCGCCTGGGTTAATCACAATGCCGTCGTAGTGGCCGAGGGCTGCGTGAATAGCGTCAATCAGCACCCCTTCGTGGTTAGACTGCAAACTATGAAGCTCGACACCCAGGATTTCGGCATCGAGCTTGAGGCTTTCTTCAATTGTTTGTAAGGTCGCTTTGCCGTAAACCCCCGGCTCGCGTCTTCCCAGGAGGTTGAGGTTGGGGCCGTGCAGGACCAGGAGACGTTTAACGGCGATTGTCACGAACGCGGACGGGGATGCGCTGCAGTTGGGGTGCACGTTCAGCGATGCCGAGCAATTCGGCTAGCCTTTCGAGTGCACGCTGGATTTTCTCTGCAACTTTGTCCATGCGGAACCTCTTCGCAGGGTGACTTAATTCGACTGTTTTTCCATGATATCAGAGGCTTCCAATCTGGCTATCTGTCTTCTGAGCAGATCTAGGGCACTCTGGCTGCTGATTCTGCGGATCCAGTCCCGCCCGCGCTGTGCACCCAGGCGGATCTGGACAATTTCGGTACCGGCGACACCCGCCAGGGCAATAAAGACCAGACCGACCGGCTTCAGGTCGGTTGCACCGTCAGGTCCCGAGATGCCGGTGATAGCCAGCGCCCAATCACTGGCCAACCGGCGGCGCACACCCTCGGCCATCTCACCAGCGACTACCTCGCTCACCGAGCCGTATTCAAGTAAAGATTCGAGCGAGACTTCGAGCAACGCAGTTTTGACCTCGTTTGCGTAGGCAACGACCCCGCCTTTGAAGTATTTCGAAGAGCCGGGAATGCTCGTGATCATCTCGCTGAGCAGGCCACCGGTACACGATTCGGCAACGGCCAGGGTCTCACCCCGGCGGGCGAGTTGAGTACCCACGACCGAGGCGAGCGAGTCCTCGTCTTTTCCGTAGTAGTCGAGCCCGGCCAGTTCGCGCAGTTCGCGCTCGACCGGCTCGATGAGGGCCTCTGCGGTCTCAGGACCCGTGGCGCGGGCGGTGATGCGCAGCTTCACTTCGCCAAAGTTTGCGTAAGGGGCAACAGTCGGGTTTTGCTTTGCGAAGTACGGCTCGACTTTCTCGGCCAGAGCCGATTCAGAAATACCCCAGTGGCGCAGCATGCGGCTGTAGAAAATGACCTCACCCCAACCGAGGGTGCGCAAGAAAGGGATGGCATTGGTCCACATCGCCTTCATCTCGGCGGGTACACCCGGAAAGGTGAGGACCGCTACACCTGGTCGGGGCTGCCAGGTGATCCCCGGCGCGGTACCGACCGGGTTGGACAGCACGGCAGCGCCGACCGGCAGCTGGGCCTGCTTGGTATTGAGGGCACTCATCGGCCGGTTGCGCTCGCGGTAGAGCGCCTCAATGTGGGCGAGCACTTCCGGGTGTTCTACCATCGGCACCCCAAAGTAGGCCGCAAGCGTCTCGTGGGTCAGGTCATCGGCAGTCGGCCCAAGCCCACCAGTGGTAATAATCAGCCCCGCCCGTCCGCTCGCAATCGCCAGGGCCTGCTCGATACGCTCCGGGTTGTCGCCGACGACCGTCTGATAGTGATGGGGAATCCCCAATCGGGCGAGTTCCGTCGCCAGGTAAGCGGCATTGGTATTGACGATCTGTCCCAGCAACAGTTCGGTACCAATGCACAGGATTTCAGCACTTTGCGTCATATTGGCTTCTACTACAATGGTTGCACCGGGGGAGCTTCTCTATTCTGTCTTAACGATTGTCGGGTGGATTGTTCGCCTATGTCATGGTGTCGCGTTCTTATCCTGCTCATCCTTTTCGGTGGCACACCGCTCGCCGCCGCCCCGCTACTCAGCACGGACCCACCGCCCAGCCTGGCTCTGCGCAACCCGATCGACATGAAGATTACCCTGACGCTCTCGCCGGAGGATGCCAGGGTCTTAGACTGGCGCAACCCACGCGTGGTGATCGACGGGTTCGACCTGACAAAGTCGATCCGGCCATTGCTGGAGGGTGCTCTGGCAGTGCCCGTGGGCGATCAGGCAGTCGTCATGGATCAAAAGCTTGAAGCAGACCGCCTCGAAATGCGCATCTACGGATTTATTGCCCCGATTGGCCCGCATCAGGTCGTGATCGAACTGCCGCGCAAGGGCAGTGCGCCTTTGCGCTATCAGGCCCAATACGTGGTTATTCCGTAGAGTCCTGTCTTGCCCTTACTGAGGCAACCCGCGAAGATTGACGCTACCGATCGATTCACTGCATAATGGGAAGTCGCGCCTCGCCCCCATCGTCTAGAGGCCTAGGACACCTCCCTTTCACGGAGGCGACACCGGTTCGAATCCGGTTGGGGGTATACAACACATTGCACTGTCAGGGTTTTAGCCACCAGCTTTGCCCCTCGCAGTAGCTTTTTGAATGCCATTTCGACACTATGACCTGCACTTGCGTGCGCTGCTCTGGAGCTGAGTTGAGAGTTGGGCGTAGAAAGAGCATTGGCGAAAACGCCTGAGGATATCGAGCGTCAAAAAGCTCTGGAGTGGGCGCTTTCAGCTGTGCACGGTGATAAGGTATATCTTGTGAACGCCTTAGGCCTGTCTAAAAAGTTGGGTTCACTTCAGTCCTCAATGCTTCTACGTACATTTTCGTTGTCCAGGTTGTATAGCCGTTCTATCTAGAGTTCTTTTAAGGTGGCTTGTTGTGAGTGGCACTCCCGTATCAGTTTCTCTGATTGGCTGTGGAGCGATTTCCGAGTTGTACTATGCTCCCGCTCTCCAGGTCCTTGAGCAGGCTGGAGTCGTGCGGGTCGTTTCTCTTTTCGACCCGGCGGAAGCCCGAATTGCTAAGTTGCAGGAAACTTTTCCAGCTGCAGTCCGCCTGAGAGTGGTGACGGACTTGCAGGCGGACTTGGCGATCATCGCGTCTCCGGTGCGTTTTCATTGTGAACAGACGATAATAGCCCTCGAAGCCGGTGCTGCCGTACTCTGCGAGAAGCCGATGGCGACAAATGTCGAGGAATGCCAGCGGATGAATGCGGCGGCGGCAAGAGCAAATAAGCCTCTTGCCATTGGTCTATTCAGACGTTTTTTCCCAGCTGCCCAGACTATCCAGGCCATGCTCACTTCCGGTCTTCTCGGCCCGGTGCGGAGCTTTAGCTGCACTGAAGGCGGGAGCTTCAATTGGCCGGCTCAATCTGCTTCTTTCTTCCAAAAGTCTTCAGCCCAAGGGGGAGTGCTCATTGATATTGGCGTGCACTTGCTCGACCTGCTTATCTGGTGGCTGGGGAAGCCAGCCACTGTACATTACGAAGACGATGCGATGGGAGGGATAGAAGCGAACTGTCTTCTCAAGCTGAACTACGAAGGTTTCAGCGGCGATGTCCGCCTGAGTCGAGACTGGTCGGTGTCGAACCGCTACTTTATTCAATGTGAGAAGGGCTGGTTGAGTTGGAATGTCGGCGAGGCTGAACAGGTACAGATGGGACTAAACGGCGGTACCTTTGCCCTGGGCGCACGGCTGTACAGGCAGACGATGCAACGTGGACTTCCTGCGAGTGGGGAAGTTGGTTCAAGCTATTCCGAGAGCTTTGTGGACCAGTTGCGCAACTTGATCGATGCGCTATGCGGCCGGGCTGAAGTGCTGGTCACCGGGGAGGAGGGAATGCAAAGCCTGGCCTTGATCGAACACTGTTATCAGAGTCGGCGCTGGATGGCGATGCCCTG
>JANNPH010000241.1:0-32079 GCA_031399965.1 Gloeobacteraceae cyanobacterium SOY_34_metabat_159 | reverse complement strand
AAAGCGAGCACGGCGTGGAAATACCCTACAAGACTCTCTACCGAATTATCAACAGCGAGCTGCAAAAATAAATACATAAAACAGTAGCTTGCGTAAAACCCAACTCAAAGCGCTTCCAGCGGTGACAGCTTAGAGCGAACTGCGGGTTGAGCAAAAAGGGGTGTTGGTCGAACTACTCAGGACTTTAGAGACTCTTAACCTTGAACACTTCAGGGGTTTCCCGTCGGCCAGGGGTGGATGCATCCACATCAGAGCCAATATACAGCGAGAAGAACAGTGGCCCGGTACGCACGACCAGTGGGTTGAGATCTTCATGAAAAGTGTTGTGCTCGAGGTGAAGTGCTCATCTGTAGCCGCAGGCCTTTGCCGCAAATCAGCACCAGAAGCCTTGAAATAAAGACTCTGCAGAAATTTGACCGCGCAGACTAAGAGACGTCCCAAACTATATAAAAAACACTCGGGCATCACGAACCGCACTTGCCATCGCCAAAACTTGTTATCTTTTGTTGCAATGGAGCAGCCCAATCATCAGCTGGTCGGCGATGTCAACGCTCTACATACTTTCGTTCTAAATTGGTGCGATTTCTTGAATTAAAGAACTTACAAGTTTTTCTTTTCCACATTCACTTTTCTATTGCACCAGGCCTGAAGACCTTGCTGCTTAAAGGTTGTGCGTTCTGCGCCGCTTCGCACAAATGAACCAACATCAAGCTTAGAGCATTTATTTTTCTTGTAAATGAAGTCTCGCTCACCAAGCAAATATTCGGAGGGCAAAGTATACCAGTGCGGAGTACGATGCCACAACTATCTATCGGATAAATGTAGTCAGAGGGATACCCTTTCTGATTGCGTTGGCTTGTGGCGAGTCTGGGCGCCCCCGCATAGATAGAGGGGGACGTCCCTATGGTGATGCTTCCTGCTTGCTTAAAGGCATTTTGGAATGCAACGCGCTCCCTGACCAATGCAAAATGCGTTGCCCGGGCGCTATTTCGCCCGCTAAGTGGCTGTGAAGGTATTACTTTTTCTAATCAAGAGGACACGATGCCAGTTTTAAAATGCCACTCCCGGGCCAGGTGCCCCCCATGCCCGCCCCTGACGCAGCGAAAGTCCGGTCGCCGCCTCAAGGGCTGCATTGGCAGCTGCGAGGCTGGGCTCGATAAATTCTACAAACCACTCGACAAGGAGACAACGTGAAAGCATTTATTTTGGCCGCCGGCAAAGGAACACGCCTGCGTCCGTTTACCGATGACATTCCCAAACCGATGGTCCCCGTCATCAATCGTCCGGTGATGGCCCATGTTCTCGATCTTTGCCGACGTCATGGTTTCGAGCAAATCGTGGCCAATCTGCACTATCGGGGTGAAACGATTTGCGAGCGCTTCGGTGAGGGGCGGGACTTCGGTGTCAGCCTTCACTACTCCTGGGAGAAACAACTCCTGGGTACAGCAGGTGGCGTCCGCAGACAATCCGGTTTCCTTGAGGACCGCACATTCCTGGTAATTTCCGGGGATGTAATCACCGATCTCGACTTGACGGCCCTGCTCGCTTTCCATCGCCGGCAGGGTGCAATCGCCACCATGGCCGTCAAGCAAGTGGGTGATCCCAGCCGCTTTGGGATCGTCGTCACCGACAGCACAGGAAAAATTCTTTCCTTCCAGGAAAAACCGACCACCGGCACCCAGAAGTCCAACCTGGCCAACACGGGCATCTATATCTTTGAGCCGGAAGTGTTCGACTGGATACCGCCGGAGCAGTGCTACGACTTCGGCAGCGATCTGTTCCCGGCTCTGGTTGCTGCGGGCGCACCGGTGTATGCGATGCCCACGCAAGCGTACTGGTCAGACGTGGGTACCCTCGCTCAATATCTCTACACCCACTGGGATCTGTTAAGCCATCCAGGGATGTGTCAACGCATCGGCAACGGCACTCTGATCGAGAAGGGAGCGATCGTCTCGAGCAATGCAGTGATTGGCGCCGACTGCCACATTGAAAAGGGGGCCGTTGTGCTGGGCTATAGCTGTATTGGCGATGGCTGCAGCATCAGAGCAGGCGCCAGCATTGTTGATAGTATTGTCTGGGCAGCTGATCACCTTTCGCAGTCCGTTACCCACGAACTGGTTCGAGCCATCCGAGGGAATGGCAAGCAGGTGTCCCTTGGTGTGCCAGTATTCTAGTCTCCAGCCAACTCCTGAAAGGCAAGGCCTTTCAGGAGTGCTCAACTCTGAAGGACGCGCAGCAGGTAGTTGCGAGATGCCGAAATTGCAGGTGTGAGGTACTGGTCAACTGCTTCATACTCAATTTTCTCCGTCACCGCCTTTTGAAAATCATCAGCAGGGACAAGGCGATTACTCAAACGCAACTCCATCAACAAATCTTTGACTTTGTACCGTTTGCGTTGGCGCAAGAAGACATTGAAGGACTTGCGAAAAATCAGCGAGAAGATGGCACCATGATAATGATCTGTAAACACATGGCTCGCTCCGGCAAAGTAGCCCAACCATTCCTCGGGCGAGAGATTCAGAAGATTTTGCTCGGCACCTTTGCAGAAGTAGCCTGCCGCAACGACGGGCAGTTGACGCCGTTTGGCAAACTGAAACACATAGGCGCGTTGAGCCGGATGTAGACGACCGTAAACCAGGACATAATCCTTTGCAGCAGACGGTTTCAGCAGTTTCTGATAGTCCACGAGAAAAGTCGGATCGAGTACTTTTTCGACCGATAGCTGGCATGAGTGCACCAGTTGGAGGCTATTTTCATCGCGAACAGACAAATGATTGTATTGCTTGAGAAGCGAGCAGATGCGCGATCTATAAGAAGCCAGGTCGGCAGTTTCGCCAAAACTGGCAGCGTAGCTCACTTTGGGAATGGCGTCCGACCGACTAAAATCCAAAAAATAGGTGGGATCAAATTTTCGAATCGAGTTGAAGTTCCAGATCTCATCACTTCCTGAGATCAGCAAATCGTAATCGAAAAACGAACGCCCAAGTGCATATCGAGTGTGAAAAGTTTTTCCTGAGCGCGGCAGATATGCTACTGCGAACCGCTGCATTTTGCGCGCTTTTTCAGAGTAGGCAAATAGATGGGGTGTCAGGTAAAGATCCCTGACGTAATAGACTAATGCACGGTAGGGCCGGTAGTCGATAAACGCTACCTGGTGGCCCCATTGCTGAAGAATTTCCTGGAGTGCATACGCTTGTAGTAGCGAGCCATAATTCTCCACATGGTGGAAAGTCAGTATACCGATTTTCATGGCCGTCGAGGGAGGAGGTTATTTCAGTATGCAAATCTCAAAAAAAATGTCAAGCGCTTTTAGCGTTCTGGGAAAACTGACCTGCTTTTCGTAGCAAGTCAACCTGGCCTGACTCGCCTTGAGACAAGAATATGCTTTACTATGAATCTGCTGATCGCCTGCCTGGAAAACAGGTTGCTGCTGATGACCAGACACAACCAGCCCTTGCAGATTCGGCGGGAGGTTGTTGTCACGGCTCTACCGCAGGCAGGTCTCAGGGTCCGAGCTTTCTTGAGACGGGTCAAGAAGGCCACAGCTTTTTCAGGAGACTGCACTCTATCTACGCTCGTTTGAGTCCCCATCGCAGATAAACTCATTTCGGCCTGTGCGTCGGTGGTTGTCCTGGTACACCTGAACGGAGCCCTGATGTGAACCCTCCCCATTTAGTAGCGAACAAGTGTTAGAAAGTTCACAGAATACCCATCAGGTCGTGAAATTTTCACAGCCTGGAAGATTGGAAACTGCCGCCCGCAGCATTTAGTATTGATTGCATCTAAATACACAGATGCACTGGACTTCTAGTCCGGCCCTACCAGTGAGCGCCGCGAGTGTGCTGAAGGGGCCTGTCAGTAAAGCTCATGTGTCTCATTTGTGGCTGCTTATCCGGGCGCTTCATATACCTTGAATCCCTCTTTCAGAGTCGGGTGAAATTCCTCACTTTTGCAATATTTAGCGATTTCGGGAAAGCAATTCTTCAGCAAAAATGCTTTCCAGACTGAAGGCTGATTAAAACTTTAAGCAACCAGAGCGTTGTGAAAAGTCCTGAATACTTCACCAGGTAGTACTTTGCCTGGCTGCTGCCTGTTCGACAACATATCCTTTGCCTACTGGAGTTAAAAATGATCACGAGTATAGTAACCGGTTGTGCTGGCTTTATCGGCTCTCATCTTGTCGAGCAATTATTGTCCCTGGGGCATCAAGTGATCGGGATCGATTGCTTCACTGATTACTACAGTCGAGAATTGAAGCGCCAGAACCTGGCCACTGCACTCCAGCATTCCAACTTCAAGCTCATCGAGCAAGATATCCTCGACCTGGACTGTCAGGCGTTGCTTTCACAGGCTGAGTTTTTGTTTCACCTGGCAGCCCAGGCCGGGGTGCGGGCGAGCTGGGGTAGTTCGTTTCGGCACTATTCCCGCAATAACATCGATGCCACCCAGGTGTTGCTTGAGGCAGCTCGACGTGCGCCACGACTGCGTCGGTTTATTTTTGCATCGACCTCGTCTATTTATGGTGACGCTGAAAGCTACCCGACGGCGGAGACATTGTGCCCGAAGCCGGTTTCGCCTTACGGGATCACCAAACTGGCGGCCGAGCGCCTCGGGCAGATCTACTATCAGAATTTTGCGGTGCCCTTCGTTGCCCTGCGCTACTTCACCGTCTACGGTCCCCGTCAGCGACCGGACATGGGGTTTCACAAGTTTATCAAAGCGATCCTGGCGCACCAACCGATCCAGGTCTACAGCGACGGCGAGCAGACGCGCGACTTTACCTTTGTTGCCGATATCGTCGCAGCAAACGTACAGGCGGCCTTGACGGACCAGCCGGTCGAGGGCGAGATCATTAATGTAGGCGGCGGGAGCCGGGTAGTCCTTAATGACGTCTTCGCCCTACTCGGTACTTTGATGTCTGAACCGGTGGTCCTGCAGTACACCCCCAGCCAGGCCGGCGACGCACGCCACACTGCAGCGGATATTTCCAAGGCCAGGCAGTTGCTTGGATATGCACCGTGCTTCGACCTGACAGCCGGGCTGCAGCAGGAAATCGAGTGGTTTACAAAATTCCAGCCCGAATAACGACCCGGCCGCGAGCCACTGATCTGCCGGGCGCGGAGATTGGGTTTTGCTGACAGTCGGGATTCGGACATGGCCGTGCGCGCCGGTGCTGCTCGGACTCCGGGCATGGGACCGGCAGTTTGCCCTGGCGACTGCCGGTGCAATCGGTGCTCGGCGACGGCACCGGCTTAATCTGACGAGGACTCGGCCTACGTAGAAGGTGGACCAAACCCCTTCCAAAGATGAACATTCGAGTGCAAATACTACTGGGCAGCCTGTGGGTCGGCTGTCTGGGGCTGCTTGCAGTTGCACCCATACCGGCGCAGCCCCAGGCGGCGGCTCTCCCGACGTCGGATCCGGCGGCCCTGGTGATCAGCGGACAGCAGGCCTTTGAGCGCCTCGATTACCGGCAGGCCGAGCAGGTCTGGCAGCAGGCTCTCGGCTACTACCGCCAGCAGAGCGACGCGATGGGCATCCGGGAGACGGTGTTGAAGTTGAGCCAGGCCCTGATTGGGCTGGCAGAATATCCGCGAGCCGAGGCTTTTGCCCGCGACGGCCTGGAGATGGCGCTTGCTGCGAACGATCGGCAGGCGGAAGGGCTTGCCTACCTCAACCTCGGAATGATCGAGCGCTACCGGGGCAATACCGTGGTGGCAGTAGCATCCCTTGAAAAGTCGCTCGCGGCGGCAAAGGCGACTGGAGGCAAGCGTCTGGAGGCTCAGGCACTCTTGAGCCTCGGCAATACCTTTCAAGATCGCGGTCAGTGGACGAAGGCGATTGCCCTCTACGAGCAGGCGGTCACCCTGGCCCTCGGTACGGGCGACCGCTCCACCGAACGAGTCGCCTACAACAACCTGGCCCGCTGCTACTGGCTGAAGGGTGAATTTGAGCGAACCCGGCAGTACGCCGAGCGGAACTTACGGGCCTCCCGCACTCAGGGGGACCGCGTTCAGGAAGGCTGGGCACTGGTCACACTGGGACTGCTGGCCGAGACGCAGAACGAGTTTGACAGGGCATTGCCCCTCTACCGGCAGGGCCTGGCGCTCTTTACCCAGACCGGTGACCGCGACGGTCAGGCGAATGTCTATGAGTACCTGGCCCGCACCGCCCGCGAGAGCGGAGCCTTAGGTGAGGCTGAAACCTATTCTGAGCGTGGTCTCGCCCTGGTCCGCTCCCTTGGCCGCAAGGGCAACGAGGCGACGCATCTGTTCGTGGCCGGAGACCTCGCTTTCGCGCAGGGGCAGTATGACCGGGCTTTCGGGCACTACCAGGAGGCCCTGGCCATCGTGCGCGCCCCCGGCAGCAGCAACGACCAGCTCGCCGGACGCCTGCTCAATCAGATGGGCAGTATCTACGAACAAAAAGGACAGCTTTTAGAAGCCCGTGCGCGCTACCGGCAGGCCCGCGACGCCGATGCCCGCAACGGCATTGCCGCCAACAACTTCATCCGGGTCGGTCGCCGCATGGCAGAGCAGTTGCTCGAAGAAAACCGCGACGAGGCCGACCGCTACTGCCAGGCGGCCGGGCAGCAGGCGACTGCCTACACCACCACCCAATGTGCCCTTACCCTGCTCCAGACTGCCAACCCGGCCGGTGCGCTCACCTTCGCCGAACAGGGCCGCAAGCTCGCCCAGACAAAAGCCGAGCAGGCTTACACCGCATATATCCTGGGGACCGTCTTCTCGGCCCTCGACCGGACTGGAGAAGCGCAAAGAGTCTTCAGCGAAGCCCTCGCGCTCAAACCGCCCCATTCGCTCGAAGCCGACTTGCACCTGGCCCTGGGCCTGCTGCGCGCCGATCCGGCCTCACTGGCCACGGCAAGACGGCTCGACCCGACGATTGCCCAGGTCTCGTCGGTTACAGACCTGGGTGGGCGCGACCGGCAATTCAAGCTGCCGGTTCCGGGGGAAAAGGGGCGCGAGACGGCTTTTCAGAATGCTTACGTGCCGCCTATTTACCGACGATTGCTCATTAACGGCGCACCGGTCTTGATGCTCATCGATACTGGGGCAGCCTATACGCTCTTGAACGCCGAAGACCGCGCCCGTACCGATGTCAAGCCGACTGGCGAGGGGTTGCTGGTCGCCTACGCGGACGGACGGCGCGAACGGCTGGTGCGCTACCGGCCCGAGACGGTCGAAGTCGCAGGCGCAAAGACCAGGCGGCTCCAGGCGGGATGGGTGCTGGGAGGCAGCGGTCGCGATAGCCTGCTCGGCCGCGACCTGCTGCGCCAGATCATGCCGCCTGCCTGGTTTGTGCAACTGCGCAGCCACTGAGGCGGTGGTTGCGCAGTTGCCGGTCCGGCTATTTGCCTAGCTCCGTCTCCTGGAGCGGACCTGGTAGATCCGGCCGGAGCTAATCGACACATATAGCAAGCTGCCGTCCGGGGCCACATCGAGGTCCACGACGCCGATGACTCGGGAGCCAAAGTTGGTAACCTGGGTGTAATCGGGTGGTGCGAGGCGACGGACGAAGCCCTGGATGAAGTCGCCCAGGAAGTAGTTGTTGCGGTAGCTGGCCGGGAACTGCCTGCCCTGGTAGAAGACGCCCCCGGCAATGGAAGCACCGCTGCCATTGTGGTTGTAGGCGTAGATCGGACTGGTGATACCGGGGGTGTTGGTGGGGCCTTCAGAGTTCGGCCAGCCGTAGTTGGCTCCCCTGATGCCTTCGTTGACTTCTTCCCAAGTGTTCTCGCCCACGTCGTTGATCAAGATCCGGCCGGTGCCGGGCTGGACGGCGAAGCTGAAAGGGTTGCGCAGGCCATAGGCCCAGATCTCCCCTCGGGCTCCGGCGACGTCTACGAAGGGATTGTCTGCAGGTACGATGCTGCCGGGATAGCTAGCCGGGTCGATGCGCAGCAGTTTGCCGGAGAGCGTGGAGAGGTCCTGGCTGTTTTGGGCATTCGCACCACCGTCACCAATCCCCACGTAGAGCTTGCCGTCAAGGCCGAAGTGGATGGCACCGCCGTTGTGATTGCCTGCGTCGGAGGCAATATCGTCGAGGATGACCACTTCGCTCCCGGCCTCAGCCACATTTGGGTCGGAAGCACTGGCGGTAAAGCGGCTGATCCGGTTTTTGATCGGTGAGGCTGCGCGGGTGTAGTAGACGTAGACGTAACGGTTGGTGGCAAAGTTGGGGTCGAAAGCCACCCCCAATAGTCCGCGTTCGCTGGAGGCGCTGACGCTGACCGTCAGGAACGGATTCGCAAGCAGCACACCGCTACTGTCGATCACGCGCAGGGTGCCGCCCTTTTCACAGACAAAGAGACGGCCGTCCGGGGCGTACTCGATAGAAACCGGTGCATTCAAGCCCTGGACGTACACAGACTCTTCAAACTGAATGGGGAACTGAGCGGCCGGCGCCGGTGGGGCTACGAGTAGACCGGTCAGCAAGGCTAGAGCCGGTAGGGACTTGAGAAATCTCATGGATATGATTTGCTCTTACAGGTGTGCAACTCTATGCCACCACAGCCTGAGCCTGAATATTACTGGGACGTCACTTTCTTCTTCAAAATTGACACTCCCTGCTGTTCACTTCAAAGCGACGAGCAACCGGGTCGGGCTACAGGGCAAACTGGCTGCGGGCGCGCGTCTTTAGCGGCTGACGAGGTTCAAGATAGCGAGGGTGCCGGTGAAGATGAGCAGGATGCCGCTTACCTGGTTGATCAGGCCCGACCATTTGCGCAGGGAAAGTAGTGCCTTCAGAGCACCGGTAAAAGCGCCGGCGATTACGAGCGGCGTCGCGTGGCCAATTGAATAGCTGAAAAGTAGCGCCGCCCCGAGCCAGGGGTTACCGGTCGTGGAGGCCCAGCCGAGGACGGCGAGCAGCACCGGCGTCGAGCAGGGCGAAGCGACCAGGCCGAAAGTGAGGCCCGTGAGCAGGGATTTGAGGCTCTGGGGCATGCTCTTGGTCAGGTCGAAACCGTTGAACTGGGGCAGGCGGATAGGAATCAGGCCCAGCAGGTTGAGTCCCATCAAAATGGCGAGCGCACCCATCGCGATAAACCAGCCGGTACCAATCTGGCCGTAGATAACGCCCGGCAGGGTGGCGACGAGGCCGAGGCCGGTCATCGTGAAGGCGAGTCCGAGGGCAAACCAGCCTGACTGGATCAGTGAGGCGAGCCGCGACTGCGACTGGTAGCCGCCGATGTAGCCGATGGTGACCGGCAGCATCGAGAGGATACAGGGCGTAAAACTCGTGGCAAGACCAATGCAGTAGAGCAGCAGAAAGCTCAGCGGCGTAATCTCGGCCAGTTGGGCGCGGGCCAGTTGTTCGGCCCCCTGTTCGAGCTGGTAAAACCACAACTGCCAGGCTTCGCTCACTGAGAATTGGCTCCGGATGAATGGTCGCGCGGCTGGGCGGGACGTTTTGGTAGGGTCACTTTCGAGGTCTGACCGGCACTGACACTGGTCTCAGGCAAGCTTTGCGCTCCACCGGCAATCGCGGTCAGGTTCTTTTCGAGCACGCTGAGCGGTTGTAGGCCGACGACGCTACCCAGGCGTTCGCCCCGAGCGTCCAGAAAAGCATAGTGCGGAATGCCATCTACTTTGTACTGCAACAACTCCGGCAGCCAGCGCGCGTTGTCGACGTTGAGCATCACGAAGTTGGCCTGCTCGCCATAGCGCGCCTTGAGTTTGACAATTGACGGGGCCATCGTCTGGCAACTGGTACACCAGTCGGCGTAAAACTCGATAAAAGTCGGCTTGCCGTTGGCGAGGGCCTGGTCGAGGGGAACTGCATCGGCCGCCAGTTGCTGCATCGAAGGAGCCTGAGCGCGGGAAGCAAAAAAGACCAGGACGGCGATCACTACTGTGGCGACTGCCACGATGCCGTTGCGCAGCCAGATACCTGTCTTATTCTCAGAAGCAGTTTCCATGACTATCCAGCGTATTCCCTTTTCCACGTTAACAAACCGGGAAACGGCAGGCAGGCACAACCAGGGCAAGTTCTGTCGCTTTCAGTTTTTTGCGACAAAGCTCGTCCGAGCCCAGGTAGTCGCAGGTCGTCAGACTAGATCTGCTCCTGGGCCGGAATGCTCTTACAAAAAATCTCTAAGTAAAAATTGCAAATTTACTTCACACATCCCAAAAGTAGAGATAAGTATATTTCTTAGAATTCAGTAAATATACGGATACTGGCCCAAAAGCTGTGCAGTAGTCTTTTTGTATCGCGTTTTAGTGTTGTCGCATCCAGGTAAACAGACTCAAATTTTGACCCGATACTGTAAGCAGATTCCATCAGGGCTTTCCTTGCAATACAGGCAAAATTTGTTTCTTTATGGCTGTAATGCGTGGGATATTTCTGTCGGCTTTTAATAGACAGTAGATGCCGTATTAAAGCACGCTTGTCACGAAATTGAGCAAAAGAGGCCGCGCACAACTTCATCACTCTTAGCGCAAACATTCATGCTTCAAAGGAGAATAAAGATATGGTCTTCAGCATGTTACTGAAGACCATATCTCCTGATGCTTACGGAGAAATATTTTGAAGGAATTTGAGTTGTAAACTATCTTCCAAAAGTAGCGAGGAGTGTTAGAAGAGCTAGCCTGAGTCATCAACTACAAAAGTCTTCCGCTCTAGGGTCTGTCATCAATTGGCTAAAGTTGATGATGAACCAACTCCATAGCAAATCCAGGCATGACAAGACGCTATGCCTTGCGTGATGACCAGTGGGAGCGCATCAAAGACCTTTTGCCAGGACGCAAAGGGACTGTGGGCGTTACTGCCAAAGACAACCGCTTGTTCATCGAAGCCGTCCTGTTCCGCTACAGAGCAGGCATTCCCTGGCGAGACCTACCTGCTCGCTTCGGGGATTTTCGCGTCGTACACACGCGCTTCAGTCGCTGGTCTAAATCAGGCACATGGCAAAGGGTGTTCGAGCATCTGGCCCAAGACGCGGACAACGAGTACGCCATGATTGACTCGACGATTGTGCGCGCCCACCAACACAGTGCTGGAGCAAAAGGGGGGAGCCTGCCTCTGAAGCAATCGGTCGAAGTCGAGGAGGGCTGAGCACCAAGATTCATGCCACGGTGGATGCGTTAGGGAACCCGTTGAGTTTTCACCTGACTCCAGGCCAGGCAAGTGACCTGGAAGGTGCGGATGTATTACTCGGTGGTCTGGTGGCCCAGACGGTGCTGGGGGACAAGGGCTATGACGCAGAGAAGCGGGTGCTCAAACGGCTGGAGTGTGCGGGCAAGACAGCTGTTATTCCGTGCAGGCGCGGGCGCAAGACGGTGCGGTCGTATGACGAGCACTTGTACAAAGCGCGACACTTGATAGAGAATTTTTTTGCCCGTTTGAAGCAATACAGAGCGATAGCGACGCGGTACGACAAGCGGGCCGGTAATTTTCTGGGAGCGATTTATCTTGCAGCAGCCGTCGTCTGGCTAAATTGATGACACGCCCTAGCACCCAGGCATATTATTTTACGCTCAGGCTATTAATTACACAACCAAAAACAAACCAGTACCACTCTATAGCGGCCATGATCTCTATTGTTATCCCGACCTGCAATCGACCGGACCTACTTGCCCGATGCCTGGAACATTTAGCTCCCAGTACTCAGACTCTATCTGCGCAGTTCTACGAAGTAATCGTTACTGACGATAGTGATACGGACGAGGCAGCCAGGCTGGTGTACGAGAGTTTCTCGTGGGCAAGGTGGACGGCAGGACCGTGCCGGGGACCAGCGGCGAATCGCAACCATGGTGCCTCTCAGGCTAAAGGCGAATGGCTGGTGTTCACCGACGACGACTGTCTGCCTGAACCAGGCTGGCTGGTTGCCTTTCAACAGGCCCAGATCAATAACATTGGCATATCTGTCTTTGAGGGGCGGGTTTTTGCCGATCGACCGCGCCGTTCGCTGTGTGAGGTCTCGCCAATTAACGACAAGGGAGGCAATCTCTGGTCTTGCAATGTATTTATTTTGTGCTCGCTCTTCAAGGAACTCGGCGGGTTTGACGAGCGCTTCCCCTATCCGGCCATGGAGGACGTAGAACTCCGAGTGCGTCTTGAGAATCGTTGCCAGCGGATTGTCTTCGTTCCAGAAGCTGGTGTCTGCCATCCCTGGCGCAGGGCAAGGGGCTGGAAGGGCTGGGTGAGGTACCGCTACTCCATGGCGGTTTTTCTCGCTATTCACCCTGAGCAACGTCAAAAGTTCACATGGATGTACTACCTGCTCGTTGTGTTGCAAACACTGCTCAAGGAGACTTTGCCGGGCATCGTGCATTTTCGTGGAGCCGGCATCGGCTGTTCGTTCATCACTGTACTTTTTTTTGGGTCCATGGCCTTTTGGGCTGCATTGCAGCCGGCCTGGCACGAAAAGCTGGTACGCCTATGAAAGTGCCGCCGCTCGATCCTGTCTGGCCGGAGTCCTGGAAAAGAAGCCATACCTACGACCAGTACGAACTGAAGGGAGAAGGGACTTACCGAGGCTACGTATACGGCTACCAGCAACGGTTTCGCACCACCATCGATATGGTGAGTCGGATAGTCGCCAGGGGTAGCCGGATTCTGGATGTAGCAGCTGCCCAGGGTAACTTCTCACTTGCTCTGGCTGAACTCGGTTACGCCGTTACCTGGAACGATCTGCGCCAGGAACTGGCCGACTATGTGCGGTTGAAATGGGAAAAGGGTGTACTTGAATTTCGGCCAGGCAATGTTCTCGATTTGAAATTGTCCGATCGTTTCGACGCACTACTGATGACCGAGGTCATCGAGCATGTCGCTTATCCAGATCGTTTTTTGAGCAGTATGGCTCGTCTGGTGCGACCGGGAGGCCATATCGTCATGACGACTCCGAATGGCGCCTACTTCCGCAACAGCCTGCCCCGCTACTCGGACTGCCCTGATCCTGCTCAATATGAGGGCTGCCAGTTTGGTCCTGATGGAGGAGATCATCTTTTCCTGCTTCACCTGGATGAAGTCTGCAGGTTTGCCCGGCAGGCAGGACTGTCTGTACAGGAAGTTCGACTTTTCTCAAACCCGCTGACGATCGGACACATCGGCCTGGAAAGAGTGCTCAGGTTGCTGCCGTCAAGCTGGGTAGAGGGCGTTGAAACCTTGAGCAACCGCTTGCCGTTCGCAGCCCAGCAAAAACTCTGTGCAGGGATGGCAGTCCTGTTGCAGACCTCGGACCAGGATTGACCACCGCCACAGGCATCGCTTCAATATACCGTCCAGCACATCAACACGTATATATGTATCTGCCCAGCTTGACTCTTCGGACCATCCCTTCCTCGTTTACGTTTTTCTCCGAGCTTGACAACCTATGGCCACTATCTTCGCGCTGTCGGCAGCCAATGATACTTACTCTCAAGAGAGCTTTCAGTGTTTCGTTAAAAGTGCATCCCAGGATGTTTTCAAAGTGCACAAGCTTGTCCAGGAGCCTGCACAAGCTGATATCATTCTTTTTATTGAACGTACTGGTCAAGGCTCGTACCAGGAATACGTACGCAACCATCCAGTGTACGAGAGATACGCCCAAAAGTGTTTCATCTTCGACCAGAATCCCCTCCCAATTGGTTTCCTGCGCGGCGTTTATACGTCGATAGAGAAATGTTACTACCAGCTCGAACGGTATCGCTCGGGCTTTTATCTTGCCAATAACGAGAATCGGCCTTCTCAATTTATTCCAATAGATGGCAATGAAAAGTATCTGTTCTCGTTCGTTGGTTCAGTCATTACCTCGCCCTTACGTCAGGGTGTCATGCAATTAGATACATCCCATGCTTTTCTGATGGACACAAGCACAGATAATTTGCGGATATGGTCGTCAGGGACAGATCAAGAACGCGACCAGGTCTGGAGGCAATACCGCGAAGTGATCTATCACTCGAAGTTTGTACTCTGCCCACGCGGGTTAGGACCTAACTCTATCCGTCTATTCGAGGCCATGAAAATGGGAAGGGTACCAGTCATCATTTCTGATGGCTGGGTACCGCCTGCTGGTCCCTCCTGGAACACGTTTTCTGTTCGCGTTCCCGAAGCTGAAGTCGCCTGCATTCCTGGACTCCTGAAATCTTTTGAATCATCTGCCGGCGAAATGGGGCATCTAGCACATCAGGCCTGGCAGGACTGGTTTAGCGAACAGGTCTGCTTCCATCGTATTGTTGAATGGTGCCTGGATATTCAGCACAACCAGATCTGGCCGGAAGCACTGATGCGTCGCGCTATATTCCTGCAGTTGATCCGCCCGTTTCACTTCAAGAACTACCTGCGTATTCAATATAAGCGATGGAAAGAAGAGCGAACTTTTGTCTGGTAGGTTGATTTCCAAAGTGGGCTTTGTTGCAAAAATAGTGTGATGCAGTTCTCCCTGGAAGCCTGGCCGCTCTGGCTGCAGGTCCAGACATTTGACCGGCAAGAGGTTTCTGTCGCAAAAACGGCCGACTTTCTTTGTGTAGGACAAAGCGCTTAATCTCGCGGGCGCTCTCCGACGCGGGCAATCGCTTCGAGCATGCCCCGCGCCTTGCTGAGCGTCTCCTGATACTCAGTCTCGGGTACCGAGTCGGCCACCAGACCGGCCCCCGCCTGCACACTCACTTCACCTGCCGCCACGACCAGGGTGCGAATGGTGATAGCCGTGTTCAGTTGCCCGTCGAAGCCGTAGTAGCCGTAGGCTCCCGAGTAAGGGCCGCGGTGGAAGGGTTCGAGTTCGTGGATGATTTCCATCGCCCGCACTTTGGGTGCACCGCTTACTGTGCCTGCCGGGAAAGTGGCCCGCAGTAAGTCCCAGACCCGCTTGTCGGGAGCGAGTTCGCCGGTGACGTTGGAGACGATGTGCATGACGTGGGAGTAGCGCTCGACGGTGAGCAGTTCATCGACCTGGACGCTTCCCGGCTTGCAGACACGACCCAGGTCGTTGCGGCCCAGGTCCACGAGCATGACGTGCTCGGCCACTTCTTTGGGGTCTTCGAGCAGTTCTTTTTCGAGCCAGCGGTCCTCCGTGTCGGTCAGTCCCCGGCGGCGCGTACCGGCAATCGGACGCAGGGTCGCAATCTGCCGCTCTTCGCTCTTGTCGAGGCGCACCATCACTTCCGGGCTCGACCCAATGAGCTGAAAGTCGCCAAAGTTGAAGTAGGCCATGTAGGGCGAGGGGTTGATCACCCTGAGGGTGCGGTAGAGGTCGAAGCTCTCGCCGCTAAAAGGCGTGCTGAAGCGCTGAGCGATGACGACCTGAAAGATGTCGCCCGCCTTGATGTACTCTCGTGCCCGCTCAACAGCAGCACAGTACTGCGGCTGGGTAAAAGTGCTCTGCGGGCGGGCAAGGGGCTGGCCGGTCCAATCGAGGCTGAGCGGGCGGGCCTTCGGGTTGGCACTGTGCAGCCGCTCGACCAGGGCATCAACTCGCTCTGAAGCCAGATCGTAGGCGGTGCGCGCTTCACACTCGCGCAGGTCGGCGTAAGCCACCACCCAGATCTTGCGCTTGATCTGGTCAAAAATCAGCAGCGAATCGACCTGCATCCAGAAGCCGTCCGGTAGCGCCCCAGCCTCCGCGTGGACAGGTACCCTGGGCTCGATCCAGCGAATCAGTTCGTAGCCCCAGTAGCCGAAAAGCCCGCCGATTCCCGGCGGCAACTCCGGCAAATGTACGGGCCGGTAGGGTTCCAGGCAGCGGTCGAGGACAGCGAACGGGTCGCCTGTATGGCGGACAGTCCGGCCATCGCGAAATACCTGCTCGCAGTGGTCGGCGCGCGCTGCAAGCGTCCAGAGCGGTTCGCAGCCAAGAAAGCTATAGCGGCCGAGGCGTTCACCACCCTCGACCGATTCGAGTAAGAAGCTGTGACGGGCGGACTCACAGACGCGGTACCAGGCTGAGACCGGCGTTTCGAGATCTGCCAGAATTTCGCGGTAGACGGGCACGAAATTGCCCTGTGCCGCGAGTGCGCTGAACCGTTCAAAATCCGGGGCCACCATTGCCGACTCTTGATCATGTTGGCAAGCATCTTAGCCCAGCAACCACCGCTCCCGGCTTGCCATTCGTAGCCTGCTGTCTACTTGCGGACAAACACGTAGTAGTTCGGCTCTCCAAGGCAAAGCCCTCCATCCTGCAATTCTGGATGAGCATTTGCCTTCTTGAAGACAGACTTCCAGTCATTGTCGGTGCGGAAAATCAGTTGATACTCAGGCGCAAAAGCATCCAGGCAGTCGTAGAAGGGCGCCTTCTTATCGATGACCAGACGATCATGAGTCTCCTCGACGTACCCATAGAGTGCAAGCGGTAAAACAATTAAATAGTCTCCGCTCGTCATTTGCGACGGGCGAGTACTTTTAAAATATTTGAATGCTGGAGACTTTGGCGTCAGTGTCGCCAAGGAATCATTTGTCTCTAAAATATCATTTTTTAGATAGTACTTCTCTGGCCCGACCCCTTTAAATTCCAGAAAGCGGAAGAGACTGAAGTACGCCTCGTATCCTGAGTTTGGTCCTAAATTAAGGTAGATGTTGGCCTGCCCATTAGGATGCCTTTTACGAATATCTGCAACCAGGAAATTGAGAGTGGCATCATAGTTGATTGCGACGTATTTGAACCTGTTTAATGTTTGTATTGACCATGGAAATACAGAAGCGGAAACTGGAAACTGGTAGGCATTCACGTAGGTGATGACGGCTACTGCCCCAATGAAAAGTAAACGCTGGCGAGATAGCATTAACTTTTCTTCTGGAAACAGGAAGTGCAGAAGTCCTGGCAAGGCAAAGACATAGGCAGGTAAAAGATAGTAGGGACCAGCCAGGCCCAGCTTGAAATAGACGCTGACGTAAGTGATAGCAGCCCCGAGCATCGAATCGTACACCGGGTGAAACGATTCTTTTCTGAGCAGGAGCCGAGATATTCTCCACAGCACTGTCGGCAGCAGGAGCAGCAAAAGAAAAGGATCATTTGCGAAAAATTGCAAAGCTGTCTTCTCAAAACTGAACGCGCCAAAAATAGCAGCATAGTTTGTCGAACTGCGATTTAAGTAAATGATGAAGAAGTAGGCTAAACCGTAAGTAGCTGCACACAAAATAAGCGCAACGTCGAGTAGCTTTACCGTTAATTTCGTGATTCTCCACGAGGAAATCAGGTGTAGAAATGCAAAGGAGAATAGAGCGAGGAAAGCTGGTTCTTTGTAGAATAAGGGGATGCCCGCCGAGAATACTGCGATCACGAAAGTAATCACTCTCTGCTTATTCAGATAACTCAGATAGCTGAGGATGCAGACTGCGAACCAAAAAGAAACGTTTCGCTCTCCAACAAACAGTCGCAGCCAGGCAGTCATCACTCCAGTCGAGGTAAAAAAGATTAACAAAGTGACCCAGACTGCAATTTTATTCTTGGTTGCAATACTGCAAATTTTAGAGAAGACAGCAGCAAAAATGACCAGCTGAACAGAGTTATATAGAAAATAGGAGGCCGGCACTGGTGGTAATATTCTGGTGATTAGATTGTATTCTCCGGCAAGAAACGGGCAGAAACGTCCCAGGGCAGCATCGATAAATGGGGTCACAAATCCACCTGCCTGATGCACTAACAATTGATAATCATCAATAGGATTCAGGTGAGGAGAGGTCATTAAAATAGCGACATAGCAGACTACGAAGACAATAAACAACCACTTTGCAACATTTTCAAGCAGTTGTTGACTAGACAATCCGAACACTGTTGTACCCCTGAAAAACGTTAAGCTCAACCATAGAGTATATATCCTGCTCTGTAATTCCCTGGTGAGATAAAGCAGACATTCCCCTGGAGGTCACTGATGGCAAAATTTGTTCTGACCGGCACTTACAGCAAAGATGTGCTTGAGAGGCGGGTTCCTTATCGACAGGCCCATCTTGAACGCCTAGCCGCCCTTAAGTTGGAGGGTAAAGTGCTTACTATCGGCCCGACCCGCGACCTCACAAAAGTGTTCGGCATCTACGAGGCCGAATCTGAGGCCGAGATGCGCACCCTGGTCGAGGACGACCCTTACTGGCAACATCAAGTCTGGACCAGTTACGAAGTCTACGAGTGGACGATGGCCTTCTAAGGCTGCCGCATACCCGAGGAGGCCGGGTTGTTGACGCTCGGCTGGCGCAGGCCATAGCTGGCATTTGGAGCCGGCTGGATCACGCTCGGGTAGCCTCCTTGCTGGAAGTTGTTCGGGTAGACCCCTTGCTGGAAATTGTTCGGGTACACTCCCTGCTGGAAATTGTTCGGGTATCTGTTGTAGCCGGGGATGGCGATGGTGTTGTTGCCGGGGGCCACCGGGTAGACGTTCTGGGTGCCGTTGGGCAGGGTATCGACGATGTAGCCAGGTTGGCTGAGGTTGGGCAGGTTGGTGCCCGGAATGTTGGGGTAGACGGTCGTGCGGTTGACGCCCGGCTGTTGCACGCCGTAGACCGAGCCGTTGTACGGGTTGTTTGGGTAAGCCTGCACGCCGTTGGGGCCTACCTGGAGGGTGACGCCGGAGGGATTCTGGTAGCCGCCGACCGGGTTGCCGTTGATGTAGGTCTGGCTGTAGCTGCCGTACTGCTGGGCGAAAGCAGGTGTGACGAGGAACGGTAGGACAACTGCTATTGCAATGCCGACTTTAGCCACGGGTAGCCACCGGGAAACGGGATTTACTTATAGTAGTGCGCAAAAAGCAAATGGTCCCTACCCCAAAGGGAGCAAGGACCAGCGGTGGAACGGGATAGGGGCACGCTGCCGTGTACCCAATCAACCGGGTGGGACGGGGCTAGCCGCCGATTTCGAGACGGGCTCCGGCCCGGAAGGTGATACCGGGAGCCGACTGGCCGTCGAGGTATTCGTAGCGCGAATCGAAGATGTTGAAGATGCTGCCAGTGAGGGTGAGCAGGTCGTTGAGCCGAAACTCGGTATTCAGGTCGAGCGTAAACCAGGACGGCACGAAGTCGAGGGCGTTAAAGCGCCGCTTGCCGCTGTCGTAGCGGCCGACCAGGCTCACGAGCGTGCCGCGATTCTGGTAGGAAGCGTTGACGAGGACGTTGTTGAAAGGAATGTTCGGGTCCTGGAAGTTGTAGAAGTAGGGGAAGGTGCTCTGGTTGATGTTGTCGACGGGGCCGTAGGGACGGGCGTCGGTGTTGGTCCAGCTCACCCTGAGGCGCAGTTGTTCTGTCGGGGTATAGTCGGCACTCAGTTCAAGGCCCGTGGCCAGGCGGCTATCGAGGTTGACGTTCTGGGTGAGCAGCGGAAACTGGGCCGAGGTCGTCGGGTCGGGGTTGAGGAAAGTAGCCGCGCCGATGACGCCGTCGAGGTAGGTGTTGAAGTAAGTAAAGCGCAGGCCAAATTCGCGCACCGGGGTGAGGTCGAAGCCGACATCGTAGGTAACCCCGGTTTCGGGCTTGAGGTTCTGGTTGCTGAGGCTGGCACCGCCCGCCAGGTTGATGGCGGTCAGGTTGGGGGCGTTGAAGACCTGGGACCAGTTGGCCCGAAAGGAGATCCAGCGGGTCGGGCTGAAGCGGAAGCCTGCGGCCGGACTGATAAGCTCGCCAAACTGAGAACTGCTCGTATAGCGCAGGCCCGCGTTTGCTTTGAATGCTTCGCTGAAGTTGATGTCGTCGATCAAGAAAAACGAGTAGCGGGCGATCGCTTTATCGAAAAAGGGTGTGGACGGGTTGAGACCGGCCTGGGCAATCTGGCGCTGGTAGGAGCGGTCTTCGAGGAAGTTGATCCCGAAAGAAAGGTCCTGACCCGGCGAGAGCTTGGTGTTGTAGGAGGTCTGAAACTCGATTTTGTCGCTCTGGAAGTAGGGCTGGGCGATCGCTGCGGGGACGCGCTGGCCGGGCAGCCCTGGGATGCGGGCGAGGCCGAAGGCTTGCTGGAGGTTGGTGTTGTAGGGGTACGGGTCGATGACGTAGGTCGCACCGGTGAGCCGGTAGTAGTAAGCGTAGCTGTTGATGGAAGTCGTCGGGTTGACGTCGTAGTCCCAGAAGACGGCCACTTCGGTCTGAGAAGTGTTGGTCTGCTGCACGTTGGTGTTGGAAATCGACGGATTCTCGAACGGATACGCCTGCCCGGCCTCGAAGAGGCGACCGTCGAGGGTGCGGTTAAAAGGAAAGATGCCGACGCCCAGGGCCTGGGTGGTGCTGGGGGTGAGCACGATGTAGCGCTGGGGGTCGCACGGCAGCGGGTTGCCGTTGACATCGACGGGCGAAATGCGCCCGCTCCCGGCGAGGACCGAGTTGCCCCCGGTCGAGAACTGCCCCCGGCAAACGGCATCGGAGTAGGTGCCCGGACCGCCTGCGATGTATTTGCGGTTTTGGGCGTTGAGCCTGAGGGTGACCCGGTTGGTTGGGTCAGGGCGGAAGGTGAGCTTGCCTGAGTAGCTGTCGCTCGCCGCCCCGGCGACCGAGCCGAGGTTGCCGCTGACGGTGATCGGTGGCCCGACCTCGGGCTTGATGAAACCGTACAGGTCAATGGGGCCGAAGTTGGCCGGGTCGTTGGTGCCCGCACCGCTCAAGTTGAAGGAGTTGCGGCCGTTGGTACCGGTGTTGGGGTACTGGTTGCCGGTGGTAATCGCTCCCGGCAGCCGGGCATTTGGGTTACTGGTGGTGCCGTAAAATTTGGCACTGTTGGGCAGGGTGTAGCTGTAGTTGTAGTCGTTGGCCGCGACGATACCGGCGTAGGTGAAGTTGTAGCTCAGGATGTCGTCGCCGCCGCCGTACTTGGCGACGTAGCGGCTGAACCCGTAGCTACCCAGTTCGTAGGCGAGGGTGAGCTTGGGCGGTCCTTTCGGAGTCTCGGTGATCAAGTTGATGACGCCGCCGACCGACCCCGAGCCGTAGCGCAGGGTGGCTCCGCCGGTCAGTACCTCGATGCGCTCGATGTCTTCTGCCTGGTAGCCGAAGATGTCGCTGCGGCCGTTGGAGGAACGCGTCACCGAAAGACCGTCCCGCAAAGCGCCGAAGCGCTGGTCGTTGAAACCGCGCAAAAACGTGTTGCCGATGCCGCGCACACCGCCTAGAGCCGGAGCTGCAATGAGTCCAGGCACCAGTTGCAGCCCGTCGGCGACCGTACTCGCACCGACCGCCCGGAAGTCCTCTTTTTTGACGGTGTAGGTGGTGGCCGTCGTATCGCGCTGGCGGACAACGCGCCGAGTCGCCGTGACCGAGACTTCATCGAGGATGTCGCCTCCTTCGTCGGCAGGCAAAGTCTGAGCGGTGGATGTGGGCGGGACAGCAGGCGTCTGGGCAATAGGGGAGGGTACCGTGACCGGCTTCGTCCAGTCCCAGAGGGCCGGACGGGCTTTGAGGTCGTTTGCCTGGCCACTCGTCTGTTCGCTCAGTTCCCGTGCTCCGAGCCAGGCCCCGGCCGGGGCTGTGTACTGCACAACGCTCCTGGGTACAGCGGCAACAGTGGTGGCCGGCCCGGCCACAGCCGGTAACACCAGGACGGTAGCCGGCAGTGCGGCGACAACCCAAACCAGCAAGTGTCGATGGGTCAACTTGAACATCCTCTTTACCTCCCCACACTTAAGTTAAATCGGACCAGGGTCCGGTCGGTCCTGGACAGGAACCGGCACGGCTGGCAAAATCACAATCGCTAGGTATTGTCTACAGTCCCCAGCACCGACTTTCTGTCTAATACAAACATTTCGTCAATTCCAGCAGCGATATGTTTTTGGGTGAATCAACTTCCCAGGATCAAAGCAGTGACTGAGCATCCGGCTTGCCCTCGATTTGTAACGCTTTGTACTTCTGCGCGGATATTTTCAACTCTTTTGGTGCGAATTTAGCCGCTGGCAAGTAGACCGACATGCATACGATCATCACTGGCCAACTGTCAGTCACCCTGCTGATTGTCTATCTTTTAATGGGTCTAAAATCCCAGGCTGGAGCTGTTGAGTTGCTTTCATTACCTGCGGTTCTGTGATTGCTAATGTTCGTGAGGAGTAGTGCGTCAATGTTATTGAACCGATGGAGTCGCTTGCTGGTTTGTTTGCTGATGCTTGCGATGGTACCGGGCGTGTGCGCCGAGCCCCTACCACTCGTCTATGTGCTGACCACGGGCGGTACGATTGCCAGTCGGGCAAAAGACACGCTCGGACTCAGTGATTACGGACCAGGTGCAACCGGCCTGAAGCGCCTCGATGCGCCGTCCCTCGTCGCGAGCGTCCCCGAACTGAACCGCGTCGCCCGCGTCGAGGTCGAGCAAATTGCCGATACGGGCAGTGCCAACATCACAGTCGCCCTCTGGCTGAAGCTGGCGGAACGCGTAAACGCAATCCTGGCCAGGCCCGAGGTGACCGGCCTCGTGGTCACCCACGGGACGGACACCCTCGAAGAGACTGCTTATTTTCTAAATCTGGTCGTGCGCACCGAGAAGCCGGTCGTGCTCGTCGGTTCTCTGCGGCCGGCCACGGCCCTCAGTGCCGATGGCCCCCTCAACCTGGTGAATGCAGTGCGCACCGCCGCCGCCCCGGCCTCGCGTGGCAAGGGCGTACTGGTCGTGCTCAACGACGAGATTAACGCTGCTCGCGAGGTGACCAAGACTAATACCCGCCGCCTCGAAGCCTTTCGCTCGCCCGACGTGGGCTTCCTCGGCTACGCCGACCCGGACGCCGTCGTCTACTACCGGGAGCCGACTCGCCGCCACACTTACCGCTCGGAATTCGACCTCACCGGCAAAAAAGAGCTGCCGACGGTCGAGATCGTCACTTCTTATATCGGTTCCTCGCGTGCGGTCATCGACATGTGGGTGAAAGCCGGGGTGCGCGGGCTGGTAGTCGCCGGTAGCGGCGGCGGTGGGGTGACCGAGGATCAGCGCACGGCCATCAAAGAAGCTGCCAAAAACGTGGCCGTAGTCTCCAGCAGCCGGACCGGCAGCGGGCGCGTGCTCGATAGTCCGCGCCTCCAGCAGGACGGCATCATTGCCGCCGACAACCTCAGCGCTCAGAAGGCCCGGATCCTGCTGATGCTGGCACTGACTAAAACCAGCGACCGCGCCGAGATCCGCCGCATCTTCAACGAGTACTGAGCAGTGGCATGATGAGGAAAGCCGCCGGATAGGAAATACTGCAATGCTCAGCGAACTGCCCTTCGTCAAGTACGAAGGCCTCGGCAACGACTTCGTCCTGATCGACAACCGCGCCAGTACGCAACCGCTCGTCACCTTAGAAGAGGCAACCCAAATTTGCGACCGCCACTTCGGCGTCGGTGCGGACGGCGTCATTTTCCTGTTGCCCTCGCCGGTCGCTGACTTCGGCATGCGCATCTTCAACAACGACGGCTCTGAAGCAGAGATGTGCGGCAACGGTATACGCTGCCTGGCCCACTTTGCCCGCAGTCTGGGTATTGAAGCCGCCCACGGTAGCTATCGAGTCGAGACCCTGGCCGGTATCCTGCCCATCGAGCTACTGGAAGATGGTCAAGTCCGCGTCGATATGGGTCCGCCCTACCTAAGCGCCGCTGAGATCCCGATGACGCTCGTTTCAGGAAGCGAAAAAGTGGTCGCCGTCCCGATTACCGTCGATGGCGTCTCTTTTGAAGTCACCTGCGTGAATATGGGCAACCCGCACGCCATCGTCTTCGTACCCGACTCAGGAGCGGTCGCACTCGAACGCTTCGGTCCGCGCTTCGAGCACCACGAAAGCTTCCCGGCTCGGATCAATACGCACTTCGTCCAGGTGCTCAGCCGCACCCACCTGCGCATGCGCGTCTGGGAACGCGGAGCCGGACCGACCCTTGCCTGCGGCACGGGAGCTTGTGCTGTATTGGTGGCTGCTGTCCTGAATGGCCTGAGTGAGCCCGAGGCGACTGTCGAGTTACCCGGCGGACCGCTTGCTATCCGTTGGGATGCGCAGACAAATCGCCTTTTGATGACGGGTCCGGCCCGCCGGGTGTTTGCCGGGACGCTCTGAAGTCGTCACTGTCCCTCTACTCAACAGGTATCGTCCAGAGGCTGAACAGGATCAGCAAGTAGTATTACACTCCCAGGTCAGTTGACCGGACTGGTGCACTGAGCTAGCTTGGATGAGCGGGCGAGATGGATATTGGCCATTTTGTCTGTTTGTGATAGAGGCTCGGCTGATGAAGATTTTTGCAAAGAAAGAACTGAGAGGCGTGGTAGCTCACTCTGCCCCGAGCCCTGCAACATGCTCTGAATATGCTTTAGTCGATCACAAGCGCGGAAAGACGATAGCTTATCTCGAAGAAGCTGGGGAAGGGCAAGGCATCGATCTCGCATCGCTCATCGGTGCAAGTGTGAGCATCAAGAAATATGCCGTCGATACCTCGGAAGATACCGGCGAAGTACCATTGATCTCTGTCAATAAAGGCAGCATGCATGTGCTGGCTAAGTAGATAAACCTGTAGCTTGCACCTCCCCCAAAGTTGCTTGTGGAAAGCCGCCTTATTTATCGAATTCGAGAAGTGGGAGTTTTCCCTCAATATGCTTTTCTCCTGAGCTTCAACACCGTACGGAATTCAGGAATTACAGAGTTCGTCAATTTTGCTGCGGAGGTGCTCGCGGAAGCTGGACCGCAGACGGATGTAGAAGACGAGTCAGATCCACAGGCGCAAAAAATCGAGCCCCTATGGCTAGTCAACGCTGTGGTCGTGTGGGGCGACAATGTGCAGCATGAGCAGCTGAGACAGCACCCTACCGTGGAGATGGTGCACGAGGACTTTGTTTATCCTGCACCCCATTTTGAACAACTAGAAACCCAGGCCGGCGAAGACTCTGACCTCTGGAATCTTGAACTCCTGAAAGTCAGCAAGTTTCGACAGGACTACGGGTTGACCGGAGCAAACGTCAAGATTGGCATTCTGGACACTGGCATCGACCCTACCCACCCTGCCCTCAGTCCCAGGTTGAAAGGATTTGCCCTGGTCGAGGAAGGAAAAGGTCCAGCAACGGTCACAAAAGCCTTTGAGCCCGCACTCGAACCGCTGGTGTACGGTCATGGAACAAGTGTGGCCGGGGTCCTGGTCTCCGCCGAACACGGTATTGCCATTGAGGCTGATCTCTACGTCGTCTCGGTGCTCAACCGCAATCGCAATGGTGAGACTACGTGGTCTATGGTGAACGAAGGATTGCAGTGGTTAATCTCGCAGCAGGTAGACGTGATCAATCTGTCGCTGGGGGGCGGTGACGGGGAGGGGCGTACCGACCTGGACGAGACATTTCGAGCTTGCGATGAGCGGGGCATTGCCCTGATCGCCGCCATCGGCAACGTTCCCCAGGGGAGGTCTTTGTATCCTGGTAAATCACCCTTTATCTTCAGCGTTGGAGCGATTAACCGCGCTCTCGCCTTAAGAAAACGCAGCGGCTCGGGAGATAATTTGCCTGCTGTGGTTGCACCCGGCGAGCAGATCCTCACTACGGTACCGGGCGGTGGTACAAAAATCTGTAACGGCACCAGCATTGCTGCTCCCCATGTCACAGCCCTGTTCGCTCTTTTAAAGCAGGCAAAGCCCGAGATTGAGGCCGAGGTCATCCTGGAAGCGATCAGGGGAGCTTCGTCCCCGCTGGCAACTGCTGAGCCCAAACATCAGGGAAGCGGCTTGATCAGCTTCGAGAAGAGTCTGCAGGTGCTGAAGGAAAGGACACAGGTAGGTTGAGACTACCGTGCCAGGTTGCAAGTACTGCCAACCTGGCAATCCGATGGCAGGCGTCAAAGGCTATCTTGCCCGTCCGTCTCAAGGTGCGGGCGTCGCAGGATCTACAGGCAGCTTACTCCTCCAGGCGTCGCAGAAGTCCTCATAGATAGGTTCTGCGATGGGTTTTGCAACGTATTTGATCACGAGGGCGGCCAGGATGGGTGCAGCCACCGGAGACACAAGGAAATTGCTGATCAATATAGGCGTCAATGCCGCTGCCAGGGCCAGTTCTCCAAGTCCAAACGCCTTAAGAAGTTCCTCGCGGTCTTTGCCCTCGTCCTTGCCGCAGAAAAGCGCATAAACCTCTCTGCTCAAGCGCTGAAAGATGCGCTCACCCAGTCCCTGAAAGTACTGCAGAACTTCGTCCGATTGGGGGCCTGCCGGTTCAAATCTGATCGCGGAGGCTACTTTGTAGTCCTCAACCTGTGCCTTCGAAATTTGCCCAAGCTTTCCATATAAGTCTTCGACGGTCACATTATCTTTCAAGAGTTCCGAGAGCTGCGACTGCATTGCATCGTTCGACATGATACTACGGGAGAAATTACACAGGAAGTCTACAGACACAGGGAAAGTTACACAACTACTACCTACCTGTTGGAGGACTACTGGAGCAAATAATCCAGTGGATTCGCAGGTCTCTTGAGTGCGTATTCTCAGTAGTGCTCGTCGAGTCTGGGGATAGTACAGGCGGTCTGCAGTCCCCTGGTCGGCGATGTTATGGTGTCGCAAGAGTACCAGGAGAGTCCCATGTTTCCGTCTTCGCGCCCGCGCCGATTGCGCACTTCACCGACTTTGCGCCGCATGGTGCGCGAAACGGCCCTCGGTCCTGACGACCTGATTAGCCCAATTTTCGTCGTTCCGGGCGAAGGTTTTGCCCGCGAAGTGAGTTCGATGCCAGGCGTCTATCAGCTCTCTATCGACAAAGCAGTGGAAGAGGCGCGTGAAGTTTGGGATCTGGGTATTCCGTCTGTGATCCTTTTTGGTATTCCTGAACAGAAGGACGCCGGGGCAACCGGAGCCTGGCACGACCACGGCATCGTCCAGCAGGCGACGGCCGCCATCAAGCAAGCACTGCCAGAAATGGTCGTGATGGCCGATACCTGCCTGTGCGAATACACAAGCCACGGCCACTGCGGCGTGATTGCCCCCGGCGATACAACTGTGGGCCACGTCCTCAATGACCCGACTCTCGAAATCTTAGGCAAGACTGCCGTCGCCCAGGCCCAGGCCGGAGCCGACGTGATTGCCCCCTCAGGCATGATGGACGGCATGGTGAGTTCCATTCGCCGTGCCCTCGACGAAGCGGGCTTTGCCGATACGCCGATTCTTTCTTACGCCGCCAAGTACGCAAGCGGATACTATGGGCCATTTCGTGACGCCGCCGACTCGACCCCGCAGTTCGGCGACCGGCGCACCTACCAGATGGACCCCGCCAATAGTCGCGAGGCGATGAAAGAGATTGCCCTCGACATTGCCGAGGGAGCCGACATGCTGATGGTCAAACCGGCCCTCGCTTATCTGGACATCCTGCACCAGGTCAAACGCAGCACCAACCTGCCCGTTGCCGCCTACAACGTCTCAGGCGAGTACGCAATGGTCAAAGCAGCAAGCCTCAAAGGCTGGATCGAGGAGGAGCGCGTCGTCCTGGAAACACTGCTCTCGATGAAGCGGGCCGGGGCAGACCTGATTCTCACCTACCACGCCAAGGACGCTGCCCGCTGGCTCGCCCGCTGACCTCAAGCCAGTTCCATACCGATTCAGGCTTTCCATGACGCGGGCAATGCGACGGCGACGGAGCAGCAATGCGGTTTATTGCCGTGCCGAGGACTGACTTCCTTAGTTAGTGCTGCAGGAACCCCGGCTTACGGGTTCGGTTCGCTGGCAAAACTCTTTTCAAGCGCCGCCCGGAGCAGTGACGTGTAGCAGAGCATCAACGCTACGGCCAGGATTTCCGCCGTGCCGAGCGGTAAAATCAGCCCCAGAACTGGCTCCAGTTCTGAAAGTCTTATGGAGAGGGTGGGATTCGAACCCACGGAGGCTTCCGCCTCTTCGGTTTTCAAGACCGATGCAATTAACCGCTCTACCACCTCTCCGGCAAGCCCTAGTTTAACACCCGGTCTCGGGGAGCAAAACCCCCTGGCTTGTTCCAGTCCTGTCCCACCTGCGTCTGGCACCTGACAGTTCTTTATTCCCAGTTGTGGGAATTACCCTGATTAGATAACATGAATTCACCACACAAACGGAGAAGTGGTGATGGCAATTCCACAACTGGCAGTACTGGACAACCTGAAAGATTGCAGCGACCCGGACGCCGAGGAGCGGCTCGCCCTCGGCAAGGCGTTGCTTGCGATTAAAGAACAGCGCCTTTACCGGCAACTCGGTCATCAGCGCTTCGAGAGTTTTCTCGACTCTGAGACCTGCCCATTCGGCCACACCTGTGCCCGTCATGCGATGCGGCTCGCCGAACGCACAGACCTGCATGGCGTACTCTCGCTCGGCATCGGACGGCTGACCGAGTTGATGCGCCTGCAGCCGGCGCAAGCAACCCGGCTATTGCAGGAAGGTACCCCGGCCGGGACAGTCGAGCAACTCTCAGTACGCATGTTGCGTGCCGAGATTGCCAGAATTCAGGGCCGTCCTCTCATCAAGCACGGTAGCGAGAGCAGCAGTCCCGGAGTCGAGCAGTGGGGAGCACTGGTCGAACACTGGAGCGGGTCGGTGCGCGAACAGCTCTTGAGCTTTCTACTCGAAAAGCAGTATGGCCAGGACCTGGGCAAGATTCAGGGATTGCTTGCCCAGGGTCGCTGCCCCAACGACGCTCAGGGCGTGCCGCTCAGTACGGACCATGCCACTTTTTCTCCTGACACGCGCCGCAGCGTTCCCCAGCGGTGGGTGGCCCTGACGATGCACCTCGAACAGGTCGAGCGCCGGGAAGGCCGCGACCCGGCCACTATTGCCCAACTGGTACGCCGCTTGCATCAGCCGATCGAGGCGTGGGAGCGGGCTGTATTTTACCTGGACCTGTGCCGACGCGACACAGTGCGCTGGGAGCACTACGCTCATGTTCCCGCCTGCCAGGCCATCGAGAAGATGCTTGCCGGACGGGATTGGCACTACAACACAGACCAGGACTTTCTGGCGGCGAGGCTTGCACGGGTTAAAGCGGGCAGTAAACAACCCGCCACGGTGCGCCCCTTCTGGCGGCGGCTTTTCAACGAAGTGAGTCCCCCAGCCGAATATCGCCAGTTTCTGGGCCAACTACCGGCGCAGATCATAGACGGCGAGTGGCAAATCACCTGTACCGACCCGTACCAGGCCGAATTTACCCTCGGCTGCCTGCGCCACCGCACAGCCCGACTCTTCTGGCAGATTGCAGCAGACGAACTGGGCATTAACACCGTCCGTCTCTACTGGCCTGAGGGCGGGCGCAAGCGCGAACAACTTGTCCAGTTACAAGCCCAGGCAGCTTGAGGAGTAAACCGATGACACACGAGACGATCACCTTACAAATCAGCAGCGCACTTGCGGCCCAACTGCTTGCCGCCAGCCGCGAGGTCGAGTGCACCCCGGAAGAATATTTGCTGGCGCTCGTCGAACACAACCTGGATATCGACCCCACCGCTGAACCGCTAGAGAGCCCGGCCGGGCTTGCAGAAGTCGTCGTCGAGGCCCGCAACCTGGTGCTCGCCGAACAGATGAGCCAGGGAGCGTACCTTGCAGCCCGCCTCGATTGCCTCGAAATCGCCGTGCGCAGCCTGCTCAACCTGGAGTTGCAAACAGACAAGCGCGGTCACGAAACAACCTTCCAGGCAATCTATCAAGCGATTAGCGACGAACTGGCCCAGAGAACCTACGCCTTTTAAGCCGTGAGGAAACATGCAGGATTTTCTAGATCCGAGATGGCGTTCGGTCGCCCTCGGTGATGCGTCCCAGTCACAGGCTGCCCAGGCCCGTTCAGGGTTTGAAGCCCTCGGCACGGAGTCTGGTGCCCAGGCATTCACGACCAACGGCGCAGCCGTAAAAAGTCTCCAGCGACAGCTGGTGTTTTTAGGTTATGCCACGGGCTCCGGGGCGTCTGCGGGGGCAGTGATGGATGGGCAGTACGGACCGGGCACAAGCCGGGCAGTGCAGACCTTTCAGCGCGAACACGGCCTCCCGGTCGGCACGCTCGACCGGGAAACGGCCCAAAAGCTCGGTAAAGCAGTGGGTGAGCGTGCCGCCGAATTTACACCCACAGAGTTACAGATGCAGCAGAAGGTACTCGACAGCACGGTCAACCGCACCACCCACCTGGGCGTCGATTACCGGAATGTCGTCGAAGGTGTGGCGCGGGGCGGCCCGAATCAGACGGCCATTCCTCCGGATCTCTTCTATGCGCTGATGCGCCAGGAAGCCGGGGGTGGCGCGCAGAACCTGCCGCGCTGGGAGGCGAGTGTCGCAAGACCTCTCGACCGCCTCCACCAGCACCTCAATCAGGCTCCGCTCGCCACCCTCGACCCGGTGCGCGACCAGCGCCAGATCGGTGCACTGTTCGAGAACGCGCCTAAAGTCAGCCCCGAGTTGCCCGGCCTGCTCTCCAGCATGACCGGCCCCAACCCGAGTACCCAGGGCAAGCTCGATGCGATGCGCAGTTTTGCGGCCTTCACACCTGGTGAGCGGCGCGAACTGGCGACCAGCCACGGCTACGGGCAAATTCTTGGCTACAAGACCCTCGACCGGCAATGGCAGCGGGCGAGCGGCAAGAGTGCCGGCCAACTGCTCACAGCAATCCGCTCGCCGGACCCGACAACCCAGGTCGAGGCTTTCGGAAGCTTCGTCCGCCACGGCCAGGATGCCCAGGGACGCACCGGCGGCCTCGCACGGGCTTTGAACACGAAAGACCCGGCTCGCATTGCCGCGTCGCACAACGGCAGTAGCTGGAAACAGTACAACCCGCACTACGCCGACAATCTTGGCCAGTTTGCGAGGAGTTACCGTGCTCCTCTCAGGCAGGCTGCTTCCCCCGTGCAAAGTGGCTGCACCTGCTCGCCGGGTCTACTCGGCCTGGTGGCGGCAGGTCAGTTACAGCGCGCCCGTACCGGTGCCTACGCGCAGATGCGTGGGCAGCTACTCGCCTCCCTCGGTAGCCAGATGGCCCTCGCCATCGTGCGTCCTCTCGCCCAATCCCAAACACTCTGAGGTCCACATCATGCAGAAATCACTTCAAAACGGCGGCAAGCTCACCACCCGTCTCGTCCGCGCCTGCGCTCTCGCCCTCGTTCCCCTGGCCGATAGCCTCGTACATCCGGACGTAGCCCACGCCGTCTTCTTTGAAAATGCCCGTCTCTGGCTGAATGCCCTCTTTATCAGCACCGGCAACGCGACTGCTGGAGCGGGAGTCGATATGACCGTCAACGTACTGCGCGCCGTACTGCTCATCTGGATCGCGCTTGGAATTGTCAGGACGGTGCAGGCTGCCAGGAACGACGAAGACTGGCAAACCACGGCGCGGGTACCGATCCTTGCCACGATTAGCGTCGTCGTCGGCGACGTGATCACCACCCTCGTCATTCCTTAGGAGTTCAATATGCGCAAGCTCAACCGCCGCCTCGGGCAGAAAGCCGACTTCATGAACATCATCCCGGGGGATCTGGTCTTTCCCTGGATGCTGACGGCCATCGGAGGGTACGCCCTCCTGAACGGTATCCTCGGCCTCAACTGGATCTGGACTATCACCCTGGTGGTCTGGGGGTGCGGTCTTTGGCTGTTGCTTGCAGGCAAGCACCCCCACCGCTTCTTCGGCCAGTTGCTCACGCCGCCTCGCCTCGCCCGCACCCGTCTGAGGCAACCGTAAACGACCACGGGCACAAGGCCGCGTGGCTTTCAGAAGCCCTCCAGACCACTCGCCACCCGGCAAGCCATCCAGGGACCGCGAGGCAGGTTTACAGACTGCCCCAATTGGGAAATGTTCACTGCACCATTCAAATCTGCATCACCATGCCACCCACAACCGTTCAGACACTTGAAATGCTTGCCCTGCCGGTCGCCAATGCGGCGGCAGCAGTGACAGGTCTTCGAGGTGTAAGCCGGGTTGACCAGCACCAACGGCACCCCAAACTTGACTGCTTTGTAAGTCAAGAACTGGCGCAGTTGATAGAACGCCCAACTGTTCGAGCGACGGCGCTCCGTCTTGCTTCTCGGTTGCTGGTTGATTCTGTCCCGGATGCCCGTCAGGTTTTCAAGGGCAATAGACCACCCCAAAGCTCTAGCGGCCTGGACGATACGGGAACTGATGGTGTGGTTGATGTTGGCCTGGACTCTCTTCTCTCTACCCCGAAGCCGTGCCTGCAACTCCCGGATGCGTCTACGGGTGCTGCGAGTGCCTTTGGTAGCTCTGTGCTGCAATCCGGCTCTCAGGTCAGAGAACCAGTCTCGAAGTTGACTCAACTG
>JANNPH010000240.1:0-2485 GCA_031399965.1 Gloeobacteraceae cyanobacterium SOY_34_metabat_159 | reverse complement strand
GTGCGGCAAAGCCGTGCTGACCGATGCGCTCACCGGCGCCATGACAGCCGTACACCGCACACTGCTGGGGCAGCAACTGGATCGGATCGAACTGCTCGACAAACAAATAGACGAACTCAACCGCACAAGAGATCCTGTCCGAGATCGGCCCCACCGCCGCCGCGTTCCCGTCGGCAGCGCAACTGGCTTCCTGGGTGGGAATCTGCCCCGGCTCCAATGAAAGCGCCGGACAGAACCACTCGGCGCGCTGTGCAAAAGGAAACCCCTTCCTGCGACGCCTGCTCTGCCAGGCTGCACAAGCGGCTGCCAGAACCAAAGACTGTCATTTTCAAACTGTCTTCCGCCGCCTCATCGTCCGTCTCGGCTATACAAAAGCAGTGTGGGCCATCGGTCATCGTCTCTGCCGCGTCATTTGGAACATTCTGCACCAGGGACAACGTTACGTTGAGCACGGTGAAGCGATCAACCCCAGGGCAGTCAGACGCTGCATCCAGCACCATCTCAAGGCCCTCCGAAGGCTCGGCTACAATCCGTCGCCGCTGGCGCCCACCACCGCGCGGGAGTGATTTTCGAGGGTGATTTTCAGACTTTTTCAGCAGCCTGCTAATATTACTGGGTCATAAAAGAACATTCTGTTGTAGAATTGTTTTGTGGGAACACGCCTTTCCGCGCCAGGCCCACAAGAGAAACGCTTTGCGGCATACATGG
Organism: Gloeobacteraceae cyanobacterium SOY_34_metabat_159; assembly: GCA_031399965.1. GTDB lineage: Bacteria > Cyanobacteriota > Cyanobacteriia > Gloeobacterales > Gloeobacteraceae > JANNPH01. The sequence continues at coordinate 1,777 of JANNPH010000240.1, read as the reverse complement.
AAGGCCTGGCGAAAGCCGCAGGGCACGAAGACCGGCACGTGCCTTTGAAGAATTACTGCAAGGGACTACTGTTGCCCGGCGAGCGCAAGAGCATTGAACCCATGGCGGCCCGCCTCGATCCTGGCAGGGTGCAGCCCATGCGTCAGTCGCTGCATCATTTGGTCGCCAAAGCACACTGGAGCGACGAAGCGCTGCTCGATGAAGTGCGCAAGCATGTCCTGCCCGCGATGCAGAAGCGAGGACCGGTGTTGGCCTGGATCGTCGACGACACCGGTTTCCCGAAGAAAGGCCGGCATTCAGTCGGAGTCACACGTCAGTACTGTGGGCAAGTGGGTAAGCAGGAGAATTGCCGCATTGCGGTCACCCTATCTGTAGCAACGTGGGATTCGAGCCTGCCCGTCGCTTATCGTTTGTATCTGCCGAAGGACTGGGCTGAGGACGCTTCGCGGCGAGAAAAGGCAGAGGTGCCCGAAGAGGTTGAATTTCAGACCAAACCGGACATCGCTCTGGATCAGATTCGCGCAGCAGTGGAGGCGCAGGTGCCCCGCGGAGTTGTACTAGCCGATGCTGCATACGGCATCAACACCGGCTTTCGTGATGAACTCACCCAGTTGCAACTGCAATATGTAATGGGGGTGCAAAGCTCCGTGACGGTTTGGGAACCGGGAAAGCAGCCATTGCCTGCCAAACCGCGAAACCAGAATGGACGACCGCCACGATTGTTGCAGCGGAGCGCAGATCATCAGCCTGTTTCGGTGAAGCAGTTGGCCATGAGTCTGCCTGCCAGTGCATTCCGGGAAATCAGCTGGCGTGAAGGTACAGACCGAAAATTACGATCGCGCTTTGCCGCCTTGCGAGTTCGCCCTGCGCACCGCGATTACGAGAAAGCCGAACCCCGCGCGGAGGAGTGGTTACTGATCGAATGGCCGCGAGGCGAAGCCGAGCCCATCAAGTACTGGATATCGACACTCCCTTCCAATATCGAGCTCAAAGCTCTCGTTAAAATGGCAAAGCACAGGTGGATCATCGAACGGGATTACCAGGAATTGAAGCAGGAGTTGGGACTGGGCCATTTTGAAGGCCGTAACTGGCTCGGCTTCCACCATCACGCCACTTTGTGCATCGCAGCTTATGGGTTCCTTGTCGCCGAGCGGACCCGTTTTTCCCCCTCTGCCCGCGCCGGCCATCTCGGATTCGTTGCCCCCGGGCCGGAACCGGACTTCCACCCACGCGGTTCACCGCGTCCGCCCCGAGCGGCATAATCCGAATTCCATAGCGACACTCCGAATGATGCTGGCGCGCTTGCTGCTGAGGCAACTGCCTCACTGCCCGTTCTGCGGGTTGCACCCTGGATGATCCTCGGCATCGATATCGGCTTCTGCTACACAGGTGGACGGGCGTAAATGATTCGGTGCTGTACGCCAGCCATCACTGAGTAATCTGACCCGGCTCAGTTTCTCGAGTGCGACGCAACGCCAGTTCGCAGGTGAACCCACGCGGTCGAGCCCGCTCTGACTTTCGCCACCAGTCTGGTAACACAGAACGCGAAGCTGTCCTTCCCGATTCCGCCCCAACCGGTGCGGGCAAAACAAGCGATGCCGGTCCTGGTAAATGGCTTCGATCGGCCTTTTACTGGCTACAGCAGTCCAGACCAAACCGTAAATCTCCTCAACCGTCTGGAACTGCGCCTGGACAACACCCATTTCAACTCATACTTTAACCACGCCAAGCAGCTATCTTCAATCGCACGAGGAATTTATGACCCAGTAGTACTAAC